>LKUE01000278.1 GCA_001412365.1 Desulfuromonas sp. SDB | reverse complement strand
GGAGAGATAATCGGCAGGGCGGAAGGAACCGGATCAACGGTTAATGTGTCCATTGATCCTCAAACTCCGGGAACCACAGTGAAGCTAGTGATCACCGGACAGGACTACTATATCTATGAACAGGATCTGGATGTAGTTCCTTCAACCGGCGCTTATGTCGCTTATGCCTATACCGATACTATTACCGGAGGCCACAGCAATGGGCAAATAAATGCAGGTTGCTGTTATTCCTTGAGTTTAGCTACAGCAAACTGGGGGGCAGATACTGCTTTTGATGTTTACAGCATATTAAATTCTACGGATACGTTCATCTCGGTGAATATTGATACCGCAGGATATGGTAATATTGCTCCCAATGATACGGTAGTAGCTAATTCTACCCATAGTATTCAATTGTTAGATGCAATTCCCGATGGATATATAATTCCCATTGAAATGACTTGTTGGGACAATGTTGACAGCAGTTGGAACAGTTCATTTAATATAACTGTAAATGCACCAATGGTAGAAGTTATTGGTTATTGGGGACCGGAAGAGATACTGCCTGGAGATGTTGTTGATTTGGGAATAAAAGTTTTCAATGCAGGCAGCGGAACCGGATTTAACACTAATATTACTATCAGCACTGATGATTCCTATTTAACCATCAATGATTCAACCACTTCTGCAGGTAATATTATTCCCGGGGACAGCTTTTTTGACCGTTACGCTTTTAATTTAACTATTGATGCCTCCACTCCCGATCCTCATTTTGCAGAAATAGTTACAATTACTGAGATGGAAGCAGGTTATGAGGTTTATGATACGGTTACTCTAGGAATTGGAAGTTTAGTATTTGTAGAGGATTTTGAAGACAAAGATACTGCAGACTGGACTTATTCGGGAAGTTCAAGTTGGCATGTTACTACCAGAAAATCACACAGCCCTACTCATTCCATGTGGGTGGGAAATGAAGGAACTGGAATGTATGCCAATGGCTTGATAAATGCCAGGGCAATATCTCCTGAATTTACAGTGGGAGCGGGAACGGAGATGACTTTCTGGCATTGGTATGAATGTGTAAATGGATATGACGGCTGTCAACTGCAAATCAGTACGGATGGAGGTTCATCCTGGACTACTATTGAAACTGATGAAGGATATACTTCTACCAATGTTGGATCCGGAAACGGATTTAATTCCGGTGATCCATTTTGGTCAGGAGATCAGATGAGCTGGCAACTCCAGCATTATACCTACACCCAATCCGGAGCAGTTAGATTAGCTTGGAGATTTGGCAGTACTTCCGTTTCTGCAGAAGAAGGATATTACTTTGATGATATCAATATTGGAGTCAGCTCGGGGGTTGGGGTAGGCGAACAACAAGCCGGACCTCCCCAGATTGACCATTACCAATTCAGTCTAGCTCCAGTTTATCCCAATCCCATGCAGGGACGTGCGGTAATCGCCTACAGCGTAGCTAGCGAAGGACCGGTAAGCATAAAGGTTTACGATATATCGGGCAGAGAAGTGAG
>LKUE01000277.1 GCA_001412365.1 Desulfuromonas sp. SDB | reverse complement strand
GGGACGGTGCAATACTTTGTGACATTTTTGAGTATAGCAATAGTAAAATAATTGAGATAATAATTTCCAATATAATTGATTTGAATCTTAACTTTCTATAGAACTCTCTCGAAATATTCAAATTAGATAATAGAAATCATTCGGATTTTGATAAAATTGAATATAAAGTGTTGTATTCTGCTTTTATTACTTCTAGACATTCTTTTTTCCATTTATTGGGCATTTTACTAAAATAATATTTGAATTTTTCTTTTTCTCTCTCAATGTTAATTAAATATTGGCTTAGTTCTATGGCTGTATATAGATCTTTCTTTGCTTTGGTTGTATTTTTCCTTTTTTTCGAGAGAAGAAATTTCATCATTGTAAATATAGTTGGTTCAGGTACATATAATTCTATATCATTATAAAGGACTTGGATTATATAAGAACAAAGAAATTTAATATATCTTAATGGTTGAGCAGAAATATTAAGTTGTTTTATTTCTAATGCATTATCGGTTCCCCTTCCCTTTTTGAGGAGTTAAAAATTCAATTTCAAGATCAGGATGAATAAATTTCTGGAAATTTCCTAAAACAGAATACTGGATTTCGAAATCAAGTTCTTTTAAAATTTTTAAAAGATCTCGGTGTATTTTTATTTTATGATAATCATAGACAATGAAATCGAGGTCAGTGGTTCTGAGAATAGGTATGTCAGGGGAATTATTAAAATATTCTTTATAAACTGGTAAAACCCAACTACCCACTAATATTAAATTTTTTAATATATCCTTTTTCTCAAAAATTTTTAGAATTTTTAGAAATAAATTTTCATTATTAATCATTAAGTACTTTCTTTATTTCATCGAGGTTTCGATTAATTTTTTTAAGTTTTTCTTTGATGCTATCCCTTCTTTTTATATCATTTTCTAATTTTTTTACTTTATCTGAATTCTCTTTACCTACGTACTTAAAGTTAATTTTTTCTTTTTCTCTGAACACCAAGTAATAATAATTATTATTCCCTCTTCTTTTTTTTGATAA
Organism: Desulfuromonas sp. SDB; assembly: GCA_001412365.1. Classification (GTDB taxonomy): domain Bacteria; phylum SDB-A; class SDB-A; order SDB-A; family SDB-A; genus SDB-A. Next base: position 13,728 of record LKUE01000277.1, on the reverse strand, counting down.
GGAACCTTTAGGAAATTTACTTAATTCTTTTTGATATTTTTTTTTCAGAGCTAACAATCTTTTAGCTTCTTCTTTTAATATGTCTGATACAATACTCATTTTATTGCCTAACAAAATTTATTTTAATATAAAATGTTAGGCAATAAATGTCAAGTTATTTGCCTAACAATCTACAAATAATTATATATTGTTAGGCAACTAGTTTAAAAATAAAACAATTGGGGTGACGTTGACTCAAATCAAAGTATTTGAGTTAAGAATTTCTATGAAAGGTAACTTTATTGGCATTTTCTACTATATTATTAATATATATTTAAAGATAATATAAAATCATAATTCAAGCGACTTAGAGTTATATTCATTGGTTAAAAAATAACAGAACTATTAACGTTTTCTGAAAGAATAGATTTCTTCCTAAATCTTTGATTTGGGATTTTGCGAAATCCTGCTTTGTGACTTTTTTATAAATAGCTATAAATTTTAATTGTCTTTTTTAATTATTGTCTTAATTCTTTCTCTATCCTCATTGTTTTTTTGGGATTTATGATATATTTCTATATAGATTATTTTTTCTAAGTCTCTGTAGAAAGCATAGATGATTCTAAAACCAGATTTGACACCTCTTCCCTTAAAGGATTTTGAAGCGAATTTTTTACCTTCCATATTTCAGGATATCTAACTCCAATATCTGATAACCTCTCTGAGCATTTATTATTTTTTTGATCTAAAAGAAATGGTTCAAGAGAAAATTTTATAAAATTATTAAAATCTTCATTTAATGTTCGATATTTTTTTGATAATTTTTTAAATTCTTTTATAAATTCATCTATCTTTATTTCTTCTTTAAACCTCATCCTCGTATTTCCTAACTGAGTAGGGAGGAATTCGATAAAAAACTGCTTCGTATTCAATAGGTTGCATATCTTCAGTATATATCCATGGAATATCTTGATGAGAATAGTCACTGATTTGGTAGGCATTCATATCAGATAAACGGTCTAAAACTGAATTTATTACTTGTAGCTCATTTGCTTTTAACTGAGATAAGTCAGGTTGTATAAGGGGTAAATATTTTCGTTGAGGATATTTAAAGAATTTACTTGTTACTCTAACTACTTCTTCGTTTTCAATCATATCTTCAATTATTTTATTAAATTCTACAGGAGTAGGACCATAATTGTTTTTAATATAAGTTGCTCCGATTAATTGTTCTTCAAATAACTCATAAAAATCAAAATCAATAAAATATAAAAGTTTATATATAACTGTTTCTCCGATATTTGGTTTTGAACCAACTTCGTTTAATATATAAAGAAGAACCTGTTTAAATTTCCCTAGCCTCTGTTGAGGGACATTGATCCTTATCTGCTCTTTGGAAGATTTTCTTTTGATAATTGTTACAGTCGGTGGTTTCTGAAGACCAAGTAGTACATCTGATGATATATTAAAAATTTTAGAAATCTTTTTTATCTCTTCTACATTAATTTTTCTTTCACTATTTTCAATATTAGATAAAATTGGTCTAGTTATATCTAGCATTGAAGCAAGTTCTTCCTGACTGAGATTTTTTTCTTTTCGTAATAATCTAATTTTATTTCCAATATTTTTATTTATCTTATCCATTAGACCTCCTTTTTAAGACAGTATATTAAATGTAAGATTATCTGTCAAGTGTTTGTTAGAATTTATTGCATTATAAAATTAGATCAGTTGCTAAAAATTTCAGTTTTGAGCATCTTCTAAACTCAAGTAAGATGTTTAAATCTAAGATTTGAGTTTATATTTTTTTAGTAGATAAACAGTTATTGATTTTCAGAATGAAAAACTGCTGATAAATTATTAATAATGGGAGTGATTATAACTTGAATTCATTAGTTCCCGGATACATTATTGAAAAATTTAAAATGGGTAAATACAGAGGGAAATTACAAGCAGTAGTCCTTTTTGTTGATATATCCGGATTCACATCCATGACCCAGAAATTAATGGAAAACGGAAAAGAAGGAGCGGAAATACTTACTAAAATTATCAACGATGTTTTCACTCCTTCCATAGAAATCATTTACAGATACGGCGGATTTGTATCTACATTTGGCGGGGACGCTTTTTATGCAATATTTCCTTCGGTTAAATCAGCTAAAACTTTTTATAAAAAATTCCAAAATGCTGTAGTATCAGCGGAAAAAATTTTGAAAGTATTTTTAGAAACTGGTTATCAGAGGACAAAATTCGGGAATTTCAGACTGGAGGTAAAAATAGGAGCAGCTTGGGGGGAAGTTCAATGGGGAATAATCAAAAACCAATACCAGAATTCCTATTTTTTCAAAGGTGAAGCGATAGAGATCGGTTCTCAGGGTGAAAAATACTGTAATAAAGGGGAAATAGTAATTGACAGGACATTGAAGGAAAAAATAGGCAGCAGTTTTAAAAGTTTTGAAAAAAAGAGTGGCTTTTATTTAATTGAACCTGGTGACAGGGAAAGTCCTGATACAGATGAATATGACCAAGCAGAATTTACTGATTTGGAAATACAAAAAGTGTTTTTTCCTGAAAATATAATAAGGCAGAAGGTAAAGGGAGAGTTCAGGGATGTAGTCAGCTGTTTTATTTCCTTTGCGGAAAAAGGAAAATACTTGGCGAATATTTCAAAGGTAATATCACTGGCAAATCATTACGGAGGGTATTTCAACAGAGTCAGTTTTGGGGACAAAGGAGGTTTTCTGCTGATACTGTTCGGAGCTCCGGTAACCAAAGAGAATCTTTTGATCAGGGCATGTGATTTTGTATTAGGGGTGATTGCAATAAAGGGATTTAAAGCGAAGATAGGCATGACTTATGGCAGGGCTTTTGCCGGTTTTACCGGAAGCAGTTTCCGGGCAGAGTATACCGCGCAGGGTAGGCATATCAACCTTGCTGCGAGATTAATGACCTATGCTGATACCGGGCAAATCTTAATTGATGAGAGTATACTGAGAAAAGTCAGTAATAAATACATTGTATCCGATAAGGGGAAATTGAGATTCAAAGGTTTTAATAGACTGGTACAGGTTTACTGTCTTGGTGAAAAGAAAAAGAGGGAAAGATATAAAGTTGAAATGGTGGGAAGAAAAAAAGAACTGAAGCTGCTAAATGATTATCTGGGAAATATCGAAAAGGGAAAATTTGGAGGAATAGTATATATAGAAGGGGAGCCGGGTATAGGGAAGACGGTCCTACTTCAGGAACTTAGAGAAAGGGTTAAGGACAGATACACCTGGATGTATCTTCCCTGTGACGAGATACTGAAAAACAGCTTTAATCCGATTAAGAGTTTTTTAAAGGACTACTTCAATCAATCCGAACTGAAATCCAATAAGGAGAATTTCTCCTCATTTGAGAAAAAGTACAGAGATTTAATTGACCAAGCTGAAAAAGGAAAAAAAGAACTGATCAGGATAAAATCAATTCTCGGTTCACTGGTCAATCTTTTCTGGGAAGGTTCATTATTTGAACAACTCAACGGCAAGGGAAGATATGAGAATATTCTGTATGGAATGAAGCAATTAATAATAGCGGAAAGTTCATATAGACCGGTAATAATTGAACTGGAGGATGGTCATCTGATTGATCCGGATACAGAGAAATGGCTTGATATAATGACCAGGAATGTAGATGATGTTCCTTTTATAATATTAACCACCTGCAGATTCAACAATGACGGATCCAATTTTACATTGAAGACAGGGAGGAATTCGGAGAAAAGGATTACCCTGGGCTATCTGGATAAAGAGGGAATAGATAGTCTTTCAAAAATAATACTTCAGGCAAATGATATCCCTACAGATACTCTGGACTATTTATCCAGACAGAGTGAAGGAAATCCCTTCTACCTGGAGCAGATTTTAAAGTATCTGAGTGAAAATAATTTAATAGATGAGGATTTCAGGCTATTAAATGAAACTTTTGAAATACCTTCTGATATCAATGCCATTATTATTTCCAGGATTGACCGCCTCCGCGATGAACTGAAAGTGATGTTACAAACCGCTTCCGTATTGGGGAGAGAATTTGTGGTAAATGTACTGAGGAAAATGTTGAAATTCGATGATTTTGAAAATCTTCTTCGGGAAGGAGAAACAGAGTCAATTTACTTCCCTCTTAATGAATTGATTTATATCTTCAAGCATGCATTGATTAGAGAAAGCATATATCAGATGCAACTCAAGGAAAGATTGAGGAATCTTCACAAACTTGCAGCAGAGACAATAGAAGAGATGAACATTGATTCCTTAGAACAGCACTACGCTGAATTAGCTAATCATTATGAAAAAGCGCAAATTAGAAATAAGACACTGGAATATCTTGAAAAGGCAGGAGATCTTTCCAAGGAAAAATTTGAAAACCGCAAAGCTCTTGATTTTTACAACAAACTGCTCTTTTACCTCAGAAAAAAAGAACAAAGTGAAGACAGTATCAAAATAAAGAAAAAATATATTGATATTTCTCTGAAGGTAGCTGACATAATGCAGTTGATAGGAGAGTGGGAGAAAACTGAAAAATTGTACAGAGAACTGCTAAAATCATCAGAAAAATTTGAAGATGAAATATACCTGGCAAAAATTAAAATAATGTTTGCTGAACATCTGGATCGAATCTCAGATTACCAACCAGCACTTAAATATGCCCTGGATGCGGTAAAAGTTTTTGAGAAATATCAGGCAAAACAGGATTATGCGAGGGCAAGTGGGATTTTGGGTCATATTTACTGGTCAATGGGTAATTTTCCTAAAGCTCTGAGTAAATATAATATACAACTGTCAATATCAGATAAGTTAAATGACCGGAAACAATATGCCGATGCTAAAGGAAATATGGCAGTGATAAATATCATACAGGGAAATTTTGATGAGGGTAAAGAGTGTCTGGATGAGAAATTGAGGATTTCAATTGAACTAAATGACAAAATCAACCAAGCAAGGGCATACGGAAATACAGGAAATTTATATCTTTCACTTAAGAAGTATGAAAAATCTCTGGAATATTTCAAGATGCAGTATGAAATTGCCAAGGAATTAGGCGATAGAAAGGAACAGCATTACTCCCTGGGGAATATGGGTTTAGCGTATCATTATTTAAAGCAGCCAGATAAGGCGATGGAATATTATGAGCAAGTTTTGGTGATCACTGAAGAAATTGGAGATGTAAAAGGTCTGGGAGCGGTTCTTTCAAATATTGGAGGTATTTATTATCTCAAGAAGGATTATGATAAAGCTATATTCTACTATAAAAAGAGATTGGAAACTTCAAGGAAAATTAAAGATAAAATCGGTTTATCACAGGCATATATGAATATAGGCAGCGTTTACGGGATTTTAGGGCAAAATTACAAATGCCTGCTGAATTTTAAAAAGTCTTTGAGTATTGCCAGAGAGATTGGAATGTTGGAAGGAGTCATATTTTCACTGGGGAATATTGCCCAATTTTACAAAAATATTCGAAAATACAAGCAGTCATTGGAAACTTATAATGAAGTTATCGAAATTCTGGAGAAGAATAATCTAAAGTCCCATCTTCCCGAATACTATCTTGAAATAACTGAGCTGTTAATTGAAATGGATAAAAAAGAAGATGCTATACTGATGTTGAATAAGGGAATGAAAAGTGCCGTTGAAAATGATGATCAAGAAATGATCAGAAAATTTAAGAATTGGCGACGGTAGCATGATACTCAAATTAAAAAATTTGAGTTTGGAATTTCTAGAAAATTCTTCTTTGTGATATTTTTGAACGTAGAAATAGTTATTTTATTAATTAACGAAAAAACTTGAATTGATGGTTTTCCAAATCAAAGGATTTGGATTTTCAAGTATAATAGTAATAAAATCTTGCATATCAGATGAAGGGATATTTGATTAGGAGTTGAATTTATTTCAATTTTTAATAAAATATAATTTGATATTCTCTTTTCATAAAAACAAAGGAGGTAGAGTGAAACCGGTATTTATGGTCTTTTTCACGATTGTTTTGGTATCAATTGTATGGGCAAAACCTGCGGGAATATCTGACGGTGTAGGATACATTCCGCCCATGGAACAAACCTTAGAAGTAGTCGTTCCATCCGATTTCGATCCGGAGCTTGCTACCTATCAGATGATTTTAGCAAGAGAAAACGGTGAAATCGAGAAGGCGAACCAGCTTTCGATGATCATAAATAAATGGTGGAAAGAGAACAGAACTCAGGAGATTGATCCTCTGACCTACGATTTTTCAAATTCTTTAGCAAGGGGAAGTGATGAGATAATTGAACATCATCTTTCTCCGTCATTACTTGCTCCTCTGTGGGGGGTAGATATCAGGTTAGATGCAAGAGATTATTGTTTTGATGGCAATATTGTTTCTCTGAGCAATGGTGACCTCTATGTAGTTTTTATCTATGATCCGCCAGGCTCAGGCTTTTTGCGTGTAACTAGAAGGTCAACCGATGGTGGTAATACATGGTCAACCTGTGATGAAGCGAGTTTTTCATCTCAGGTATCATCAATAAAAGAACCAAGACTGAGTGTAGCAGATGACACCCTTATAATGTCCTACATTTTGGTAAATACTTCATTCCAAGAGCGACCCTGGACAATTGTTTTTGTTCCCGGAGACACTTTGACTCCTATTTACTGGGGTTCACCGTTAGGCGGATATACTATTTCTAAAATTCGTGATTTCGTGGTAACAAATGATGGACCAAACTACAATAGCAAATGGATTTATGCTACCTGGAATCAGATGGTTATTTATGCATTAGACTCATCTCAAATTATATTTGCAAGATCCAACAATATGGATGTTTCAAATTGGGATTTGGTGGACACTATTGCAAGTACAGTCGGAGAAGGAATATATTATTTCGGAACTGATATTGAAAACGGCGATGAAACCAATTTAATCCTTGCAGCTTCACTCCATCCTTCTGGATATCCCCAGACCAACGATGAACAGGTAAAAGCTTACAGATCCACAAACGGAGGTTCTTCATGGACTGGCGCTTTTACTACCGATCCCAATAATCACTTAAATGAATATGATCCTTCAATTGCAGGATCACATAACACTGGAACATGGTTCTGCCTGTTCACCGTAGCAGATACAACTTATTCCCAGAGAGATATCTACAATTATTATTCAGTAAACAATGGTCAGACCTGGTCTGTAGAAACGCTGGTTAGCTCTTTTGATAACTCTTTTTTGCCTGATGTCTATATTGACTACAACAGCACTGATGTCTTTTCAGTATTCAGAGTTGATCATGGGGGCTCAGAAGAGGTCAGATATAAACAAGGTACAATATCAAATCCCCCCTCATGGTCAAATTCAGAGTTGGTCAACGACGATACAAATCAATTATCTAATTTTTACAGACCTTCTGTCTGTTATGATTATGCAAGATCAAATGCCTGTGTAATGTGGGTAAGTAATAATAACAATACTCATAGTGTCTGGTTTGACAAAACATCTGTATCAGCAGTGGAAGAGGAACCGGTCTTGGGTGATATTCAGCCAGGTTTTTTTGAATTGATTAACAAGGGAAGCGATTACACTATTTCATATTCTGTCCTATCCTTTGGGAGGATATCCATAGATCTCTTTGATATCACTGGAAGAAATTTAATGTCTGTTTTTAATAGCAACCAAGCTCCAGGTACATATTCAATTGAATTTTCACCTGAATTACCTCCGGGGAAATACATTCTATCTTTGAATATACCTGAAGGTTTATACACAAAAAGTATCTTTATCGCTGAATAAACTGATTTTATTTAAGTAAAAAAGGAGAGGTTAATCCTCTCCTTGAAATTTCAATAGATTTATTAATAGAAAAGAAAAACTGGGGTTTCTATGACCTCATGTTGAAATTATATCTATTTATCCATTGTTTTTTATGGTTTCTATTCATTTTTTCATCATAAATAATTTAGGGTCATTTTGGAAATATATCAAAGGAAAAGTAATTGATTTTGCTGAAAAACATTCACTTTGTTAACTGGCAATGCTAATTTTAAATATTACTTTTGAAAATAATTCCAGGAGGATGGATGGAAGAAATCGAAAGACAGATATTGTTAACCGAATATCAACAGGCTCAAAATTCAGCTCAGCACCATGATAATCTTCAGTGGACTTCGATGAGTATTATGACTACTGCCATTATTGTTCTGCTGGGTTTTGCCTTCAGTCAAATTGATCATAGCACCAATAAATTCTTCGTCGCCTTAGCCAGTGAAATAGGAATTATCCTGATTTTAATTACCGGACTTCTGGTAAAAATGAGTAATAGAGCTAAAAAGGAAAAATACGACCGGTGCAAGCAAATTGAAGATCAACTGGGGATGAGGCAGCATTCCGCTTATAAACATGTCTCCAATGCAGGAATGATGCTGTTGTTCTCCATTGGCATTATCTTGATGACTTCCTGTGTTATATTGTTTTTTGAATCAATTAATAATTTATCATCCCTGGAAATTTTGGTTTTAATTATTTCTTTTATAATTCCTTTTGGGGTCTGGGTGTTTGTTCTGATCAAGCAGATCTGTCTGGAAGTGAAGAATTAAATTTCAACTAAGCTAAATGAAAAAATCTCATTTAAGATATCTGCAATGTCCGGTTTGCGGAAGAAAACCAGTTCTGGTTGATCATCGGATAAGTGGTTCAGAAATATCCAGAGGAAAACTTCTATGTGAAACAGGACTACATTTCTTTCCCATTGTATTGGGAAGACCGTTAATTATAAAAGATAATTCTATTGCCAATTGGCTTCCTCCTATCAATAAAGCATTGGGAATTAATATACAGGAAAGTTATCAGGATTCTCTGGGTAGATTAGGTGAGATGGGAATAGAGGGGGCACTTTCCCGGAATGAAAAAGTAAAACCATGCAGAAAACCGTTTAATGATGAAAATTATTTTAAATATTATGATAGAAAGATATTAAATAAAGCTAAATACCGTAAATCGGGTGTTTTCTTTAATTACTACAACCGGATGAGATTCAAAAAATACTCAGATCTTAAATTTATAAAAAATTCAGGAAATGAAATGTTCAACAAGTTTTTAGATATTTGTCTTTGCTTGAAACCAAAGAAGATTTTGGATTTAGCCAGCGGTTCCGGTTCATTGTTAACCAGCTTGGTTAACAATGCAAAGGAAATTGATTTTGCTTATGGAGTGGATAATGATATTTTCTGCACCTGGAGTCTTCAGTACCGGTTAGATCATCTAAAAAATGCAGGAAGGACGGAGGCTTTTGGGGTAGATGTCAGATATCTGCCGTTTAAAGATAATTTATTTGATTTGGTTACCTGTAATGTAAGCTTGACGGAAATTCAGGGGATTTCCCAATTATTGACCGAAGCGTTTAGAGTTCTAAGGACAGGGGGAAGATTGGTGATCTGTAATTTGTCAGAACCATTTAAATCGAATTATTACCAAACAGAGAGTTCTTCCTGGATTAAAATGAAGGATATAAAGAAATTTTGTAAAGCAGCAGATCTGTTTTTTGATTTTCCTCGGTTTAATCAATTCGCTGAACAAATTGGTTTTAAGGGAAATAAAGAATTTTTCTTTTCACGCAATAATAATGATTATTTTGTTAAAGTTTGGAGTAAAACCATTTGATATTTATTTGTATTTTCCAAAATAAAATAATTAAAGTTAAATATTAAAGATAAATGAAAAAAGAACTATACTGCAATCAATGTGGATATGAGGGCAAGCCCCGGAAAAAGATCAGGGGAAACTGCTATATAGAAATAGTATTAATTTTATTTGCCTTTACTGTTCCAATTTATTTTTATTTGACTAATTTGAGATATAACTATTCCCAAGCAACCTTTTATTTATGGGGATTAATCTTGATTTGTTTTATTCCAGAAATAATCTACCGGATATGGAGATATTCTTCAAATGTAATTATCTGTCCCATGTGTAAAATTGAAAATTCAATGATAGCTGCAGAGTTAAAGACCACAAAAAAAGATGAAAAGAAAAAGGAAAAAGAAGAACCGGATGCACTGATTTGTCCTAATTGTAATGAAAAAATTTTTAAGGAATTAAAGTTCTGTTTAAATTGCGGAAGTAAATTGACCGGTAGAGACTTACAACAACCAAAAGAGGAATATGTTATTTTAGATGAAATTATCGGTTTAGATGAAGTGGAGATAATTGAGGATGAAGATGAAGAAAAATAAATACCAAATTTTAAATTGGATTATTATTTTTGAAGCAGCCTTACTGTTTTCAATTTCTATTAACAGTTGTTCCGTCAATAACAGTGGTAACCGGTATGATTTTTCACTGTTCTGGGATAGTCCTGACCTGGAAGCATTAGAACCATTTAAATTTGATTTTTACGATTCCCTGGGTGAACCTATGACTTTTCAACCTGAATATGTAAAATACGATACTATAAGGGATAATTTAATTGTTTTGGATTATATTAAGTCAAAAATATTAATTATCTCTTCGCAGGGGGATTTAATTGCGGAAATAGGAAGGGAAGGTGATGCGGTAAGTGAATTATCCCGACCCGGACATATCGGATATGACCGCTATGGAAATATATACATCATTGATCAGAATAAAATTGAAATTTACGATTCCCTGGGTAATGAATGGCATTCATTTTATCCTGAATACCGCCCCTGGCAGATATTAGTAGAAGACACTAATTCCATCTATGTTTTAACCACCCGTCCTTCCAACGGAAAGATACTGGCAAAGTATAATCTGAGTGGAGAACTTTTGGGTGAATATGTGGACAAGGTAGATGTAAATATTTCGGATAGGCGGGAAAGAAGATGGCTGGAAAGAGTTGCCAATCAATCCTATATCACCCAGGATGGAGATAAAAATATTTATGTTGCATTTAGCGGGGAATACCGGATAGTGAAGATAGATGAACAGGGAAATGTTGATCCTGACTACATCATTCGGGAATTGCCCTTTGAACCGATTAAACCACATTTTCCTGAAGATACCACTGATCAAATTGCCAGTCTGATTATAGGGGACATTTCAGTTGACGAGAAAGGAAACTTGTATGTACTGTGGGGAGAAACTTTTGGTCAACCGTTTTGCCGGGTGGATGTCTATGACCACCAGGGTGAAATGATAGATGTTTTAAAGCTTGCCGTTCCTTATCCCGGGGAACAGAGAAGAACCTGGTATATCAGCCCTTTAGGGGATATTGAAGTATTTGGAGGTTATCTTTACGCAGTTGAGATACTGGGAGAAGGTCTGATCTACCGGTACGGGATTTGATAATTTTTTTTAAGTGGATGGAACAACCAACCTATAAAATCCAGATTGTCCTACTCAATATTTTTTTTCTTTTCATTTATTGAAATCCCCAAAAGAAAAAAATTATCAGTTATTATCTGGATGGATTGAACCGGGAATTAAATGAGTTGGTTTTAATTGAACAGCAGTTATTTAATCAGAAAGTTGATTATTTTGCCTACCAGAATCTGTTGTACGGCATTGAGCATATCAATTTCCTGATCAACTGGTTTAAGGGTTTGCTGGGAAAAATTTAAGAGCAGTTACCAGGAGGTGTGTTATGGTTAAGAAGATTTTTAATGTCATTCTGATTCTAAGTTTAATCACTCCCAATATTTTATTAGCTTGCTCTACCTTTTGTCTGATTGATGATCAAAACCTAATATTTGGCAGGAATTATGACTGGATGGTGGAGGATGGTTTTGTAATTATCAACAAGAGAAATCTGGAAAAAACCGCAATTTCAGGGGAAACCCCCGTCCATTGGATTTCAAAATACGGGAGTATAACTTTTAACCAATACGGCAGAGAAATGCCTACCGATGGCATCAATGAAGCAGGATTGGTAGTTGCTCAGATGTGGCTGGACAGCACTCAATATCCTGCTCCCGATGAGAGGTCAACCATTGGTGAATTGCAGTGGATTCAATATCAGTTGGATAATTACTGTTCAGTGGAAGAAGTGATAAAAAGTAATGCCGAGGTTAGAATTGATACCGGAGCAGTTCCTATTCATTTTCTGGTTTGCGATTCCAGCGGAACCTGTGCGGTAATTGAATTTCTTGATGGAGAGATGGTCTATTATGTTGACAAAACAGTAACTTACCCGGTGCTAACCAATAGTACTTTTCAATCTTCAGTTGAATTTTATACTTCCTATGGAGATTTGTACGATAACCAGAATAACTTAATCTTTTATGCCGACAGTGAACTTGATTTTTCTTTAGTTGCTTATTCCATGATTGTAAATAAATTAATGGATTATCAAGAAAATCCTAATGTTGATCCAATTGATTTTGCATTTAGTATCCTGATAAAAGTTAAGTATGGGAGTTTTTCCAAGTGGAGTATGGTTTATGATATTTTCAATAATAAAGTCTATTTCTTTACTTCCCTCTGTGAACAGATAAAATATATTGATTTATCTTCAGTTGATTTTTCTTCAGATTCACCGGTTATGATTCAGGATATTAACCTTGCTGTCAGTGGGGATGTCCTTGATCAATTTGTTGAATATACCACCGAGGCGAACAGGATTTTGCTGGAAACAGTGTACAGTAATACCCCTTTCCTGGAAAATGTTTCACCTGAAGCCATTGAAAGGATGTCCAGATATCCGGAATCAATTAAACCAGCAAGTCCATAAATCTTAAGGTTAACTGGAAAACAAGTATTTAAAATTAATTAACTGCAAATACAAATTCAAAAAGTCTTATTTGTTTCATCAGGAAGTGCAAATTATATATATAAAATCAAAAGATTTTTGTATAATTAAAATACAATGGCAGCTTATGCTGATATTGAAAAACTGGAAAGTTTATTAAAAGAATGTTCTAGGCTTCTAGATACTGATCCCCAAAAAGCAAAGAATCTGGCAAATCAAGCAATAAAACTTGCTTCACAAAATAATCAGCAAGAAAAATTAGGCCAAGCTTATGTTTATTTGGCAAGAATTGTAAATAACTTAGAGGGGGCAGATAATGCTGCTAATATTTGCAACAAAGCAATTCAAATATTAGAAAAGTTTGATCAATCAATATCTTTAGCCAGAGCTTGGATGAATCTAGGTAACTGTAAAATTCGGCAAGGAGAAATTGTTGACGCACAACAATGCTGTCTTAAAGCCATTGATATCTCAAGAAAGTGCAACGACCTGGATGGACAGGCTGCAGCTTTAAATGGCAAAGGAATAACCTTTGAAGAAATGGGATTTAACGACAATGCAATGGATTGTTATAAACAGGCCAATGAGATAGCTGCAAAAGCTAAAAATAAACTTATCCAGGGGGCAACTTTTAATAATATGGCAAATTTACTAATTGATGAAAAAGAGCTAGAACAGGCAACCATCTATTTACAAAAGGGATTGGAAATTAATCGGAAGATTGGTAGAAAACTGGGAATAGCTCATTGCTTAACTAATATGGGGAAAATCTATATCCAGAAAGAAAATTTTAAACAAGCTGAAAAAAGTATTTTAAGAGCAAATGAATTATGGGAAGAAATTGGAAGTAAGAATTTAATTATTCCATCGCTTCATGTTTTGGCAGAAGTATATATGAAAACCAAAAGAATTGATGAAGCTGTTGAAATTTTAACCAAGGCACTGAATTTAGCAGTAGAAGTTAACAATCAGCTTTTTATCGGTCAAACTAAATTGGAATTAGGCAAAGCATTTTTTCAGCAGGATAAAACTAAACATGC
>LKUE01000276.1 GCA_001412365.1 Desulfuromonas sp. SDB | reverse complement strand
TTCAATCCGCACACCCGTGAAGGGTGTGACTGCAAATTAATGTCATATTGCTACTAATTTAGTTATTGTCCTAATTTATCAAATCATGTTTCTGAAAACTCGGCAAAAATTTAATATAATAGATCTCTAAAAAACCCGCGAACCTCCCGGAAAATTCATGTTTGCTTCAGGTTCGCAATACTATGCTATTAATAATCCTTCAGGATCATAACCGGCTTTGGCACCGTAATGCTCCACTCTTCTTTTCCAGTTTTTTCCAAGAAAATAAAACCTTATACTATCTTTCTCTTCATCCACGATGCCGATTAAATTTTGCCTGAGGATTTCAAACTGCGAGGGGTCGATAAGACACTCAAAAACAGAATTCTGGACCCTTTGGCCATAATTTACACATAGTTTGGCAATTTTTCTAAGCCTTGCCCTCCCCTCAGGAGTCTCTGTATTTACATCGTAAGTGACAAGAACCATCATTAATATCACTCAGTTCATGAAAAACGGTGGATAACCATCGATATCTCCTCTCAGGTACCGTGCCATCAGCATAGCTTGGATATAGGGAAGCAGACCAACAGGAATATTCTCCCCCAGATAAGGATGTTTTATCTGGTCTTGCTTCCTTTTCTGCCATGAAGCAAGAACTTCCTTTCTGCAGTTATCAGTCATAAATACAGCCCCATTTTCTTTTTTGATAAAATCCGAACCCTTTATCTTTCTAAGATTAATCAGGTTCAGGGCCAAACGGTCAGCCATAAACGGCCTTAATTCCTCCATTATATCAAGAGCAAGGCTCGCTCTCCCTGGCCGGTCCGTATGGAAAAAACCTACGTATGGATCAAGACCGACTGTTTCCAGTGCAGATTCAGTATCATGGGCTAATAATGTATATAAAAATGATAAGAGGGCGTTCATATTATCCAGAGGCGGTCTCCTGTTTCTTTCTTTAATAAAAAAATCATCTTTCTGCTGTAAAATAAGTTCATCCATTGCAGAAAAGTAAAATTTTGCACAATTCCCCTCAATTCCTCTGAGGATATCGCAATTTAAGGAATCAGGAACCCGGTTAATATTATCAATAAGATAACCCTCAATGGATCTGACTTTATCGTTGTTGATAACATCCCGGTGATCTCTCAAGCTTCTTCCAAGAACCGCTCTACAGTTTACCAGTTTGCCGATGATAAACCGTTTTGAGAGATCGAGGGATACTATAGGATCATCAGCATACCTGAACTGGGTTCTTCTGAGGAGGACATTTCCCTTAATCTTGCCTGATATTCTCGCAAGAAACTGTCCGTTACGGGAAAGAAAGGATAATCCGACACCATTATCTGAACAAAGCCTCATGAGTTGGGGGCTTGCACCCATATATCCCATACAGACTATCGCTTCAAGATTGTGCACCGGAATCCGAAATTTTTCTTCTCTGTCAACCTTTACGATAACATTATTCCCGTCTTTCGTAAGGTATGAATCGGGATTGGTGACATAGAGTGTATTCAGAAGTTTTCTCACTAAACCCACCTTTTACTAATCAGGATTATCGATCTCTGTTGCTTTTTTTACATGCTTTTGGATATAATTTTTGACAGAGACTCTCTTCTTTGTGAGATTTGGGATACATATGTCATACAATGAGCACGACCTGCAATTCCTGGTTTTCACTGCTGGCGGTGTAAGTCCCGAACGATATATATCATGCATCTCCTTCGAGAGTGAAAATACAAGATCCCTCAGGAAATCGGAAATATCAACTGTCATTCTCCTCCGTGTTTCATAATAATAAAGGTCGCCTGAATCGATATGAGTTCCAAACATTTCCTCGAGGCATATGGCCTGTGCACAGACCTGAACCGCATCCCTCTCATCAATCTTCGGGCTGCCCCGCTTATATTCGACAGGATTTATCAGCCATAACCCTTCATGACCGGGAAGAGACACGCCGGCCTCCGATTTCCTGAATTCTACGAGATCTGCAATACCATAAAAACCGAGATGATAGGATACGACAGGAAATGCTCTTGATAATAAAATAACACCTCGCGTTTCGTTAAAATACGGGTCATCAGCTCTCTCATGTAAGAGGTGACCCTGTGTTGTCCGAAGGTTATCTCTCCACTGCTGTTCTATATGGATCAATGCCCACTGACGTTTGCAAAAATAGAAATGTTGTATTCCTGACAGAGATAATAGATCTTCGTCAGAAAAAACGCAGGAGTTCATAACTTTTCTATTAATTCAACACCGTCAGGAACATCTTGTGATATTTCGATATCGTAATCGCTAAATGATCGGGGAGGAAGGTCACCGGAATTTTTATTGATCTTTACCAGATCAAACAATTTATGCGCTTGGCATGACCCTAACTCTGTTGCATGTTTGAAGACGATCAATTTTCTTGCAGACATCTTCCCTCGTGCCGCAGAATGATCATGCTCAAACATATTAACAAGACTGTCCCAGAAGAGTTCGAGATCATCCTCGTTAAATCCGGTTGTCTTATTGGCAAGATTTGCAGAGATGTATCCCTCGGTACGGTAAAGGGCATATGGAAGGATCTGCTTCTTTCCCATTGTCTGGCCCTTTTTAATATCCTCCTCCTTCGTAACTGCAAGGCGGGTAACGGTAACTTCCTGCTGGAATATGGGATCGATGCTTCTTCCGAAATTAATTTGAACCGGTCCTCTGACCTGACCGCAGTTCACGTCAGTGGACATAACAGCACCAAATGTCCGGATATCAAAGAAATTTTTACACATAAATTCTGTGGCTCTTACATCAGGACTATCTTTTTTTCCTTTAGGCTCTATTCCAAGCGAATCATAGGCCTTTTTATTTTGTAAGTTAAGAATAGCACCGGATTTGACATAGATATCGTAACCCGGTTCTCCGGTTTTCACCATATCAATAAAGTCACGAACTTTTCTTTTAAGACAAACATCCGTCACAATTCCATGCCCGGTCTGAGGATCGACCCTTGGCATATTTCCCATATCGGGATCGCCGTTGGGGTTTCCGTTCTCTACATCAAACAACAACACAAATTCATATCTGTTTTTTATCGGGTTGCTCATAAATCAGGCCTCCTTCGCTGGTTTTGCCTCTTCTTTCTTCTGATAATTCGCCTTTTTCTGGTGATAGTATCCAAGCATAAACATGCCCTGCTCCTCAAGATTCAGGTACGGTGGAAATTTATCTACTCCTGAAAGGACATCTTCGATATCCTTCGTAATCCTGACTCCGTAATCTGATTTTGCTATGTGGTGCTGGGCAAGCTTAATCAATACCGGGAATACAACGGCAGGTGTCGTTGAAGCACTGCTGAAATACTTGCTGTTGATAGTACTTCCTATACTTTTACTGGTATCTGTCTGTGCTTTTTCTAAAACTGCAAATAATCTTCCAAGACGGTATGGCACATCCTGGCTTGTTTCATTTAAGCTCATAGTAATCATGTCCTCCTTTACGTAGGCTGAACCGGTTCTTGCAAGTCTAAAGAGGTAAGCCTTGATAAACCCGGCTCTGACTGAATTAATTGTTCTTTCGACTTTCACACGGCTCAAAATGGCGTTATACATCTGAACAGGGTAAGGGGTATTGTTAATAATTGATCTCATCAACAGCCCGCTGAGAATTGGATTCGGTTTTGGCCTCTCAGATGGTTGTGGCTTTGGAACAGTTTCATTTACCAGTTTGTACGTTGATATAAAAGGAGGTGCGAAATTATCCTTTTCAATCTCCATATCAAAATAATGCTGAGAAACCTTCTCAACAAAATCACCGAATTCATTCATATACCAGAACCTTACTGAGAGACGGGCATTGTTTGGAGAAAGGCCGAGAATATGAAACATTTTTTTGGGATCAATTCCTAAATCAACATCGCGTATATCCTGTCCCTTACGAACAATATCAAGGACATCCTTTACGAGAACAAGTAAATCATTATCAGTGATCCTCTTCTCTGAGTTACCGTCATTGGATTTTTTGTCTCCCTTGTTCTCAACAGGATTAATAAAATATTTAGTAAAATCCTCATACATCCCCTCGGGAGCATCAGCCCAGAATATAACCGTTGAATCCCCTATAGAGAGCCTATGTTTTGGATTCGAGAGAAGATAATTAAGGGCAGTTGTGTATTTGAACATCGCATATTTACCTATGGGTGCATTGTAGCTCTGTGTTTTCCCATAGGAATTAAACGACTTGTCATTGAAACCAACAAGTGAAGCTCCGGCAGATTGTGCATTTGCAACCCCTTTTATTAGCTGATGTGTTCTTGCAATTGGTTCCTTATTTCCTGAGATCAAGCACTGCGATAGACAATCGGATCTATCCATTGAATTATTTTGATAATCTTCCCATGCCCGTCTAATGGAACTCTTCTCGTGAAGGTATGAACCATCGTGGTAAAACACGAAGCTGGCATTATCAAGAATCTGGTCTTTATACTGGACAATCTTAGGGTTGTCTAGAAATTTTTCAGGACTGTATTTTTGAATGAATTTTACAAAGGCTACTGCACTCCTATCATCTATATTTTTCAAGATAGAAAGATGGAGTTCTCTGAAGGAATTAAATCTGGCCTGTGTTGATTCATCGACCAGAATCACATCTTTTTCGGTTTCTTCCAGAACAGTGAATGTGTTCTTGTTAGAGGATTTATAATCATTTTTAAACTTCGATTTATTAACCTCTTCAACACCAAATACATACTTTGCATTGTCACATAAGAAGTAAGGTGGTGGATTTTTTCCGGAACGAGACTTATGGAGAGGAACATTCATCGTTTTCGGGCGAGGCTTCTTATCACCAGTCCTTAAATCAATAATATTTTTTAGATTGCCTTCATCGTCAATAACAATACTAAAAGATACATTTGCACTCGAATATCCAGGACCTGAGACTTTTCCATCTTTATTGAGAATATCATAATATTTACAGAGAGACTGTATTATCATGATAATCCTCCGTAGCAGAGGCATTTTTCGACATCAATTATGCCATCCGACATACATGCCCTGTAAAAAACCGGTTTGGCTTCCACCTTTGGATCTTCGCTGAATTCAAGATCCCAAAGCATGAATCCGAGATCCCTTTCTCCTGAATAGTATGAGCAGGGAATGTCACCTTCAATATACTCAAAGTGTGCAGGAAACTCCCTGCACCCAAGATAAGGGTAATGATAACACTGGCCTTTTCTCATCCGCCGAAGTGCAACATTATAATGCTTTTCTGGTGTATCGTCCGACCCGGCTTTTTTCGTCATCTCAAAATGCGCTTCGATGCAATAGCAAACATCTCTTAGAAGAAGTGAAGCTCTCTGGGCACGATCCTGATTTGCATCCTGGCAGAGCTCGACTTCTTCGCCATTCATGGCCTTTTGAATCTTTGATACAGGAATAGTACCCAGTACCTCATTCCTTCTGATATTGTCAAACTTTATCTGATTCAGTATGTGGATCTTATCTATCTTCCAGGAAATTGCAGGCTTCCAGTAAATCGCTTCAAGGATTCCTCTTGCTGCAGATGGTGTAATTACGTCGTAGCTTACTCTTTCAACCTTCATTTCAGGCCGAGTGAAGCATGCATAATCGCCCCAGACTTTCAGTCTGAATCCAAAGCCTATTGCAATCACCCCCTAATGTATTAGCAATAAAGAATCTCTACCATTAATTTTTCTATTTAACAATCCGGTTTTGTTAGAATAATTGCTACCAATATCCAGCAATAGATGAAAGCGTTCCCCCACACACTCTAATAAACCCAATTTTTCGTAAATCTCAAATTCATCTTGATATACATTAACCACATAGCCCTGTAGCTCTCTAAAAGCATTGCCAATAAAACCGGTCCTTCGGATTCTTTCAATTATCGCCTTCGATTTATCGTCACAGGGGATTACAATGTCTTTCGTGGAATCCTTGATAAGTCTGAATTTTTGCCCGATATCCTCATATGGGTACTTCATTGATTTGCCATTTTCCTCTATCATCTCGAGTATTTTTTCCGTGTCAAGACCTTCGTTTCCGGAATGGAAATATAATTCCTTAAAATAGTCTTCGATTGAATCAAGTGTCATCGGATCATCTTTTTGTCCGATTACCATCTCGCCAATCTCTGCAGTTCTGCTTAGCCAGCCTATGGCCTTTCCATATTCTTCAGAAGAACGAAAGACAAATACATCCCCAAATTTCCTTTTTCCTTCTCTGTTGCATCTTCCTGCAGCCTGGCATATGGAATCCATCCCTGCCATGACCCTGTACACTGTAGGGAAATCGATGTCGACACCCGCTTCGATCAACTGAGTTGAAATAACCCTGCAAATCTCACCTTTCTTCAGTTTTTCCTTGATTTCCTGAATTATTTTTCTCCTGTGAACCGGGCACATTCTGGCACTTAGGTGAAAGCATTTACCCTTCTGAGACAGTTGTTCATAGAGAGAGACGGCGTGTTTTCTTGTATTGACTATGCAAAGAACCTGCTTATGTTCAAAGAGACGTTCTGATAATTCAGAATCACTGATTTCTCCAATATCGGACAACCTGACTCGTTTGAAAACATTGTAAAGAGTATCAGGAAAATCCATTATTTCAAAAGATTTAATATAATCCGGAAGAATTTCAGTCAATTTTGGTTGCGTTGCGGTGCAGATAACAATTGATGATCCATAATTTAAAACCAGTTCGGACAATGCCATAACAGATGGCCTTAAAAATCCTGTCGGGATCATCTGGGCTTCATCAAGTATAATCACACTATGTGTAAGATTGTGCAATTTACGGCATCTTGAACTTTTATTTGCAAACAGTGACTCAAAAAACTGGACATTTGTCGTCACTGTGATAGGAATATCCCAGTTTTCAGATGAAAGCCTTAATTTTTCCTCTAATGACCTTGAATATTCAGATTTCTCTGTCATTTGTTTATCTGGATCAAAATTACTATGGTGTTCAAGAACATTTTCTGCTCCGAAAATCTCTCTGAATATTGAGGCGTTCTGTTCAATGATGCTTGTATATGGAATAATATAAAAAATTCTTTTCAGGTCGTTTCTCTTCAGGTGTTCCAATGCAAAGGCCATGGAAGAGAGGGTCTTTCCTCCTCCCGTTGGAACGGTTAATGTGAAGAGGCCTGGATCGCTGTCAGCCATATTACGACACTGATTATAAATCCCATCCCTATGGTTATTGATATAATTAGATTCGGAGTCGGCTTTGATTTTTTCCATATAACTATAAAATTTTAGAGAGAGCTTATCAAGAGAGTCATATTTTCCTCTGAGACCGGATTTTTCCAAATTGACAAAAGATTCGGTATCAAGAAAATCGGCATCAACAAGGCAGGAATAAAGCATTCGGATATAGAAAGAGAAAGAAAATCCAAAATCAAAAATTTTAAGATTTAGCATTTCATCTGAAATATTTTCAATATTTAATTCCTTTTTATAGCCTGAATAATCGAATAATTTTGCAGTATTGAGTCTCCGCTCCAGACCGGATGCAGCTGACCCATAATTTAAAAGGCCGGTATGATGACCTGCTATGATAAATTGAAGGATTCTTGCTTGTAACGGATTACAATATTGTGATGCCTCACGAGCTCCAGCCGTTGAGTGATCAACCATTATTTTCTGCCCTTCAAGCCTTTTTTGGAATTCCTGTGTATATTTCCCAAGATCGTGAAGGAGGCCAGCATGATAGGCAAGTTTTTCGCCATTAAAATCGGTGGCAAAACCTGAGGCCAGCTCTGCAACGCCTGCAAGGTGCGTTTTTAACGATTGCCAGTCGCTTTTATCCGGATTTAGTGTGGAGTGGGCGTAATACCTTTCAGGCATGACTTATGCTTAGATTGGGAAACAATAAAATCTCGCTCTTATTCGTGGAAAATAAAAAAAATCAATTGATGGAGCCAAATCACAAAACCCTAAAACATTCCGGAAATATACCCAAGAACAATCTCCCTCATCCAGCGCTTTGCCTTCTCAACCCTCAAATCAATAATACTTATCGAATCAAACTCTGTTGAGGCTTTACTATCCAGAAGTATAATAAATAATGCCCGATTTCGTTTCCGATGAACTGTGAAGCCTACCTGATACTTTTTTAATGGACGAACATGCCTTATCTTTAGTGTCGCCCTTCCCCGACTTTCGGTGTACTCTTATGATATTGTGATTTGAATGTTTTTTTGATAACAAGCTAACGAGAAGATAAA
>LKUE01000275.1 GCA_001412365.1 Desulfuromonas sp. SDB | reverse complement strand
AATGACTGGAAATTAGAGGTTCTCCAGCAGCGGTATGCAGGACATTTTTCGCCATGGATCAATACTTTGATTCAGGCAATGTCGAACCCTTTACCTGTTGATCTGTGAGGAATCTATCAGAAATTCTCACACTGAATTTTTCACAACACCAGTTCACTCTAGCGATCATGTCCGGTTGAATATCCTAGAATACAATATGAGAATAGAGAAACCTAACAAGCGGCTAGTGATATTATCGTTAAGCTGCAGCTACGGTAATTTTAGTCTGCTGAGCTTAATTGTTGAGTGGTTAACAGATTAAAATCATACAAGGGCGACTGATAGGAGAAATAATGTTAGAAGGTAACGAGCAAGAATATGAAATTCTTTCAGAGGGCGATCTTGTCATGCTTCGTACTCGTGTGGAAGCTGATAGAGATCATTACAGACGTTGGCAGAAACAGGGTGAATGGCGGTTGTTAGATGCACCTTGGGCACAAAGAGTGAGTGAAGAAAAGCAAAATCAAGATGATAGAAAAAAACGGATGAACATACAAGATGATTCAGTCCCCAGGAAACTAGCAATTATTACAACATTTGAAAATAAGCCATTAGGTTGGGTAAATCGGTATGGTGGAAAAATCAATCCATTAGTCTGGTTTATTGGTATCGATATATGTGAAGATGATTATCTTAATTTTGGATATGGCACTGAAGCATTGAATTTGTGGGTAAATTATCTATTTGCCAACTCTCAATATCATAAGCTATGTTTAGACACATGGTCATTAAATCCAAGAATGATGAGAGTAGCAGAAAAGATCGGTTTTATTTTTGAAGGATGTCAACGGCATATGCAATTCTGGCAAGGTGAATGGTTAGATCTAATGCATTACGGCATGTTGAGAGAAGAGTGGGAGAATAAATAAGATAGATAAAAAGCCCTGCAACCAGCGAATGTCCACGACTACCTGATCAAGAGTGCTTTTGTTGTCAACATGATGGGGTGGAGAATTGATTTTCTCCATCAAACAGAGAAATGTATCTTGAGTAACGGAAACATAATATCGATTTCATTAAAGTCCGAAATCGAAGAATTCAAGAATATTGTAATTAAAAGCATATATAATATTTTCCCCAGAAATCACTTTAACTGGTTACTTTTCCTCTGTAGATCCGATATTAAAGATGAACATTAGTTTAATGTTGACAATAGGCACACAATATGGTACTTTTTAAACAGGTATGAAAATATTTGAATGGGATGAAAAGAAAAATGAGAAGTTAAAAGCAGAAAGAGGTATTTCATTTGAAGAAGTGGTCTTTTACATATCTAACGATTTTGTGTTAGATGTAATTCTACATCCAAATGCTGATAAATATCCTGGTCAAAAGATGTTTATCATAAATATAGATAATTACGCATATTTGGTACCTTTTATTGAAGAAAACGAAATAATATATTTAAAAACAATTATTCCTAGCCGAAAAGCTACGAAAAAATATTTAAGGGGTGATAAAGATGAAATTAGATAAAGAAGAAAAAGAAATTTTAGAAAGCTATGAAAAAGGTGATTTCAAATCAGTAGCAAATGTAAAAAAGGAAATCAGTAAATACCGTGAATACGCTAAACATACTTTGAGAAAGAATAAACGCATAAATATCCGGATTTCCGAACGAGACCTTATTCACATCCAAAGAAAAGCGGTTGAAGAAGGTTTACCTTACCAGACATTTATTTCCAGTATTTTGCATAAATTCGTAAATGGAAATCTAGTTGAAAGAATACAATAACTTATATCAATTCACTTAAGATGATAATCTTAGCAGTTTTTCAAACTAATCAGTTAGCTGATTAGTTAAGTGGTTAAACGAATTTTGATTTAGTAGAATGTAATGAAATATAAAAATTATTGAACCTCACATATATGGACTACTGGAAGAAATTAAGACAATGTTTTGGAGTAGAACGATTCATTGTCACCGCTACTGCTGGGGCAATAGTCGAGGGTGAGAAGATCCTTCTGGTGAAGAACAGGAGTCTTGGCAAGTGGCAGATTCCCGGGGGATTACAGGAAGTCGGGGAGTCGCTTCAGCAGACAATCCAAAGAGAAATAAAAGAGGAACTGGGATTGGATTTGATAGCGGACAGGCTGATTGGCGTCTATTCCGGAACTGACTGGAACATTGATTATCCCGACGGAGGGAAACTTCAGCAGGTGCTTCATTTCTTTTTGATGAAAGGCGAACCTGGAATCATGCGGATTCAAAAAAGTGAGATCGAGGATGCTAAGTTCTTTCCTATTGGGGAACCACCAGAGGATATCATGCCCTGCTGCAAGCAGAAAATTGCAGATTTAAGAGCATTTTCCGGCAAGGTATTTGTCCGGTGATAAATATAAAGGTTAGCTATAAAAAGGGAGTTAGATGAATTCAAAGGAAGTAGTGCTTTCATTTTGGAAGGAGATGCAGACTAATGATTTTTATAAAGCAAGCTTGAAGCTCTCTGAAGATTTTGAATGTTTTTGGCCTCAATCAAACGAGTTGATCGTAGGACGTGAGAATTATGCTAAAATAAATACTTACTATCCGGCTAAGGGTAAATGGGATTTTAAAATTAACTCATTGATAGGTGAGGGAACCCAGGTGGTAACTGATGTTTCAGTTACCAACGGAGTGCAAAAAGCGAGAGCAATTACTTTCCATACCGTTGAGAATGGGCTGATTCGAAAGCAAGTTGAATTTTGGCCAGAAGACTTTGAAGCTCCCGCATGGAGAGCCAAATGGGTAAAAAAAATAGATTGTTCTTAAAGCTCCTGATCATCAGTTCACAGGATTTAGTCATGTATAGGTCGGAAAGAAATTCAGATAAGAATTGAGTAATGAAATATACGACCAGAAGATATGATTAACTGCTCAAAGATTGACTTAACTTGACACTATGATTTTTATTTACCATTTAACTGGGAAAACTATTTACCATGTTA
>LKUE01000274.1 GCA_001412365.1 Desulfuromonas sp. SDB | reverse complement strand
TTTGTACCGAAATGATTAAGCGGAACCCCACTAACCGGGAGCATCAAACTGCAGTTAAGCTTAGGGAAAGCAAGTATAAATCTACTGTTTGGAATGAAAATAAAAAACAAGCTAAACTAACCATAAAAAGGTAAAAACAATATTGCTTTAGCATGATTTTAGATGTATATAAATTATTTACAAGTTTTGTTGAGGAGGTTATATGGCAATTGAATGTAGAGTTGAAGATGCTAGTCCTAGCGAACTCTTATATTTTTTATCCCATTTCCGTAAAACCGGGGTTTTTAAAATTGACAGTGAAAACATTAAAGGGGAAATATATATAAAGGATGGCAAAATTGTTCACGCCATTAATAATGATAAAGTTGGATTAGAAGCTCTATATAACCTTACCCTGGCTCAACAAGGCAAGGAATTTTTTGTACTGGGAGAATTTCCTCCCTCCGAAACTATTGCTGAAGAATCAGCTCAGTTGATAAGTGAAGCTGAACGCAGGCGCATTGAATTACGTGAATTGATGGAAAAAATTCCTCCTTTGGATACCGTTCTGCAAAGGGCAACCCGGCTTAACTCCAATGAACCCATTACCTTGAGAAAAAGTGACTGGAAAGTGTTTGTGCTCACTGACGGAGAAGGTACCTTAAAGGATGTCATTGAAACTTCTGAAATCGGAATTCTGGAAGTCTATGCCAGTATAAGCTGGTTGATTGAAAAGGGATTTATTCTGGATCCCGCTGCGGCATTAAGAGAGTTGAATACAACCTTAACCAAGGTTAATGAACTGGTTAAAGTTTACGGTGAAGGAGGAGTGGGAATCCCCTCCTGGATAAATTATCTTAAAGAACAAGTTGATAAATACGATCCGGACGGATCTAAGCTTGCTCCTTTTTTTATATGGAATGCAGAAGGATTGGGATTAAATCAGGATAATATTAGCTCCAGCAATGCCACTGTCATAAACGAATTTATGCAGCGGTTGGGAGGGATGATCTTAGAAAAAGCAGTTAATGATTACGGAAAGATAATTGCCAAACGCAAGTATGATCAAGTAATGAAGAAGATATCCCAGAGAGAGGATAAATAGCAGTTATGGTGAGAATAAGGGAAAAAGCCAGAACTATTGGTGAGAAAATATTTCAGCAGGGAAATGCTGAAACCATAGAAGTGCTGTCTGCTAATGACGGTGATCTTTTATTTACCTCAGGTGAGTCTGATTCTTTTCTCTACGACATCGCTGCTTTTTTAGGCTCGGTAAGTACTCCCATCTCCTCTTCTTTAGGTTTAGGTAAACCCCGGTACATGGTGGTGGAAGACGAGAATGGTTATGTAGTGGTAATGATTGACGAAATATTCATCATCGGATTTAGGTGCAAGGAAGGGGTGGACCCGGACACCGTTGCCAATAGCGGAATTAAAGCGATGCAGCCGGATACTACCCAGAAAAAGGATAAACCTCAAGATGTTGCCATGACCAAGGAATTCAGGCTGTTAATGAGTAAATTAAAACAGATTAATTTATTAATGGAAGAATTTTCAGGCGATCAGGACAGAAAACCTTGGCTGGATGTAATTGAAAGAAAACTAGAAGATTTCCGGGGAAAAAAGAAATTAATTGAACATTTGGAAATTCAAAATTTCAATCTCTCGGTTACTGATTCAATTGAAGATATTGCTGAATCTGAAGTAAATGAAGTATCTAAAGTTTTAATTGATTCCCTGTGCAGGCTGGCTATTCAAAAACTGGGACCTGATGATGCTAAACAAAAGGTTCATACCGTTATTCAGAAGATGGGATTCATTGCCCGAAAAAAAGGATAAATTATGACCGAAGCAGAAGCTCTAAAAGAAGCAACCGGAGCGGCATTTGCCTTTCAACCTCAACCGGATAAGTGTAGAAGGTTTGGTCTGTGGAAAGATGATGTTAAAGATAATGATCTGGTCAGAGCAATTGGTTCATTAAAAGGCGCCATAAGCAGTATCCCTGAATGTTCGGTGAAAGCAATAATTTTAAGAGCAACTGACGGTTCAGCCAGTTTTGTAAATATTGATCAAAAGTACATCGGCTTAACCTGGGAAGAAGACATCTCCTCCCTGCTTCAATTACGCAGAATTGAAGCTATGATTAAAACCCTTCAGGAACAGCCGGAAACACTACAACCTTCCCCCGAGGTTGCTGAAAAAGAAGAAGAAATTACTGAACAGATAGAGGAAAAAGAAGAACAACCCAGTATTGAATCTCTTTTGGATGCGGAAAAACAAACTGTTCCTCCTCCTCAACCGGAGGCTGAACCGGAGCTTGAACCGGAGCCTGAGCCGGAACCAGAACCCACTCCGGAACCGGAGCCGGAACCTGTTCCTCAACCTGAACCGGAGCCCACTCCTGAACCAGAACCTCCTCAGCCCGAGTTAATTTATTCAGAAGAAGTAATCAATGCCATTGCCATGGTTCTGGAAAAATATTTAGAAGATTTTTCTGATGCTATCCTGGAAAACGAGTTAACTGATTTAGGCATCAATCCTGATAAACAATCTGAATTCAAGGGAACAAAAATTAAAACTCTTGTTGATAAACTTCACAATTCTACTTCATTGCTTATTGGACCATCTTCTGCTTCTGATATGAAGGAAGAAGTCCTCAAGGCAATTGTTGATTTTGCAAGGGAGGTTTAAATATGAATTTATTGCCGCTGGTTTTAATCTCTGGAGGTTTGCCCCAGGATGTCCAGCAACTGTGGACAATGAAAACCTGGGGAATTGTGGTTGCGGCAATTCTGTTATGGCTTTCATTTTTATTATTAGGACTTTCAGCCAGAAATTATGAAAAGGTGCTTAGAAAAGCAACAGAATGGCAATTTCTAGTAATTGCTCCTTCAGGGATTCTGCTCTACGCTATTATCCAAGCCGGTCTGCTGGTATTACAGGGAAAGTACCGGCTGGTGGGCGGAATTGGTTATATTGGATACGGCTTGTTTTTAATTTCCTCAATTATTACCTTAATTGGAATATTCAGATTTTACCGGGTTATTTCCGGAAGACGTAAGAAAAGGTTTGGGAGGAAGCAATAATGGTTAAAACAATAATTGCAGAATGGCTGTTTGTTATCGGTCAGGTAGGTCTGATAATTGTATTGATCATATTTGGATTAATCCTTAGAAAATTACTCAGACTGATCAGGAAACCTCCCCTGTTCTGGATCTTGTTAGTATTGTCCTCCTTGTTCATGTTGGTGGCGGTGGTATTTCACTTTCTAAGCATTACCGAGGTAGGTTCAGTTGAAGATCCAGTTGATCTTATGAGATCTTTAGGGGCATCAGGGATTATTGAAGCAATAATGCTGTTAGCCTCTGGTTTATTTGCAGTTATTGCTTCAGGAATGTACTTCAGATGGTCTCATCGTTAATGGTGTTAAATTGTAGACAAATAAGGTGATTTTTGGCTTTGTCTATTTATTTTTGTTGTATAAAATTACCTTTATTAGTATACCTTAGGTAAACTGGTTTTTTTGAATAAGTTATGATATTACTTGACGATTTAAGGAAGTAGTTTTAATATATAGGTTAACAGAAAATTAACATTTATTAAAAGATAAGCTAGGAGGTATGTATGCATTTCAGGGTGAAGTTGTGGAGCTTTTTGGTTTTACTTCTGGTTATTCCGGTTATGATTTATGCCGGAACTACGGGTAAAATCCGTGGTCGAGTAGTTGATGACCGAGGTAATCCAGTTCCCTATGCCCAGGTAATGGTTCTTAATACTAGTTTTGGTGGATTAACCAATGCCCAAGGTGAATTTGATATCATTGGTGTACCCCCGGGAACCTATACTGTCCAGGCGGCAATGATAGGTTTTACTCCCGCCCAAAAAGCAGGGGTAGTGGTGCATGTAGACCGGACTACGGATGTCGGTCCAATGACCTTAAGATCTGAAGCCCTGGAAATTGGTATTGAAGTTACCACCTATGGGCAGAGAATAATTGCCACAGACGTTACCGCTACAGAGGTAACCGTAAATGCAGAGCAGATGGAAGCATTGGGTATTGATCAATTTGCAGAAGCTCTTACCAGATCAACTTCCGCCACTCAGCAAGGCGGGGAGATCCATGTCAGAGGGGGAAGAGGTGGTGAGGTTTTGTACATGGTTGACGGAATGTCGGTTAGAGATCCTCTGTTTGGTAATTTCTCCATTGACATTTCTTCCAATGCGGTGCAGGAAATGAATATTATTGCAGGGGGATTTAACGCTGAATACGGTCAAGCTCAATCCGGGGTGGTCAATGTGGTCACCAGAGAAGGCAGCAGAACTAATTATTCAGGAAGATTGAGTTACAAAACCGATAAGTTTGCCGGAACTGACCGGGATTATTCATTCAATTCAGACCGTTATGAATTTTCCTTGGGTGGACCCGAGCCCCTCAGCAGATTGTTGTTAGGAAGAGGAGAAGAGGGAAGGGAATCCGGTTATTTAACCTTTTTTGTATCCACTACCGGATACTGGTACAATACCGGTACTCCTTATGTTGGCTTTAATAATGATTTCGATTACGCCCAGAATAGATACTCTCCGGATTCCACCAACTACCGGGGCTGGGTAACTCCGGGAGATTTTCTGCTTCAGTCTGATATTATGGAAGATAACAAATTGTTTCCTCTGAGACAGTACAATCGTTACACTTCCAATGCAAAGTTAGCCTATCTCCTAACCAGTACTAAAAAATTAATTTTCTCCTTCAATAAAACCTGGAAATGGCAGGTTCCTTACGAGCATATCTACAAGTACAATGTGGAAAATGAAATGGTTGCTCAGGATATTGCCTACCAGTGGACTTTGGGGTGGAATCACACCATATCTTCCAAAGCCTTTTACAATTTAAAATTTGGATTTTTCCACAATACCGCTGCCCGTGATCATGGTCACAATCCTGATTACTGGTATCCGGGGACCTTCCCTGAGGAAATCTTCGTCCGCAGCGAGCAGTATGATGGAATTAGATTTCTCAATCAAGGGGAGTACGATCAATGGGTAGCCTGGAGCAGAAGACAGGTTAAAAGATGGTCTTTAATGGGAGATTTTTCCTGGCAGCTAAACCGGGAAAATTTAGTTAAATTTGGCGGAAGCTTTGATTACTATCAGCTTCAATACCACAGTATCCAGTATCCTTACCTCTACTACACCGGTGCAATCCAGCCGGAACCCTGGGAACCTTATCCCGACCAGGGAGTGTTCAGAAATTGTTACAAAGCTGAACCCATGGGAGGATCAGTATACCTTCAGGACAAATTGGAAACAGAAGGGATGATTATCAATGTAGGAATGAGACTGGATTTCTGGGTTCCCGGAGATGCTTTCTCCAATTATCCCGATCCTTTAAGCGGAGACACCGTTCAGACTACCAATAAATACGATTTCAGTCCCCGCCTGGGTATTGCTTTCCCCGTCACTGACAAGGACAAGCTTTACTTCTCCTACGGTAGATTCATCCAGCTTCCGGAATTACAGTACTTATACGGAGCAAATCAGCAGGGTACATCCGCACTGAAGATTTACACAAATCCAGATATAGATGCGGAGAAGACAGTGCAGTACGAAATTGGTTTGGACCATGCCTTTAACTCCTATTCTAAAGTATCAGTTAGAGCTTTCTTCAAGGATATCCGCGGTTTGGTGGGACTGATGAGTGGAGGAACTCCTCCCTTTGACGGTCAGATTTACACCAACCTGGATTACGGTAATGTTAGAGGTTTTGATTTCAGTTTTGAAAAGAATGTCCGCAATTACTGGGGAGTCGGTCTTGGCTACACTATGCAGTGGGCTTATGGTAAGGGATCCAGTGAAAGAGATAATTATCAATTAGATGATCCCAAGGAAATTCCCCTGAAGACTTATCCTTTGAATTGGGATGAAAGACATGCAGTTACCGGAGATCTTACCCTCCAAGCTGGTGAAGGCGAAAAGATGTTCGGATTTGTTCCGGACAAGTGGACTTTCTCCATTGAATGTCAGTACGGCAGCGGATTTCCCTATACCCCCAGCACTGATAATCCCGATTACGATTTATTAGCTGGGAAAAATTATATGAGGATGCCCTATCATATCGAGTGGAATCTGAACTTCATAAAAAACTTCAGCTACGGCCCGGTTGACTACGGTTTCACCGTTAATGTGGATAACCTGTTCAACAGGAAAAATGTGTTGGATGTCAACGAAGATACCGGAACCTGGAATGGAAATGGATCTGAGATACAGTCCGATCCTACCAATCGTTCCGATCCCCGCAGGATTATGGTCGGGTTTTTTGCCAGCTTTTAACTAGGGTAAAATGCAGAAATATCCAATAAATATATTGGATATTTCTGCTTGCAATTAATAAATTTTAAAATTGATTTATGATTAAATGTTGATGAAACCAGGAGGTTGGAAGTGAATTTTGGTTTAGTGGTCGCTAACGCGGTAGTTAACCAGGGTGGTGTGATTGCCTTGTATAGAGAAGGTGGATGGGCAATGCACTTGTTACTTATCGCTGCTCTTATTGGATTAATTTTTATTGTGGAAAGGGTAATCTTTTTATATCTGAAAACTGGTCCTGACCCCATTGATTACGTTAATAATTTAATTGAAACGATTAAAGCTAAAAAAGGATTGGATGGAATAAAAGCCGCTTTAAATAGTTCAAAAAAAGATGATTCCGCAATAGCCAGAATTTCTGCAGCTATGCTAGATAAGGCAGAATATGGTAAAGAAGATATGGAAGAAGCCAGAGATACCGAGGCATTGGTAAGCTTGGCTTATCTGGACCGGGGTATGCTGGTATTAGCAGCGGTGGCAAATATTGCCCCTCTTATCGGATTCCTGGGCACAGTAGTGGGAATGATGATGGCTTTTGAATCTATTGCCCAGGCGGGTACAGTTGAACCGACTATTGTCGCTGATGGTATCCGGGTGGCTTTAATTACAACTGCTACCGGTTTGATGATTGCCTTCCCCGCGAGTGCTTTCCATGTATGGTTTACTTCCAGAATAAATACTATTACCAGAAAATATGAAGAAGCGTCGTCCATGTTAGCGGAATCAGTGTTGGAAGAGGAAGTAGAGGGCTGATATGGCATTGCGCGCTAAGGTATCTCGGGAAGCTGAAATACCTACCAGTTCTATGTCTGATATTGCTTTTCTTCTCCTGGTATTCTTTTTAGTTACCACTCATTTTGAAAAAGACACCGGAATGGTAACTAAACTGCCCCCTACCGGTGAAACTCAGGAAGCGCAGGAAAATGTTGTTCTGAGTATAGTGGTTCCTCAAGATACCACCGTTGCCGGGGACAGTGTAAAAGTGGGAGGACAAAAAATCCCTTTTGCTGAAATAAAAAATGTGGTGTTTGATTCAATATCCACTGCTATTGAAGGCAGGAAAATGAAAGCACCGCTTATATTTGTGGAGGGAGATGTAACTTATCAGAGGATGCTGGACGTGTATACTGAAGTGATAAAAGCAGCTGATTCTCTGGACCGAATTTATCCCAATCTGCCTGAAGAAGATTGGTTTAACAACCAGACTGTCTCTGCACTGATAAGTGTTCAATTGAGACCGATAACCGGCTGGTAGGTGAAATATGAAATTAGTTAAAAAGAAACAACCAAAAGCAAATATCCCCACCAGTTCTATGTCGGATATTGCGTTTTTATTAATAATATTTTTCATGGTTTCAACTGTATTCAGGCAAGAACGGGGGCTTGACGTTACTCTTCCCACCGGTGATTTGGCAGATAAGCTCCAGCAGAGGAGAATTCATCATATTTATTTAGGATGGTCTTCTCGGAATATTAATGACCGTTTGCCTATAGTTTCCATTGATGATCAAATTTATCCGATGGACCAGGTGGATGGGATTCTACGCAATGAATTAGAAGAATATCGAGCTAACACCAGTGGAAGTGAAGAGGATTGGAAACAGTTTGTATTCAGTTTACAGATAGAGGAAGATATGCCCTATGTGTATATTGACTCTCTTCTCCAGGAAGCCCGTCAAGGGGGAAGAAATGTTGTTCAAGCCATACAGATAAACTATGGAGCAAGAGAAAGTCAACTAGGGGGATAAAATTATGAAAACACCAAGAATGAACACTGCGGTTCCATTAAGAGTTGGAATTGTACTGGCTTTGGTTTTACATTTGGTAGCATTTATGGTTATACCTGAACCAAGTATTCCCGAGTACATTCCTTCTGAAGACCGGCAGGTTACCACTGTTCAGCAGGATGTAAACTTGCAGGTTGATTTCCAGGCGGTTGAAGAAATTCATCAGGAAATTCAACAACCCCAGGATCAGATGATGGAACAATTGCCCGAACAAAGCGGAATGATCGAGATTTCTGAAGAAGGAGACACCTTGTTGGGAAGTACCGCTGCAGAAGCTTTTGAAGTGGATACCACCAATCTGATACCCGACGAACAGGTTGAAACCAGTACAGAATATGTTGATGTCTATGAAGTCCCTCCCCGACCTGTTCATCTTCAGGAACCGATGTATCCACGGGCTGCCCAGGATATGGGCATAGAAGGTACAGTGATTTTAATATTGTATGTAGATATTGATGGTTCGGTCAACCGGGCGGATGTACTGCGGTCAGACAATCCACTGTTTGATGATGCAGCAGTAGAAGCCGGATTGAAGTGCAGATTCACTCCGGCGGAAAGCGCAGGTAGACCAATTAGAGTTAAATTAGTTTTTCCAGTTAACTTTAGGCTTAATTAAAGGAGGTGGATGTGAAGAGAGTTGCTATAGTATTCATCTCACTCTTGTTGCTGTTTAATATAATTTATGCCAGAACCAGAGATGAGATGAGACCTCTTGTTGCACCGACAACTCAGTTTAAAAATCAAAATGCCAGTAATATCTGGTTGACCTTTACCAATTACGGATTTTTTGGTAATGGAGGTGAATGGGGAACCGAGCCCTATTCCTGTGTTTTTCCTGCTTATTCCAACCAGGAGTACCTTTTTCAGGGAGCACTGTGGGTTGGAGCAATTGTGGGAAGAGACACTTTATGTACAGTAGGTGTTGATGGATGGGCTCATGAAGGAGAAATGTATCCGGGAACTGATCCTGGAGACACTATTCTGGAACGCTCAAATATTCCCACATCTCCGGTATTTGACACCACTGCAGTTTCCGAGTTGGATTTTATTGCAGTATATACAGATACTTACACTGATCCCAGCATTCCTAGTATGGGTCCCTGGCACCGTCCTCTGGGATTAGAAGTCCGTCAGAACAGTTATGCCTGGAGTTACAGTTATGCTGAAGACTTCATCATAATTGATTTCTGGGTTAAAAATATCGGGAGAAGAACTTTAAGAGAAGTATATATCGGTTTATACATGGATGGAGACTGCGGACCAACCGGAGCGTTGTATTCAGATGATAAGTCCCAGGACGATGTGACCGGATTTATTTCTTCAATTCCACCTCAGTACGGCGGAAATATGGATAATCCCAAGGACAGCATCAAAACTGCCTGGCTGGCTAATGCAGCTTTAGTTGGTTTTGAGGGAAATTGTGCCGGTCTGGTTACTCCCGATGTCACCGGATGCAGAGTGCTTCGCACACCCAACCCTTATTTGAGTACATCTTTTAACTGGTGGTATTCAAATCAGTCGGATATGATTGCCGACTGGGGACCTGCATTTCCTGATAATCCTTATGATGTTCTGTTAACTCAACTTAACTCTCAATTTTCACCAGGAGATCCACAACCAGGAACACCTAGTTATGATGATCCCCGGGCAGATGTGCTGAAATGGCTGTTGATGGCTAACGGCGCATTTGATCCTGATCAGCTGGATATCCGTTATGCCTATTCAGATACATTGATGAATGATACCCGATACATGTTCTCATTCGGACCGATTTATCCTGCTCAAAGGAATGGAATGCCGGTTTATGACTCCACTTTTCAGCCGGGAGACAGTGTGCCGGTTACGGTAGCTTACATCGGTGGAGAGAACTTCCAGATATTTTCTGATGTGCCCACCTGGTCCGGGCATCCCAATGTAACCGGCGGAGATACAATAGTCACCAAGGAAAATTCCTGGTCTCCGATAAGATATGATTTCACTGATTTGGGAACCAATGCTAGATGGTCATTGGATGTATACGACAATCCCAAGGTGATTACTTCAGTCCCCTGGGGAGATGACACTATTACTCAAGCTATATTCCCTCCCATGGGACCAGCGGATACATCTATTTGCGACACCACTGATCCTTTTTTCCACTGGCCGGTACCCATAGTTATTAATACAGACACCATTGACTGGACTGGTGACGGAATTCCTGATTTTGCCGGTCCTCCCCCCCCCAACTTTACCCAGATGATGATTGTCCCCGGAGTTCCCCGGGCTACGGATATAGCCATTCTCTGGGGAAAACGGGAAAAAGTTCCCACTGATCCCAGCCGGGATTCGCTGTGGAATATTCTGCCTGACGAGCAGGTAAGTAAAGATCCGTTTGTTCCCAATTACGAAGATTTTCAGGGATACCGCATTTACAAGAGTTATTCCAATGTGGAAAGGGAAATTGCCGGATGGACAATGTTAAGACAGTGGGATATGGGATTTAAATGGATACTTTCAAATCCCACAGATCCGAATTCTGATCCGGTGGAAGTGCCTAACCAGAATTATCCCCAGTATGCTTTTGGTCAATGGTTGGAATACGATACTATTAGAGCTCCTGATGCAAATATTTATGAAACTGATTATCAATTAAATCATCAACTAAATATTGATCCAAATTTTGCTCCCCTGGAACAATACCGTAATGAATTCCGTTATGTTTTTGTGGATTCCAATGTCACCTTGCTTCATCCCATCTACTACACCGTAACCTGCTTTGACTTCGGTAATCCTCAAACTGATGTAGAACCTCTGGAATCATCCAAGGGAAGTAATGCTCACTACATAGTACCTTCTCCAGCTCCCCGTCAATTAAATGAGGATACACCGGTAATGGTGGT
This sequence comes from Desulfuromonas sp. SDB, assembly GCA_001412365.1. Lineage (GTDB taxonomy): Bacteria > SDB-A > SDB-A > SDB-A > SDB-A > SDB-A. The sequence goes on along the minus strand of LKUE01000274.1, from coordinate 18,514 downwards.
TCCCAATCCTTACCGGGGAGATAAAGATTACTCCTCAGGGGCAGAACCCTGGGAAGATCCTGCCAGAACCGGCTGGACTGAACATTCCCGGAGGATATCTTTCATCAATCTTCCTGAAGTATGCACCATCCGCATCTACACCTTAACCGGTGATCTGGTTAAAGTTCTGGAGCACGACGGAAGTGAAAATAACAGCGGAACCGAAGATTGGAACTTGATATCTAATGATACTCAGTTGATTGCAAGTGGAATTTATTTATATGCAGTAGAAGAACCTGGTGGTAACACTCAGGTCGGTAAATTTGTGGTTATTAAGTGAGGAGGAACGAGATGAAAAAATATTTAATCTCAATCTCAATAGTAATCCTTCTTCCTATATTACTCAGTGCTCAGTCAAATGTTGGTACCGCTGGGTTCATGTTTATGATGCTTACCCCAACCGCAAGAGGTGCCGCCATGGGCAATGCTTTAACTGCACTGGCTGATGATGGTGCGGCGGTATATTACAATCCTGCGGGCATGGCTATGGTAAGAAGCGTAAAAATAGAAGAAGGAGATTCATCTTATTATCGCAGGGTATTGACCAGTCCCCCTATCAAAGTATCAATAGGAGGAACTAAATACGTTGCGGATATTTATCACACCTTTTTTGGAGCAAGTTATCCCATCAGCGAAGCCATTGGTACCATTGGCTTTCAAGCCATTTATCTGGGAACTGATGCAATGGATGAAACTGCTCCTCCCGGTTTTGGTCTGGCTGTAGATTCTCTAGGCAGAACCGGAAGAACTTTTAAAGCCGGTGATATGGCCATTGGACTTTCCTATGCCCGTATGCTCACCGATAAATTCAGTGTGGGTCTTTCTCTTAAATATCTACAGAGTAAGATCCATGATTTTGATGCAAATCAGGTTGTATTTGATATTGGTATGCTTTACGACACCCATTTTAAAAGCATAATGATCGGTATTGCCATGATGAATTTCGGAGGTAGTGCCAAATATATCAATGAAGAATTTAATATGCCTCAGGACTTTCGTTTTGGAATTTCATTTATCCCCCTTAAAACCGGACCTCACCAGATAGTAATGGACACTGAAATTAGTCATCCCAATCATATGGAAGACCGTTTTTTCATTGGAACTGAATACGGATTTAACGACATGTTCTTCTTGAGAGTCGGTCTGAAACCGGGATTCTACAATGATGAAACAGTAGACGAAGAAGGAAATTCCGAATTGAATAGAACTTATTTAAGTGAAGAACAATTCAGCGCAGGTGTTGGATTTCAGGTCCCCTTGGGAAATCGCAGTGCGGTTTCTCTGGACTACGCTTTTACTAAATTTGAATATCTTGGAAATGTGCACCGGGTTTCCCTGGGCGCACAATTCTAAAGGGTAGTGTCTTTTTGGGGTAGTTATATTAATAATTACCCCAAAAAGGAATGAGAATAAAAGGAGGTAATCTTAGGTGCTAGAGTTATTTGCAAAAGGCGGATGGGCAATGTGGTTGCTTCTGATATCAAGTGTAGTCGGAGTGGCGACAATTTTTGAAAGGTTAATTGTTCTGAACTTAGTTTCTAAAAAGCAGAAAGGTTTTATTTCTGATTTTGTCAATTCTTTTTCCCAAGAAGATAAAGGAAAAAAGGCATTGGAAGTATGCACCTCTTATAATACTGCATTATCCAGGATTGTAGCTTCGTTAATCAATCAGAATAATAAATACGGTGATTTAGAAGAACAAGAAAAGAAATTTGCTTTAGAGGATGCAGTTAATCTTTCCGCGATAAGAGAACTGGAAACTTTAGATAAGGGATTGGATGTTCTTGCCGCAGTTTCCACCATTGCTCCGCTTATTGGATTTTTAGGAACAGTAGTGGGAATGATGATGGCATTTGACTCCATTGCCAAGGCAGCCACCGTTGATCCGGTGTTAGTCGCCAGCGGTATTCAAGTGGCTTTAATTACTACTGCCACTGGTCTATTAATTGCTTTTCCGGTCAGCGCTTTTCATGTATATTTTACTTCAAGAATTAATGAAATTACCAAGGATGTTGAATACATTTCGGTAAAAGTTATTGATTTTCTCCTTGGCAGAGCCCGAGCCAATGAGTTACAAAAAGCTATTTAACAGGAGGTTTTTTCGGATGAAAAACTTTGCAATTATTATTATGATGGCATTGTTATTTGCCTCGACAGTATTTGCTGACCAGGCAATCTACAACCATGACCAAGTAGTACCGATTGAGAATTATTCGGTATACTCCAGTAAAGCATCAGACACCGTTCTGATTTCGCCTAATGCAAACTGGAGAGGTATCTGCCAACCGGGTAGAAATGTAATTGTCAGAGGGGATACGGTATCAGTAATCTATTCCCAGACTACTACTGACCCCAATGATTTTCAGGTATTCTACCAGGCTTATTCCACCGACGGCGGAGCAAACTGGACCCCTGCTCAGGTCGGAACCGGCAACTGCATGAGAACTTATCCCCACCAGGCTCAGATGTGGGATGAAAACGACACCATCTATCCCTATTCCGCCACTGCTTACGCTTACTGGCTGGAAAGATATTATCCTGGAACCACCGGTAATACTTATTATTCCTATGATGAATTAACTCCATTCCAGTTGTTCACCCCCGTAGAGATGGCTGCAGCCATAACTTACTTTCCCACCGGAGTGGTGTGGGATGACGGACATCGTTTCGGCACCGGTTGCGATGCCGTAAGTGATGATATCTATGGATTTACTTCAACTGACGCCGGAGCCACTTGGGATTCTACAGTAATATTTCCTGCCGGTTCTGCTACTGGACAGGTTGCCCCCATGATTGACCGGGGAGACGACGGCTATGTGTTCATGTATTTTGGAAGACAAGATGTTGCCAATACTTGGATCAAGAACTGGTATATTGAATCTACTGACTACGGCGTGACCTGGACTTCCCCCCATATGATGATGGTGGTGGATATAATTGATACTTTAGGCAATGCTGACACCTTGTCCTTGACCTGGCAGGGCTACAGTGCAGTAGTTAATTTCTACAATAAAACACCTTACATTCTAGCAAAATTAGACTACGGAAAAGATCCCACCAGCAGTTATAACTTCGGTGAAATTTACTTCATTAAACCTAACGGCGGATCAGCCGGAGCTTGGACTTTTGATTCAACTAATGCATATCCAGTTATTGATAACGATCCTAATGTATTTGAACATCTCTCCGCTTATCCCACCATCGGATACTACTACGATCAAAGTGAAAACATTGTTTTGTACGGATTCAGTCTTGCTTTAATAGATACAATGGCTAGTCAGTATCCTGCTCTAATGGGTTTGACTTCTACTGACGAGGGCAACACTTGGGATGTTCAAATTGCCGCACCTTTTCTAAGTGACAGTTTTGGATGGTACTTCCCCAGCGCATCATATTATCTGGACAACAACAACCATGTCCATGTAGTATGCATAAAAGAAGACACTCACAATGATCCTGACAATTTAAATTTGTATCACGTCAGCTTTGACGTGGTCAATGACCTGGGATTACCTAATCCTGGACCTTATACGGTTGGAGTGGAAGAACAGCCGATTAATGTAATACCTTCCATGTACAACGTGGTTGCCCGTCAAAACAGCGGACTTTGCACTTTTGAACTTTCAATACCAGAAGGAGCCAGAACTTCGCTGAGAATTTACGATGCTAGCGGAAGACAAGTTGCTGACTTGGTCAACAGTTATCTTACTGCCGGAACCTATAATATCAGCTGGAATGCTGATGTATCATCAGGTAATTATATTTACCGGATGACTTCTGGCGGATATTCTCAGTCCGGCAAGATTTTTATCACTCAGTAAAAATCATAAATTCTGGTTCGGGCTTTAAAGGGAGCGCTTAATTGCGCTCCTTTTTTTTTATAATAATATTTTATTGCTTAATAATTAATTTAAATATAAACTATTATGTTACATGTCTATATAGCGTTTAAATAAATTATTAGCATAATTAAGGGAGGTTGTAATGAGGAAGATTTTACTCGTTACAGTAATACTTACCTTGGCGACTACATCTTTGTTGTTGTCAACTACTGAAGAAATTTACTCTCCGTACACAGTTAATCCAACCACTCAATTTAAAAATCAAAATGCCAGTAATATCTGGCTGACTTTTACCAACTACGGTTTTTTTGGAAATGACGGAGAATGGGGTACTGAGCCTTATTCCTGTATTTTCCCCGCTTATTCCAACCAGGAGTACTTGTTCAAGGGCTGCCTGTGGATTGGTGCAATTGTGGGCAGGGATACTATATGTTCGGTAGGTGGAGACGGATGGCTTCATGTTAAAGAAATGTGGCCTGGATGTAATCCCGGTGATACTATTGTGGAGCGGTCCAACAAACCTAATTCTCCTGTCTTTGATACCACCGCCGTGTCTGAATTGGATTTTCTGGCAGTTTACACCGATACCTATACCGATCCTACTATTCCTGAAATGGGTCCCTGGCATAGACCCTTGGGAATAGAAGTTAGGCAGAACAGCTATGCCTGGAGTTACAGCTATGCGGAAGATTTTATCATTATTGATTTCTGGGTGAAAAATATCGGCAGAAAGAATTTAAAAGAAGTATATATGGGTCTGTACATGGATGGAGACTGCGGACCTACCGGAGCACTTTATCAGAGTCCCAAAGCCCAGGACGATGCCTGCGGTTTTATTGCCTCAATTCCTCTGCAATACGGAGGAAATCCGGATAATCCCAAGGATAGTATTAAAACTGCATGGCTGGCTAATGCCGCGCTGATCGGCTTTCAGGAAAATTGTGCCGGTTTGATAACTCCCGATGTAACCGGATGCAGGATTTTAAGAACCCCTAATCCCTATCTAGGAACTTCTTTCAACTGGTGGTACGGTAATCAGAATGATATCATTGCTGACTGGGGACCTGCATTTCCTGATAATCCTTATGATATTCTGCTGACTCAGCTGAATTCTCAATTTTCCCCGGGTGATCCTCAGCCAGGAACACCCAGCTATGACGATCCCCGTTCAGATATATTGAAATGGCTGTACATGGCTAATGGTTCTTTTGATCCTGACCAGATTGATATAAGTTATCCGGGAAGGACGGATACTCTTTTTAACGATACCCGTTATTTATTATCCTTCGGACCAATTTATCCCGCACTAAGAAATGGTATCCCCGTTACTGATTCTACTTTCCAACCCGGTGATAGCGTACCTATAACTATCGCTTACATTGGCGGAGAAAATTTCCAGCTTTACTCAGATGTTCCCCTTTGGTCTAATCATCCTTATGCCCAGCCCGGAGATACCATGGTTACCAGAGAAAATTCATGGTCCCCGTCCAGATATGACTTTACTGATTTGGGAACAAATGCCCGGTGGGCTCTGGATGTCTACGATAATCCCAATGTGATTACCTCGGTTCCCTGGGGAACGGATACAGTGGTAGGATGGCCCACCCCTTCGGATACTTCCATCTGTGACACTACCGATCCTTTCTTCCACTGGCCTGAGCCCATTGTAATCAATGGCGACACCATTGACTGGACCGGAGACGGAATTCCTGATTTTGCCGGACCCCCTCCTCCCAACTTTTCCCAAATGCTGGTAATTCCCGGCGTTCCCAGGTCTACTGATGTAACCATACTATGGGGAAAGAGGGAAAAAGTACCCACTAATCCTGACCGTGATTCTTTATGGAATGTTCTTCCTGATGAACAGGTCAAAACTGATCCGTTTGTACCAAATTATGAAGATTTCCAGGGTTACCGAATTTACAAAAGCTATTCCAATACGGAAAGAGAAATTGCCGGATGGACTATGCTTCATCAATGGGACCGGGCAGAAAGATATATATTTTTAAATCCTGCGGATACTTTGCCGGGTTCAGATACTATTCTAGTTCCATCAAAACCGGAGTATGCTTTCGGCTTTTGGTTAGAATATGATACGATTAGAGCTCCAGATGCTAATTATGCCGATACTGCTTATCAGCTCAATTATCAATTAGATGAAAATCCTGATTTTTCTCCCTTGGAAAAATACCGCAATGAATACCGCTATGTGTTTGTGGATTCTAATGTAACTTTATTACATCCTATATACTATGCAATTACCGGATTTGATTTTGGAAATCCTCAAACCGGGGTTACCCCCCTGGAATCTTCCAAAGGCAGCAATGCTTTTTACGTAGTTCCTTCTCCTGCTCCCCGACAGTTAAACGATGATAGCCCGGTGATGGTGGTGCCCAATCCTTACCGGGGGGATATTGATTACTCTTCCGGGGCAGAACCCTGGGAAGATCCTGCCAGAACCGGCTGGACTGAACATTCCCGGAGGATCTCTTTTATCAATCTTCCTGAAGTATGCACCATCCGCATTTACACCCTGACTGGAGATCTGGTTAAAGTTCTGGAGCACGACGGAAGTGAAAATAACAGCGGAACCGAAGATTGGAATTTGATATCCAATGATACCCAGTTAGTTGCCAGCGGAATATATTTGTTTGCAGTGGAGGATCCCAGCGGGAACACTCAGGTGGGCAAGTTTGTAGTTATAAAGTAATTGTTCATAAATTAGATTATTTTTACGGTTTGGGGATAAAATTTCCCCACATTGTAATTGACTAATTAGTCATATTGAATTATAATACTAATAGTTTAGTATAAGTGGTGGTTACTGAAAATGACTAAATTTTTTTCTTTTTTTCTTGAATTAAATTTTATATTAGTTGTATTTATAATTGTTAAAAAAAGGAGGTAGTGAACATGAAAAAGTTTGCTGTGATGATTTGTATTTTTGTTATGCTGACGGGAATGGTATTTTCCGATCAGGGAGTATTAAATCCTGACCAGATTACTCCCATCTCAAATTATTCCCGCATTGGCTCAAAAGCATCAGATACCGTGCTTATTACTCCTGATGCAAACTACCGGGGAATAGTACAACCGGGAAGGAATGTGATAGTCAGGGGGGATACAGTGTCCGTGATTTTTTCTCAAACCACTACTGATCCCAATGACTTTCAGGTGTTCTATCAGGCTTATTCAACCGACGGCGGCGCCAATTGGACTCCTGCCCAAGTGGGAACTGGAAACTGTATGAGAACTTATCCTCATCAGGCACAAATGTGGGATGAAAATGACAATACTTATCCCTATTCCGCTACTGCCCATATTTACTGGTTGGAAAGATATTATCCTGGCACTACCGGCAATACCTATTATACTTATGACGAATTAACTCCATTTCAGTTGTTTACTCCCACTGTCATGGCTGCAGCCATAACTTATTTCCCCACCGGAGTGGTATGGGACGACGGACATCGCTTTGGTACCGGTGCAGATGCCGGAAATGATGATATCTATGGATTTACTTCAACTGATGGAGGATCTACCTGGGATTCTACGGTAATATTTCCCTGCGGTTCTGCTACCGGTCAAGTTGCCCCGATGATTGACCGTGGTGATAGTGGTTATGCCTTCATGTATTTCGGAAGACAGGATGTCGCCAATACCTGGATCAAGAACTGGTATATGGAAACCACTGATTATGGAATGACCTGGAGTTCACCTCATCAGATGATGATTGTTCCTATCATTGATACCCTGGGTAATGCGGATACCATTTCTCTTACCTGGATGGGCTACAGCGTGGTTGTAGATTACTATAACCAGATGCCTTATATTCTGGCGAAATTGGATACTCACAAAGATCCGACTTACAGCTATCACTTTGGTGAGATTTATTTCATAAAACCTAACGGAGGTACTCCCGGAGCTTACACTTTTGATTCACTGAATCCAGTTGCGGTAATTGACAACGATCCCGGCACTTTTGAACATCTCTCCGGATTTCCAACCGTGGGCTATTACTATGATGTGGACACAAACATTGTATTATACGGATTCAGTGTCGCCGCTTATGATACTTTAGGCTCCACTCCTTATGGTTTAACCGGAATGACCTCCACCGATGGTGGAAATACCTGGGATGTCCAGATTGCTGCACCATTCCTTAGTGACAGCTTTGCCTGGTATTTCCCCAGTGCTTCATACTATGTGGACAATAACAGCAATGTTCATATTGTATGTTTCAAAGAAGGCGGAACACTTAACGATACAGACCATAATAATCTCTATCATATAAGTTTAAATGTGGTAACTGATCTTGGTCTTCCCCAGGTTGGTCCCTACACGGTAGGAGTGGAAGAACAGCCTGTTAATGTTGTGCCCACTATGTACAAGGTGGTTGCCAGTCAAAATAACCGCCAGTTTACCTTTAAACTTTCCCTGCCCCAAGGCGCCAGGACCACCTTGAGAGTATATGATGCCAGCGGAAGAGAAGTAGCTGACCTAATCAACGGTTATCTTTCTGCAGGAAATCATAATTTCAACTGGAATGCAGATGTTTCCGCAGGTAATTATATTTATCGCATGACTTCCGGCGGATTTTCCTATTCCGGTAAAATTATTGTTGCTGAGTAATTTTAATTAACAAATGCTGTTAAAAGGAGTGCTTTTACCGCACTCCTTTTTTTTACCTTCAGATTTTAAGTTTTTTTTGCGGAAATATGGTAATATAATTTGTCATTATTATTTCAATAAGGAGGTTTGATGAAATTATTTTATGGGTTATTTATTATTTGTTGGCTTCCTCTGCAACTTATATGCTCATCTTTTGTCCCTGGGCAGATTCTGGTAAAATTTGATAATAATCTGAGAGATATAATTGAATTCAGTTTTGTTGACACTGAACTTGTATCTACAATTCCAGAAATAAATCATATATTAAACCGGTATGAAATCACTGAATGCATACAAATAATTCCAAATTACGATTATAACCGTAATATTGATTATGGATTAGATATGATCTATCTGTTCAAGTTCAATTCAAACCAAGATATCAATTCAATTTGTCAGGAATTTAGAAATTTACCTGCAGTCATTTCAGTGGATTTGAATTATCAGAGAGAATTGTACTCCCAAACAGATCAGTTTCCTGTTAATCCTCTCCTGGTACCAAATGATCCCCTGTATTCTCAGCAGTGGTTTTTGCCCAATATAAATGCAGAACAAGCATGGGACATCCAAACCGGCAATCACAACAAGAAGGTATGTATTATTGATGTAGGTATAGATTGGGATCACGAAGATTTATCATCTAATTGGATTACTGGATATGATTTTTATGACAATGATCCTGATCCCGATCCGGGATTTTGGGGTTTTATCGAGTCCCATGGTACTCATTGTTCCGGTTGTGCTGCTGGGGTGACCAATAATTCCACCGGGATTGCCTCAGTGGGTAGCGGCATTGGATTAATTGGAGTGAGGGCAGGATTTCTTATTTTAATTGATGATGCTGCGGCTATTGAAGGGATTTATTACGCCTGTACCACCGGAGCTGATGTTATTTCCATGAGTTTTGGAGGAACTGATTTCAATAGCACGATGCAAACCGCAATAAATGAAGCATATAATAATTATGATATAGTGGTAGTTGCCGCTGCGGGGAATGACAATGACAGTGCTCTGCACTATCCTGCCTGTATGGATAACGTAATTGCAGTAGCAGCAACAGATAATACTGATCATAAAGCCAGTTTCTCCTGCTATGGATCATGGGTGGATATTTCTGCTCCCGGAGATAGTATCTTATCTTCTATTCCTGACAACGCCTACAGTAATATGAGTGGAACTTCCATGGCCTGCCCGGTTACGGCAGGATTAGTTACCTTAATCAGATGCCAATTCCCCTCTGAAACCAATGACCAGATTATTCAACGCTTATTATCTTCGGCTGATTCACTGCCTAATGAACCTCTTTATTTATCTGGCAATTTAGGAGCAGGTAAGATAAATGCGTTTAGAGCGTTAGGAGGGCAAACCGCAGTTGAACTATTACCGGTAGATAATTCTGATATTCAACTGAGGTGTAAATATGACCACAGAAATCTCCCGGTTATAGTTTTCAGTTCACCAGTGCCGGTTGATGTCGAAATTGATATTTTTGACTTATCCGGAAGAAAAATTATGGATTTAGTTAAGGGCAGATTTTGTGACCAGCATTATTTTAGTTTTGACACTGAAACACCAGGAATTTATACTTATTATGCAACAATAAATCAAACAGTGTTTACTGGAAAAATTTTTATTATCAAGTAGTTAATGGAGGTTCTAATGAAGAAAGCAATTGCTTTAATGATACTAAGTTTTCTGGCAGTATCCCTGCTCGCTTTACCTGAACATAAACCAGGTGAAGTGGTAGTGAAATTTACTACTGAATATCGAAATAGTATTGATTTTCAGGTTAGTGAAGGGCAGGTTTTATCAGGGATACCCAGTTTGGATGGAGTGTTGAAAAATTACGGTATAACCGACTATTACCAACTGATACCTGAATACGATCATAACCAAAATACTGATTACGGTTTGGATATGATATATGTTTTTTCTTCTCAAAGTGATCAAAATGCGGTGAATAGCATTCCCGCTTTTGAAAAGCTGGGTATTGTTGAATATGCCGAGTTGAACTACCGCATAAAATTTTTCAATGAAACTGGCAACAATCAAACCGGATGGGAACCATTTTTTACTCCTAATGACCCCAGTCTTGGACAACAGTGGTTTCTCGCTAAAATATCAGCTGAGAAAGCCTGGGATTTATACACTGGTAACAATAATATGGTAGTTTCGGTTATTGACGACGGCTGTGAAAAAGATCATGCTGATCTTGCTGCAAATTACGTTACCGGATATGACTATGTAAACAATGACAATGATCCCACTCCTCCCACCGCTAATGACAATCACGGTACCCATTGCTGCGGATTAGCGGCAGCGGTGACTAACAACGGAACCGGCATTGCTGCAGTTAGTTTTAATGTGGGATTGATTGGAGTTAGAACTTATTACTGTACCCAGTGCTGTCAGGGAATTTACTTTTCCAGTCAAAATGGCGCCAATGTCATTTCCATGAGTTGGTCTTGCCCTTACAGCTCAACTATGCTCAGCGCAGTTAATGACGCTTATGTCAACTACGATGTTCTGCTGTTCGGTGCTAGCGGAAATGATAATTGGAGCATTATCCAATATCCCGCCGGTTACGGTAACGTTTCTGCAGTAGCTGCTTCCAACGGTTCTGACATTAAAGCTGACTTTTCCAATTTTGGTACCTGGATTGATATTACTGCGCCAGGGACAGGAATGTACTCCACTGTTCCTTTTGGAAGTTATGCTTATATGGATGGTACTTCCATGTCCACACCCTTAGTGGCGGGTTTAGCAACCTATATCAGAGATTTTGATACAACTTTGACTAATGCTGCCACTTTAAGCATTTTACAAGACGCTTGTGAACCAATGAATGACACCTTCTACACTGCAGGATTGTTGGGAGCAGGAAGAATTAACGCTTATCGTTCCATCGGAAAAGCTGGATTTACTGGATTACTGCCAGTTGCCATTGATGTTACCGGTCCAGGGGGAAGCTGTCATATTCTTCCCGGTGAACAAGGTTCCATAGTTATTGATCTTGCCTGTGATACTGCTTTTAACTCCGCCACCAATGTGTCCGTAGATGCTAATTCAACTTCCGGAATAATAACCTTCAATAACAGCTCAGGAGATTTTTCCAATGCCAATCCCGGGGATACTGTGGATAATTCCGCAGATCCAATAACATTTACTGTAGACGGAGGAGCCAGCACCGAGTTTGTCACTGTTTGTTTTACCATTAATTCAGATCCTGCCACAGCTGTAGATACTTTTTCAGTTACTTTTACCGCGGGAGGTATTCCTGAAATATGCGTGGTCAATGCTGATCCCGCGGGTCAATACATCTCAAATTATACAACTCCCTTGTCAGATTTAGGGTATCTTTACGATTGTTATCCCCGCTGGTCTGATGGTCCTATGGGTTCATTGATCAATGATTACAGCATGGTAATATGGTATACCGGAGATGCCACTGCCAATGTTTTGACTAATGACGACATCAATGATTTATCCTCATATTTAGGCAGCGGTAAGGACTTGTTTATAACCGGACAGAATATTGCTGAAGATCTGGATGGAAACAGTTTCCTTCCTGATTATTTGAAAGTAACCTACAGTGGGAATGCCACCACCTCAGTACACGATGGAATTTCCGGATCAATTTTTGAAGGATTGATGATTGCCACTGCCGGTGGTTCACCTGCCAATCAAACCTCCAGAGACATCCTGATTCCCGGAACCAATGCTCAGCAAGCATTTATTTATCATGGAGGCAGTGATGTCGCTGCAATACAGTACTTTGGGGGATATAAGCTGGTCTTTTTCGGATTTGGTTTTGAAGCAATTCATGAAAACGGACCTTTTGTATCCAGAGATACGGTGCTGGTTAGAATATTAGACTGGTTTGAAACAGGAGTGGAAGAGCAGCCTTTGGAAAATCCTGTACTGGGTTCTGAACTATCACTGTCAGTTAAGGGATCATCAGTTTTTTCAAATCGCATTAGTTTTGCGGTTAATGTTCCCGAACAGCAGAGTGCTGATGTACACATTTATGATATGACCGGAAGAAGGGTAATTACTCTGGGATCAAACCTGCAAAGTGGCAACTATCAATTGTCCTGGGAAGGAAAAGATACTATGGGAAGAAGTTTGTCCGGAGGTAATTATATTGTAAAAGTCATCAGCAATAATCAGAGTGATTTTCAGAGGATTTTGTTCATTAGGTAACTTTGTCAATAGGGGTTGGGAAACCAACCCCATTTTTTTTATTAGGAGGTAAGATGAAAAAGTTAGTGCTGTTGTTGTTAGGGGTGACTCTGGTTAGTTTAGCAGTGGCTGAACCTCTGCATAAACCCGGAGATGTAATTGTCAAGTTTAGAAATGAACTCAGGGGTGATTTGAATTTTAATATTACCGATGGAGTTTTAAACTGTGAATTGACCTCGGTAAATCAGTTATTTTCTCAATATCAAATAGCCGGTTATCAACAATTAATTCCTGATTACGATTTTCAGCAGAATGATGATTACGGATTGGATATGATTTATGTGTTTCAGGCAGGATCAGATCAGCAGGCAGTTCAATCAGTGGAACAGTTCAATAAAAATCCCTATGTTGATTTTGCTGAACTGAATATAAAATTTGAAAGTGACCGGAAATTTCAAGCTGATCCCTGGGTATGTGATCATACCCCCAACGATCCTTATTTCTCCACCTACCAATGGTATTTATCCCGGATAGATGCTCAGTCTGCCTGGGATACTCAAACCGGTTCCCACGGTAAAATTGTGGCAATCATTGATGATGGCTGCGAGAAAGATCATGCTGATTTGTCTAGCAATTATGTCACGGGATATGACTACGCGGACAATGATAATGACCCTACCCCTCCCACTGCCGGTGATAATCATGGAACTCACTGTTCCGGTTTAGCAGCAGCAGTAGCTAATAACGGAACCGGAATTGCTTCCATCGGCTACGGGGTGGGACTGATCGGAGTGAGGACTGATTTTTATTCCAATACCCTTTGTCAGGGTATTTATTTTTCCAGCCAAAATGGTGCCGATGTTATTTCCATGAGCTGGGGAAGCAGCTCTCCCAGCAGTACTATTCAAACTGCAATTGATGACGCCATTAACAATTACGATATAGTATGTTTAGCTGCTGCCGGCAATGACAATACTTCCACTGCTCATTATCCCGCTTATTATTCCAATGTAGTGGCGGTTGCCGCCAGTGATTTCTACGATCAAAAAGCCTGTTTTTCCAACTATGGAACTTGGATTGACATATCTGCTCCCGGAGATTCAGTTTACTATGACGGTATTTTATCTACCATTCCTTACGGAACCTATGGCTGGATGCCGGGAACTTCCATGTCTACTCCCCTTACTGCCGGTCTGGTTTGCTTGATGAGATGTCAGTTTCCTTCGGAAACCCACACCCAGATTGAACAGAGATTGTACAATGCCGCTGATCCCATGACCGGTTGTTCATATTACAACAGCGGGTACATGGGAGCGGGAAGAATCAATGCGGCAAATGCTATCGGCGGAGGCGGTGGACCAAGCAGTTGTGATACCTTAACTTATTGGGATTGGAATAACGTTGAAAGCGGTATGAATTACGGTGATCCACCGGAATGGATGGGAATGGGAGTTAGATTTACTCCAACCGAACTGTCTCCATATAGCGGTGAATATATTGAACAAGTTATTTTCCAACTGAGAACAGGTAACAATCCATCTAACGATGCCAAGATCTATATATTCGGTGATGGAACTTCCACTAATCCTGGAGATACTCTTTATCAAACATCTTTTACTGTAACTGGTGATTCGCAGTGGTATTGTATAAATCTTGGGGCAAACCATATCCCCGTAAATTCCTCGGGTGATATGTGGATTTTGGTTGGTTTTACTTATGAATCAGGCAATTATCCATTTTCGGTTAATACCGGATCTTATTATTCCGGGAAAAGCGATTGGGCTTGGACAAACTATGGGGGATGGGAAAAGTTAGGTGATTATGGTTTTTATTATGGTTGGACAGTCGGTGCAGTTATTTGTCAAAATACTGGAATTGAAGAGGAAATTATTATTAACAATCCAAATGATCAACTACGATTAAGTTTAAGTTCATCATTGATAAACAATAATTCATATATATATTTTAATCTTCCTCAGGCAGGTAATATATCATTAAAATGTTATGACATGGCAGGAAGAGAAATTATCACTTTAATAAATGGTTACCAGGATCAAGGATTACATCAGATAAAATTTAATACTTTGGATGGTGGAGGAAGAGAATTATCTGCAGGTTCTTATCTCTTGCATCTAGTAACTGACAAGGGAACTGAAACTGTAAAATTCATAATTACAAACTAATGCTTTTATCAGGGTGGAATATTTTCCACCCTGATAGATTTTTATCTTAAATATTTTTCAGTAAAGAGGATTACTGGAGTTCCCGGTTAATTTAACTAATAATTGTTGTAATTCATCAGCAGTTTTTACGCTGTAATCAGGCTGGTGGTTGCGAACATCCTTAAATCCCCAATCTACTAATATTGAAATTATCCCTGCATTACGGGCAGCCAGGATATCTGTCCAGCTGTCTCCTATCATCACCATCTGATCCGGTACAAGATTCAATTCGTTCATCGCATCTACCAGCATATCCGGTTCGGGTTTTAAACTTAGGTTAAGTCCTCCTCCTCTTATTGTTTGAAAAAAACCGATAAGATTGAGTTCGGAAAGCAGAAGCTGGGAAGAGATTATATTCTTGTTGGTGACTACCGCCATACAATGAGATTCAAGCTGTTTGGAATTTAATATATTCAATATTCCCGGATAAGGAATGCTATGATCGGTGAGATGGAGATGATAGTAATCAATAAATAAACTTCTAGCGCTGTCCAAGGTTTGTTGATCAGGATTTATTTCAGCAAGACTTCTGGACAGCAGTTTTTCAAATCCTTGCCCGATCATATCCATGCCTGCTGAATAGGACAGTGAATCTAAATTAAAGTTATTCCGGGTGAAGTTAATTGCATTGACGATATCTTTTCCGGTATCAACCAGGGTTCCATCTAAATCCCAAAAAATACCTTTTATCTGTCTTGCCATTGTTTAAGTTCCCGGTCGGTGTTTAAATTCAACAATATATCTGGATCATCTGTATCAACCAGCTGAAATACATTACTCTGGTTTATCCAGTGATCTAGACGCTGCGCGGAACTTATAAGATCTTGATAATACCTTTTGCTGATCAGGACCGGATGTCCCTTTTTGCCCTGATAGGTGGGGACGGCGCATTGATATTCCAGTAATTTTGTAAATACAGATTTACCTGGTATAGGAACATCTACCGGATGAATAAACACCTGATTTTCCTGGATAGATTCTAATCCGATTTTTACCGAGGAGATCATTCCTTTATCCCAACTTGAATTATGAATAATTTTTACCGGGTAGGGGGTTAAATGCCCTCTTATTGAGCTGTAATTAGCCCCCAGAACCACATAAACATTTCCAGGATGATATTCCAAACACTTTTCAATCTGCCAGCAAATTAAAGGTTTTTGCTCAACCACAAATAACTGCTTAGGAATTGTAGTACGGGAAGATTTTCCTCCGGCTAAAAGTAATATAGACCATAATTTTTTCATCATAATTTAATATCACATTTGCAGTTATAAATTAAGATTAATTGAAGTTAAGATTTTTTATTGACTTTAGATTATACTACTTTTATATTATTATTTGAGTTGATAATTTATAAAATTGTAAATTTAAGTGTAATGAAATGAATTTTTTTACAAAGAAGATATGATGAAAAGAATATGGTCAAGTATTCTGCTGTTGTTAATATACTCGACATTATTTAGTGTACCCCTGCATAAACCGGGTCAGATAATTGTTAAATTCAGAAATGAATTAAGAGGTTCCCTGGAACTGCAGGTGGAAAATGATTTGGTAGTGTCAAATTTTCCTTCTGTTGACAACCTTCTAAAAAAATTTCAGATCAGCAGTTTCCGGCAATTTGTTGCGGATTATGATTACTCTAAAAACACTGATTGCGGTTTGGATCTGATATATATCTTTCAGTCGGGATCAGATCAGCTGGCAGTTGAAAGTATCGAATATTTAAATAAAAATCCCTGGGTGGATTGTGCCGAACTTAACTACATTATGGAAAATTACACTGTATCATTTTCTGATCCCTGGGTTACCGCTACTGTACCTAATGATCCTTATTTTTTTAATTCCCAGTGGTATTTAGCCAGAATAGATGCTCCTGCTGCCTGGCAAACTCAGACCGGTGATTCTGCGATAATTGTAGCTATTATTGATGATGGATGTGAAATGAATCATCCCGATCTATATAGAAATTATATGGGAGGATGGGATTTTGTGGATAATGATGATGATCCAACTCCTCCTGCGGACAGCATTTATCATGGGACTCATTGCTGTGGTTTAGCTGCCGCGGTTACCCATAACTACCTGGGAATAGCCTCTATCGGATATAGGATTGGTTTAATGGGAATTAGAACCGGAGATGATGCCGCCTCTAAGGGATATGCAATCTATTATGCCTGCACCAGCGGAGCGAATGTCATTTCCATGAGCTGGGGTTCAGATATGCATAATTTTATAATAGAACAACCGATTACCCATGCTGTAGATAATTGTGACATTGTGTGTGTTGCCGCTGCCGGAAATGATGACGATTCCCTGGCTAATTATCCTGCTTTTTACGACCGGGTGATGGCGGTAGCAGCCAGTGATTATTATGATCAAAAAGCAAGTTTTTCCACTTACGGTTATTGGATAGATATCACTGCTCCCGGAGATTCAGTTGGCGGTGTTGGCATTCTTTCCACTGTACCCTATGGAGACTATAAGAGATACGCGGGTACGTCCATGGCTGCTCCCCTTACCGCGGGATTAGTGGGATTGATCAGATGCCAGTATCCTTCCGAAAACTGGGAGCAAATTATTACAAGACTTTACAATTCTGCAGTCCCTATGAGCAGTTGTTATTATTATAATAACGGTGACATGGGGGCAGGTAGGATTAATGCGGCTGATGCAATTAATGGTGGAAGTGGTCTGGACAGCGATACAATAACTTATTGGGACTGGAATGGGATTGACAGCAGTGTAAATTTCGGAGATTCTTCAGTTTGGATGGGAATGGGAGTCCGTTTTACCCAGTTGGAACTATCTCCACATTACCAAAAGAACATTGAACAGGTTATTTTTCAATTAGCCCCGGGAACTAATCTTCTTCAAGATGCCATGATTTTTATCTTTGATCAGGGAACAGAAGTTCATCCCGGAGATACTTTGTTTCAGACTGAATTTACAGTTAGCGGAGATACCCAGTGGTACTGTATAGATCTTGATTCTGCCAATATTTCTATTGACAACAGTGGAGATTTGTGGGTTTTAGTAGGTTTTACCTATGATTCGGCAGATAAACCATTTCCGGTAAACTCCGGATCTTATTGTGATAACAACAGTGACTGGATTTGGACTGATCAGCATGGCTGGATTAGTTTGGTTAATCTGGGTTATCGAGTGGGATGGCCGGTAGGTTTTGTAGTACATCACCAAGTAGGGGTTGAAGAGATAATTTTTCCAGGGACACCAGAGAATCATTTAAATTTAATAACCAGTGGAAATATGATAAATGGAAATTTATTAATTTCTTTCCATTTACCCCAAGGTTCGATGGTCACCCTTAAAGTCTATGATTTGACGGGAAGAGAAATTTCAACAATTATAAGTGATTATCTTGATGAGGGTTTTCATCAGCTAAATTTTCGGGGAGAAGATAATAGAGGGAATAATTTGCCCAGGGGAACTTATTTTTTAAATTTGAGTACGGCAGGGGATTGCCGAACTGATAAATTTATTGTGTTTCAATAAATATTTCATTTTTATAAAGTCAAAAAATATTAATTTTAGTAATTA
>LKUE01000273.1 GCA_001412365.1 Desulfuromonas sp. SDB | reverse complement strand
CTGTTCTATCGAACAGCTTGGCAGTACTTACTTACTGCATCCCCTTTTTATAAGGGTGGTGGTGTGGGTATAATTGTTAATTGTTTAATTGTTCATTGTTCATTTATTTAAGGGATTCGTGTTAATTCGTGGTCAATTATTCAGGGGTGGTGGTGAAGTGTCCTGTGTTTTTCCGTGTTTATCAGTGGTTAAAAGATCTCCAAACCCAAATCCTGATCAAACTCCCCAAATTCCATGATAATCTCTCTATCCACTTCCATCATGAACGGGGTGAACAGAAAATCCATACGGGAAGAAGAAGTGACTATCCCCCCTGATTTCTGATTATTGCCCAAAGATACATGAGTTAAGCCAAAAGTTTTCTTATCAATGGGAAAATAATTTAATTTTTCGGTAATCCCCTGATTAAGTCCTATACCGAATTCAGCAAAGATGTCGCTACCTCCGGGAATAGATTCCAAATAATTCATCAATTCAGGACAGCTGGATTCAACTAATTTCCCCCGGTCAAACCTCATGATTACATCATTGAATATCCGGGTTTCAACTTTTATTTCAGGAATTAAAATTTCTCCGTACACACTCTCTTCTACTGGAGCAATGTAAATCTCGCCCCCGGGCATATCCGTGGTACAATCATCTACTATCCATCTCCTCCCCTGTATTCCAAAGGATAATTTCCTATCGTAATCAGTGTGAATGGTAATTGTTTGAGCAGATTTGAATAATCTCAGCAGTACATTGCAGTTATGTTTTAGTTTTTGATAGTCAATGTTTAACGCATTGACAATTACCTCTTCGAACAATTTAAATTCCACTCCAACTGCTTGGGCATTCTCCGGGGTGGGAAGTTTTATCTGCACCGTTCTGGTCTGTCCCAGGGTTTTAAATAATTGTTCCATATACATAGTATACTGGGGGAGTTTATCTTTGGGGAAATCGTCCGGAGGGGTAGGAGGATAAGTCATTATATCCACTATGGTGGTAAAAGGTTTGAAAATTTCAAAATAACGGGGAGGAAAATCTAAATTATAAGCGGAAACAGTACTGAAATATTCCTTCAGAAATTCCCGGGAATACTGCATTTGAAAAGGAATTCCTCCAACTTTGGCAATTTCTATGGAAAAACGATCCAACATAATTTTATCCCGGTTTTCACCCCATAATTGAACTAAAATCAACTCATTGCGATTTATATCCAACGCTTGAACCATGGAGGGAACTACATCAATAATCTTCATTACTTGAACTCCTTAACCCATGAATTTTTTATTTAATTTAACATAATATTTGAATTTGTTTACAAACTCAACCTGAAAATAAAAAACCCGAGTATGCACTCGGGTTT
>LKUE01000272.1 GCA_001412365.1 Desulfuromonas sp. SDB | reverse complement strand
TTGCGTTTGGAGGATTGTATGGAAAAAAATAAAAACAGAGTGGGTTTCATCGGCATAATTATCCAGCAGCGGGAACAAACTGCCCAGATATTGAATCAGATACTTTCCCAATTCGGACATTTGATATTGGGAAGAATGGGAATGCCTTACCGGGAAAAAAATATTAACATCATCACCTTAATTGTGGACGGAAGCACTGAAGATATCGGGGCATTGACCGGTAAGATAGGACAAATTCAGGGAATTAAAGTCCGATCTGCTTTTGCCAAGGAATAATAGTGGTCAGGGAAGAAACTGATCAACTGGGCACTTTATCCATTCCTGACCACAGCTTATGGGGGATACATACCCAAAGAGCCCTGAATAATTTTAATATTTCAGGGATTCCGGTTCATCCTCTATTGATCAAATCCTATGCCCAGGTAAAAAAAGCATGTGCTGCAGTGAATTCTGAATTAAATTTTCTGGATCCGGCAATATCAGAGGCAATCAATCAAGCCTGCGATGAAATTATCAGAGGAGAGCATGCAGATCAATTTCCCCTGGATGCCCTGCAGGGGGGGGCAGGAACTTCCCTGAATATGAACCTCAATGAAGTCATCGCTAACCGGGGGCTTCAGCTATTGGGGAAGTCAAAAGGGGATTATGCAGTAATCCACCCCCTGGAAGATGTAAATCTTCATCAATCCACCAATGACACCTACCCCACCGCATTGAAAATTGCAGCAATCTACCTGCTCAACCAGCTCAGTGAGGAGATAAGTTTCTTGCAGGGCGCAT
This sequence comes from Desulfuromonas sp. SDB, assembly GCA_001412365.1. Lineage (GTDB taxonomy): Bacteria > SDB-A > SDB-A > SDB-A > SDB-A > SDB-A. The sequence goes on along the minus strand of LKUE01000272.1, from coordinate 10,042 downwards.
TTCAGGAAAAAGAAAAGGAATTCGGAGATATCGTCAAGATTGGCCGTACTGAACTTCAACCCGCAGTTCCCCTTACTATGGGAATTGAATTTTCCGCATTTTCCGAAGCAGTTGCCCGGGACCGGTGGAGAGTGTTTAAAGCAACCGAAAGAATCAGAGTAATTAACCTGGGAGGTACTGCTTTGGGCACCGGACTAACTGCTCCCCGCCAGTATATATTTTTAGTAACAGAAAGATTAAGGGAAATCACTAATTTAGGTTTAGCCCGGGGAGAAAATCTTGCCGGAGAAACAGCCAATTCCGATCCCCTGGTGGAGGTTTCCGGCATGATTAAAACTCACGGGGTAAATCTTATAAAGATATTCAATGATCTGCGAAATTTAAATTTGCTGGGGGAGATAATCCTTCCCTCTTATCAAGCCGGTTCCACCATCATGCCGGGGAAGAAAAATCCGGTGATGTGCGAACTGGCTATCCAAACCGGAATAAAGATAATTGCCAATGATTTGATTATTACCGAAGGGGTAAGCAGGGGGAACCTTCAGATCAATGAATTTATGCCCCTTCTGGCTCATTCTCTCCTGGAATCTCTGCAGCTGCTGGTAAATATCAATCCCCAGCTTGCCACCATGGTCAGAGCTATTCAAGCAGATCGAAACCGCTGTCTGGAATATTTCAACCGGCATCCTGGGATTATTACTGCTTTTGTTCCGGAAATCGGATATGTCCGGGCGGAAAAGCTGTTGGGAGAATTTGAAAATTCACCGGATAATAATTTCCGGCAATGGCTTAGTCATAAACTGGGAGAAGATATAGTGGAAAAGACATTATCTCCCTTTAACCTTACCAAACTAGGATACCGTAAATGAAGAAAACCCCCCGGGGAAACAGACTGCACATCGCCCTGTTCGGGCGGACCAACACCGGCAAATCCAGCTATCTGAACTTAGTCACCGGTCAAGATGTGGCTATAACTTCTTCTATTGCCGGAACTACTACTGACGTAGTGGGTAAAGCCATAGAAATGCTGCCCTTAGGTCCGGTGTATTTTCTGGACACTGCAGGATTAGATGATAAAACCGCTCTGGGAAAATTGAGGATTAACCGGACAATCAAAGTGTTTAAAAGCGCAGACATAGTGCTATTAGTAACTGAACCTAATCAGTGGACCGAATATGAAGACATGGTGGTTGCCCAGGCAGATAAACTTGATATTCCAGTGGTGGTGGTGGTCAACAAAATTGATGTGGAAAAACCCCAGCAGAAATTTTTAACTCAACTTAAAAGTCATACTGAGTACTATCTGCTGGTTTCCAGTATTGATTATCCCCGTCAAAATCAGTACATATCTGAGTTAAAAAAACTTCTTATTCACTTATGCCCCGATGATTTCCTCCAGCCACCTCCCCTGGTGGGGGATTTAATTTCTCCGGGAGGAATAGTGGTAATGGTGGTGCCCATTGACCTGCAGGCACCCAAGGGTAGATTAATCCTGCCTCAGGTGCAAACCATAAGGGATGCCCTGGATAATGACAGCGCAGCAGTGGTAGTTAAAGAACGCGAGCTCGCCTCCCTGCTGAAAAGATTTAACCAGCCCCCCGATCTGGTGGTCTGTGATTCCCAGGCAGTGCTCAAAGTCAGCGCAGATACCCCTAAGAATATTCCCATGACCACTTTTTCCATATTATTTGCCCGGTTTAAGGGCGATCTGGTGGAGGCAGCCCGGGGAGCAGCCCAGTTGGAATTTATACAGCCGGGAGATAAAATTCTCATCGCCGAAGCATGTTCCCACCATCCCATTCAGGATGATATAGGTAGAGTTAAAATACCCCGGTGGATCAGGCAGTACATCGGAGGGGATGTTATTATTGATGTATTTGCGGGAAGGGACTGGCCGGAGAATCTGTCCCAATATAAGCTGGTTATACACTGCGGAGGTTGTGTACTCACCCGCAGGGAAATGCTCAACCGCATTCAGGATGTTAAACAGCATGGAGTTTCCATAACCAATTACGGAGTAGCCATCTCCTACCTTCATGGAGTGGTGGAAAGAACGCTTAAACCTTTTCCAGCCATGCTCATGGCTTATGAGGATGAAATAAATAAACTAAAAACACAGAGAGAATAGTTAAGGAGGGTGAAATGCCTGCAAAAACCAAATCATCGCCTATAATCATAGAACAGCAGTACACCAAGTACATGGAAAAGGGTCGGGATTTTATCAATGACGATTTAATCTGGGAACAGCTTAAATCCCAGGTTAAACCCGATCCCCAATTGGTAAGGGATCTGATAGCCAAATCCCTGGATATCCAAACCCTTCAGCCTGAAGAAACCGCGGCTCTTCTCAATGTCGAAGATCCTCAGCTGTGGGAGGAAATGTCCGAAGCGGCAGGTAAGATTAAGAGGAAAGTATATGACAACCGGATTGTATTCTTTGCTCCACTTTACTGCAGTAATTACTGTATTAATAACTGCCTGTACTGCTCTTTCCGCAAAGATTATCAACAGGAAACCAGACGCCGGCTGAGTATGGAGGAAATCAAGGCGGAAATAGAAGTTCTGGCGGGAAAGATGGGGCATAAACGGCTAATTTCAGTTTACGGGGAACACCCTAAATCCGATGCCCGGTATATTGCCAAAACCCTGGAAACCATTTACAGCATGAAAGTACCCACCCGCAAAGGTTTCGGTGAAATCAGAAGAGTAAACATCAATGCCGCCCCCATGTCCATTCAGGATTTTAAACTGCTCAAAGAAGTGGGAATAGGCACTTATCAGGTATTCCATGAAACCTACCATCATCAAACTTATAACCAGGTACATCCTCAGGGAACCATTAAAAACAACTACCCCTGGAGACTGTACACCCACCACCGCGCATTGGAGGCAGGAGTTGACGATGTGGCGTTGGGAGTACTGTTCGGATTGTACCACTGGAGATTTGAAGTGATGGGATTGGTCTATCATGCTCTGGAACTGGAAAATAACTTTGGGGGGATTGGACCTCATACCATATCTTTTCCCCGGCTTCAGCCGGCGGCAGGAGCTCCCCTCACCGAAAATTCCCAGTACAAAGTCTCCGATGAAGATTTTAAAAAACTGATTGTGGTAATCAGATTATCCGTTCCCTATACCGGAATGATTTTAACCGCCAGGGAACCAGCTGATATCCGAAAAGAGGTAATACCCCTGGGGGTAACTCAAACCGATGCCTCCACCAGGATCGGTCTGGGAGCATATAGTGAAAGTTACAACCAGCAGGAGGCTAACCGGCAGCAGTTCTTGCTGGGGGACACCCGGGAGATGGACGAAGTGATCAGGGAATTAGCAGAGATGGGATATATAACTTCTTTCTGCACCGCCGGTTACCGCTGCGGACGAACCGGCGATCATATAATGAAGCTGCTCAAGTGCGGTAAAGAAGGACACTTCTGTAAAATTAACGCAATTCTCACATACCGGGAATGGCTGGACGATTTCGCTTCAGAGCAAACCAGAGAGGTGGGGGAAAAATTAATAGTGAAGGAAATTCAGGAAGTCAAACAGCAGATGCCCCAGGTCTATGATACTATGATGAAGTACTACCACAGGATATCTAAAGGTGAACGGGACTTATATTTCTGATCAGTTCGATGCTGATTTCATCCGCCAGCTGGATTTTCTAGCTGAACAGATAAAACAGCAATATAAAATCAATATCTGGTTTGTGGAGATTTTAAACCGCAGGTGGTCTTATATTGCAGGAATTTGTGACCCAGACCAGCTGCTCCCTCCTTTGCGCATTGAACTTAAATCAAACCTGGGTTTAGTTTCCAATGACTTGCCCGATCTTCCCCCTGAACAACAGCAAGATATAATTAATCAGATTGTAAATTTTATCCATCAGAAGTTATAGACAAAATCAATGTACCGCTCTCAGATTGCTGAATTACTCCGCCTTTCACCAGAGAAGCTGTTCAATAAAGCCCAACAGGTATGTTTGGACTATTGCGGTGACCAAGTGCACATCAGGGGAATTATTGAATTTTCCAATTATTGCTGTCGGCAATGTCTTTACTGCGGATTAAGAGCGGAAAATAAAAAAATAATCCGCTACCGTTTAACTGAATCTGAAATAATGGAAAGCTCTGAAAACCTGGTAAACCTGGGAATAAACACCATTGTACTTCAATCCGGAGATGATTTTAATTTTAAACCGAAGCAGATAGCCGGTATTATCAAAAATATAAAATCCACCTATCCAGTAGCTCTAACTTTAAGCATTGGGGAAAGACCCCTGGAGGAATATGAATTATTCAAGAAGGCAGGAGCAGACCGCTATTTGCTAAAACAGGAAACTGCTGATTCAGTGAGATACAGTAAATTTCACCCCGGTCAAAGTTTAAATCACCGGTTAAAAATTTTATCTCATCTCAGGACCCTAGGTTATGAAATTGGCACTGGTTTTATTGTAGGTCTGCCCGGTCAAACTGAACAGGAGTTAGTGCTGAATCTGGAACTCATTGATAAACTTCAACCGGATATGTTCGGAATAGGTCCATTTATACCTCAATCCGATACTCCTTTAGGCAGTTCTCCTCCCGGATCAGTGGAATTAACCCTTAAAGTTCTGGCGGTTTCCAGGATTATTACCTGCAATTCACACATTCCCGCCACTACCGCACTATCCTCCCTGGATCCCCAGCAGGGGCTCCTGCGGGGATTAAATGCAGGATGTAACGTTATTATGGTTGATTACACTCCTGATAAATACCGTCATAACTACCAGATCTATGACCACAAAGATCATATCACTCTGGAAAAAACAGTTAAAGTCATTTCCCAGGCAAACCGGGTGGTAGGATCAGGATGGGGATCTTCCCTGAAAAAATAACAATAATTCCTACTCCAGGTCTGCAAATAAATCCTCCAGGATTAAATTAATATCTACAGTCTGACCATCTCTGATCACGGAAAGAACTACCTCTGTACCCGGAGGCTGCTTGAAAACATCCCTGATTTCTTGTAAACCGGCGAACTCTTCAACACTCTGCCCGTTGATCTCCTCAATAACATCGCCTTTTTCTAATCCAGCTTGATCCCCGGGGGTTCCTTCTGCTACAAAGAATATCTCCACTCCCTGATCGCCGTCCCAAATACCCAAACCGCTGTGATCGGTGGGAAATACTTTTTCATAATTATCTCCGGGTTCCAAAATCACCGTTTGCCCGGGATAATCCAAGTACAATATAAAATGCCTGAGTACAGTGTTGCCTAAATTTCCCATATATCTGCGGTCAGCTAAAGCTCCTTCCCCCTTCTCCAGAGGTATGGCAATTATGGGATCATCTACAGTGTACTCGGCAATTTCAAACTTATTAAACCGGTACAGCTTGCTGTGTATCTCTCCTCCTGCTCCAAACCCAATAGTGGGAACGCCGTTTAACTCCAGCAATTTTTCCTGCTGGGCATAGGGAAAATGGAAACCAAGCCCGGTTGCTCCAATATCTAATCTCCACTTACCCTGGTAAATGCTGTCCACTGCTGCTTCCACCACAAACATATTGTCTTCCAGAGGAGCATCGATTACTGTTCCCGGTCCTTCATAGTTAAAGTAATCCTGATCATAGAAGGAGATTAATTCTCGGGCATAGTCAATTTTAGTAACAAACCGGGAAAGAAAATCATAGCCTAAAATACCCACCACTTCCGTTCTCATCAATCTGGTCATGAACGGTTTTATTTCAATAACTACTACTATTTGGGAATCAAACTGAAGCTGATCAATACTCAACGGAGGTAAAGTGGCTAAGGATACTTCCACCGTGTTTCCGGCTCCCCCCCCGGTTATATTGCCCTGCACATCCAATCCCAGCTGCTGAGCGTATTCCGCACTGACCACAGTTTTTCCTGCCCCGCAATCTAAAATCCACCAGTTTTTCTCGCCCTCCACTTCCGACTGTATAAATACATGATCATGAATGTATTTTATGGGAATATTTTCCACAAACTTTCCGTTGGCAAATGAATAGTCCCGGGAATCTGTCTGGGGAGGTTGAAATAAACTGCTGTCCATGCTCACATTAACCTCCAGCTGTTCCACCATAACATCCAACTCCTGTTTAATGGGCATTATGGTGATGTGCTGATGGAATGAATAAAGCACTCCCTCCACCTCCCGGTAATCCGAATAAACAGTATGAGTCTGATGCCCCTGGCTATCTTCTATTTTCTTAATAAGTAAATAAGTTGAACTGTCATAGTATTCCAAGGTGGTATCTTCATTTAAGGAATTGGTGATTTCCAAAACATAGCAGTATTTAGCGGCAGCAGTATCAACCCCTAAAAACCTTATTTTAAATATTTCTGATTCCGGATTTAAATGTTCATAATCAGCAGTTAGAGCGCTTAATTCTCTGGCTTGCAAGGTATTCTGATCACGTTTGATCTGCAGATTGCCATTCATATCCAGTTCCCATCTGTATTCCCCGTTATCTCCGGAAGTCTGGGTCATAACTTTCAGATCTAAAAATTCTTTGGAAAATATGGGATACTTGTTCCACTGTTCAAAAATTCCCTCCAGTCCCGCTCCCACCACTTCAATTGAACCGCGCATATAGGAGGATTTATGCTGTTTAACTGTTTCCAAACCTCCCAGAGCTTGATAATAATTACGGAGAATATCATAGGGATCCAGCGGCTCACCATCCCAGTGAGGTCCCGGTGAAACTTGATCAGAGGAATCAGTTTCCACTTGTTCATTATTTTGTTGAGAACAGCTAAATCCAATTAAGGCGATTAAAATAACCATTAAGCTATTGTTAACAATTCTCATAATATCATGCTCCTTATTTTAAAGTTATCCAACCTAATAATCTCTCCGGAGTTAATTTAACCGCCAACATCAACCATCTCCACCACCAGGGGATGTAAACGATACCCCGGTTTGACTTATAAGCTTGAAATATCTTTTCTCCTGTATATTCAGGAGACACCGCCATCTTTGCTTTTATTCCGTAAAACTTAGTGAACTTGGTTTTTATAAAACCGGGACGTATATCCACAACCTTTATTTTTCTATCCATTAACTTAAGTCTCAATCCCTGCAGATAAATAGACAGGGCGCTTTTAGCGCTGTTGTAAAGATAATGCATGCTTTTCCCTCTTTCTCCGGAAACTGAACTAACTGCGATTAAACTGCCCCGGTTAAGATCAATAAACTTTAAGCTGAAATAATTAAACATTTTAACCGCACAAATGCAATTCAGATTGTACACTTTTTCAATTTCAGAATAACTGATGTTTAAACTGTCTTCCCCTAAATAGCCGATAAAGTATATTATCCCCACTGGAAATGGTTTTAAGTCGTCCCAGCAGTGCTTAAATTTAAGAAAATGTTCAATTTCAAAATACCTGGCTATGACTTTTACCTTATAGGATTGGGACAAATAAGACGTCAGATAATTTAATTTTTGGGGATTGCGGGTAAGTAAACACAGGTTGTATCCTCTCCGGGCAAAATTCCCGGCAGCAGCTTTAGCCATATCGGAATTTGCGCCAACTAGAATTATCCAGGACATAATGATTCTACAAAGTGTTTTTTATGAGTTTTATCCCATATTTAATATAGTTGTTTATCTTGTTAACATTCTTCTTATTCCGGTAAATTCTGGACATGATATACTCAGGGCGGAGATAATAATGAAGGAGCAACCTTTTTCTAAAATTTTTCAGTGCTTTCAAACTTAAATATTTTGTCCCCTTGATGGTGGGGCTGAAATAATCTCCCCCCAAAACATTCCCCTCCAGTACATTTTCCTGCTGGGCGATTTGATAAAGTTTAGTTCCGTAATAAGGGTTGGCGATATGAATCTCAATGAAGTCTGAATTCAGCTGGTAAATATGATTTTCAGTATCAGCAAGATGCCGGTAATCCTCCCAGGGAAAACCGATGACGAAGAAACCGTAAATCTCCATTCCCGCTTCTGTTGTCATTTGGGCTGCTCTGAGATTATCCGCAATGCTGATCTGCTTTTCAATTCTGGTTAAGGTTTCCGGACTGCCTGATTCAAAACCATAAGCCACCAGCCAGCATCCGGCTGAATGCATAAGATCGAGGGTTTCAAAATCCAAAGGATTGGTCCTGGAATTTGCCGCCCATTGGATTTTATCAGATAATCCGGTTTTAATTAGTTCAGCACATAATTGCCCTACCCAATTTTTATCCAGGGTAAATGTATCCGCCTTGAAGAAAAAATTTTTAATCCCGTGACGGTGGTAACAACTGTTAATTTCATCAATAATATTGGATATTGACCTGAATCTAATTCTGGTCCCCGAAATACGGGGAGTGAGGCAAAATATACAATTATAACTGCAGCCCCGGGATGCTGAAATGGTAGCAATTGGTTCTCCGGTATCCGGACGGATATAAAGACGGTTGTTCATCTGCTCCCGGTCTGGGAAATCCAAAGAATCCAGATTTTCTTCCCACCACTTAAATTCAGTTTTATGCCACTGCTTGTTTTCTTTATAAATAATTCCCGGTACTGAACTTAATTTTTCTTTGCACTGATCAGCTTTAATTAACCTGGCGATAATAAAATCGCTTTCTCCACCAATTAGATAATCAATGCCGGACAAGGGCAAGCTGTTCAATATCTGCTGGTCTAAATCAAAAAATAAAGCTCCCTTAAGGATGATTTTGCATTTTGGGTAAATTTGGTTTAATTGGGATAATATCTGTAAATCATCGAAAATAGTTGCATCAGTGGTGCTGGTAAAAAGGTAATGGGGATGATAACTTCTGAAATCTGCAATCAATTCATCCCTGGTTAAACCTTCAGTCTGATAATCCCGGAGAAAGACATCATGTCCATCTTTTTTCAGATTAGAAGCAGCATAACCCAAATCATTGCATGCTCTCATGGTGGTAGCAGCAGAAAGAAATATATTGCCCTGGGAACGATCTTCACCCCGCTGGTACATCTTTCCAGGGGGATAGATTAGCATTATTTTTTTGACATTCTTCATTATAATTAATTAAACCTTTTACTTTTTTTTAATTGCTCTTATCATTACCATATTGAATTAGAACTTTTCAATTATAACATGAACCGGCTGAAATATTTATATAACAAATACAAAACAGAACTGATCCCGGTTGCCCTCATTTTATCAATATCCCTGATTATCAGGTTAGTGTATATTAAGCAAATTAGCGCCAATCCCTTTTTTTACAATTTATTCGGCGACCCCATGTTTTTCAACCGGGAAGCATTATCCATTTTAAATGAAAACTTCATGGGCAGTCAGGTATTTTTCCGGGCGCCGCTTTATTCCTATTTTGTGGCAGGAATTTACTGGTTAAGCAATAACAGCTTGTGGGCAGTTAGAATAACCCAGGTTTTTCTGTCCACCGCCGCTGTTTTATTTACCTATATTATCGCCAAAAAATTATTTAATTTCTCCATTGCCCTGGTCTCTATGATCCTAGTGGCTTTCAACGGCATCTTAATATATTTTCAAGGTGAAATATTAATTCCAACCCTGTTAACTTTACTTTTCTTGATTTTTATCTACCTGCTGATTCAAGCCGAACTGAAATTTTCCTCTCCCCTGTTCTTTTGGGCAGGAGTGGTTATGGGGTTAGCTGCCCTAACCCGGCCCAATATTCTAATATTCTATCCCCTGTACTTAATTTCACTGATTTTCAAGTACCGGCGGAAATCAATTAAAAAATTATTATGGCTGACCCTGGGATTGATATTACTGATATTTCCAATAACTTTGAGAAATTATGCAGTAGGTAATGACCTGGTTCTAATCGCTTCCCAGGGAGGAGTTATCTTCTATATCGGGAACAACGAAAATTCCGATGGTAAAAGTGCAGTTATCCCCGAAGTGGGAGATGATTGGGATGAAGTTTCCTTGGCGGAAAGAGCAGTAGGACACACTCTTAAGCCTTCACAGGTATCCTCTTACTGGCTTAAACGGGGATTGCATTTCATTTATCAACAACCCCTCAGCTTCCTGAAATTAACCCTGAAAAAAACCTGGT
>LKUE01000271.1 GCA_001412365.1 Desulfuromonas sp. SDB | reverse complement strand
TTAATCGGAATTCAGCTAATTAATGTTAATAAAAACTGAATCTTAAGTGATTCAGCAGAACAAATAAAGAGCATAGATAAATAGGAGTTATATAACTCCTGGGTTGAATTAGAAAAGATTCAGCATTTATATTATAAAAAACAGGGGATTATTGAGATAAGAACAGTACAAATTGGTGCAAGGCAATACATAATATATTGTTATTATAGATAAATTGTTACTAAAATAATTTTTATTACTGATGAGAATATAATTAGAAAAAAGGGTGATAATTATGTAAAATATAAAAAAGGGGTGTAATTACTGAACATAAAAAGTAAATACCCTGAAAATTATAGTTAAACTGAGGAGTAAACAATGAACAGAGTATTTTTATTTATAACTATCTTTTCTTGTTTAGGATTGATTGGTTTATGGTCTTCACCTAATATGCAGTTGATCACCATTCAAGATAATCCTGCAGGAATTGATTTATATTTTAATCTGGGGGAATATACAATTAAATCCCGGGAAATAGACGGTCATAATTATGATCAAATAATTGCTTCGGGAATATATTTACCTACGGATGCAGGATCGCCTGATTTTCCCAGTATAACCAGATCAATTGCAATTCCTCAAGGAGCTCAGGTAATTGTTGAAGTCACTGATTACAGTACACAACAATATGAAAATATTATTCCTGTACCTGCTCCGGTTATACCAAAGGGAAATGATGACACTCCTTTGATTTATAATCAGAATCCGGAAATCTACCACAGCGGGAACCTCTATCCTATGGAAATAATAATGTCCTCCACTCCCTATGAAATTAGAGGTGTAGATGTAGTTACCTTTTCAATTGTACCCTTTCAATGGGACCCTATGACCAAACAATTAACTGTGTACACTGAAATTCACTTTAATATATCGTTTATTGGCGGCAATGGTTATTTTGGTGAGGATCGTTTGAGAAGCAGAATGTGGGATAAAATAATTGAAAATGCAGTATTAAACTTTGATCAGCTTCCGGATATTGATTATGCACAAAGAGTTAAAATGGTTGATCAAGAAAGCAGAGATAATGCTGAATTTGTTATTATCGTACCTGATGACCCAGATTTCATAGCCTGGGCTGACAGTATAAAAGAATGGAGAATAGAAGAAGGAATCATTACCGAAGTATTTACTCTCACCGATATTGGAGGTACTTCTTCGACTATTATTGAAAACTGGATAAACAATGCCTATAACACTTGGACCATCCCCCCGGAAGCAGTATTGCTTCTTTCCGACTATCCTAGCAGTGGAGATGCCTATGGCATTTATGCACCCTTTTACAGTGGATTTGTATCTGATAATATATATGGGGACATAGATAATAATAATTTGCCTGAAATTACCATGGGCAGAATCACTGCACAAACCAATTCACAACTGGAAACTATGATCTTAAAAGATCTTGATTATGAAAGGAATCCCCCTTTAAACAATAATTTCTATCAACAGCCATTATCAGCTTGCGGATTTCAAACTGAGCGGTGGTTTCAACTTTGTGCAGAAGTAATTAGCGGATTCTGGGAGTATTCCTTAGGAAAAAATACTACCAGAGTATATGCAATATATAGCGGAAATCCCCAGCCAGGTGATCCATGGTCAACTGCTGCAAACACTTATACTGTGGTTAATTATTGGAGTAATTTAGGTTACATTCCAACTACTATCCCCAGCGGGATTTCCTGGGATGGAACCGCAGCAGATATGATTAATGCTATTAATGCAGGAACTTTTATGCTTCAGCATCGGGATCATGGGAATATAGATGGATGGGGAGAGCCTGATTTCAATATCAGTCATATTAATCAGTTATCTAATTCCGCTCCTTACCTACCCTTCGTTTTTTCTACCAATTGTCTGACTGGAAAATACAATGATGCCACTGAAGTATTTACAGAGAGATTTCACCGTATAGATAATGCCGGAGCTATTGGAGTAAATGCAGCCAGTGAAACTTCCTACTCATTTGCCAATGATATTTATGTATGGGGGATTTACGATTACATGTGGCCTGATTTTGATCCGAATTATGGCAGTGACGGCTTTCATGATGCCCGACCCGCTTGGGCGATGAACTATGGAAAATATTATCTGCATTTTTCCTCTTGGTACAATAATACCAATATTAAATATGTTACCTATCACCTTTTCCATCATCACGGTGATCCCTATATGAGGTTGTTTACTGAATATCCTCAGTATCAAACTGTACATCATCCTCAAATTCTCATTGCAGGTGAAGGAACTTTTCCAGTAACTGCTTCTGAAGGAAGCATGATTGCTTTGGTGGCAGGAGAACAGGTTCTGGGAAGAATTGAAGGCGCAGATACTACAGTTTGGGTTCCTATTACCCCTCAAACTGCTGGTACCACCGTAAAAGTTTGTGTTACTAAGCAAAATTATTACCGATATACCGATGAAATTGAAGTAGCTCCCAGTGGTTATGCTTATGTAGTTTATTCTCATATTGAAAATTTAAGCGGGGGAAACTCTAATTCACAAATTAATCCCGGAGAAACTTATAATGCCACTCTAGCTGTAGCGAATTGGGGTTTATTTGATGCTACCGGAGTAAATGGTTGGTTGTATTCAACTGATCCATCCATCAGCACAGGTATGGATACGGTATTATACGGAACAGTGAACAGCTATGATACTGTAGTGGCTGGTTCATCTAATCAATTTACCATTGCCCCGGGAGTTCAGGATTCTACCGTAATTGAAGTAGACCTTTACTGTGTAGATGATAATGACAGTCAGTGGATAAGTACATTTGAAATTGTAGTAAATGCACCTGATTTGTGGGTTAATGGCATAGATGGACCTGCAAACATAAATCCTGGTGATAATTTTAATCTTTCTCCCCAAATTTACAATAGTGGAACAGGTACTGCCTACAATGTGGATTTATTATGTACAGTTGATGATCCCTATGTAACTGTTTCTGATTCAACTGCTCAAATTGATTCCATAGGTGTAGATTCATTAGTGAATTTAGATGATGCTGTTCAGCTTTCAATATCATCTTCTTGTCCTGATCCCTATTTTGTAGATTTGATTTTTAATCTGGAATCAGATGGAAGTATGAGTTTTTCCGATACCATTACCATGAATATTGGAAATATTTTTAGCGATGATTTTGAATCTGGCGATTCTCTATGGAATTATGAAGGACCTTCATCCTGGCATTTAACTGAACATCGGAATCATAGCTCTACTCATTCCATGTACTGCGGAGAAGAAGGGACCTGGCAGTATACAGCTCCTGTAGTTAATGCAAGAGCGATTACTGATTCAGTTTCTATAACTTCAGGAAGTGAATTAACATTCTGGCAATGGTACGAAATTGCTGATAATTCAGATAAAGTGCAGATTCAGTACTCTACCGACGGGGGAACTAGTTGGGAATTGCTCTATCCTGATGAAGGTTATACCGGAACTTGGGCTTATCCTCCCTATGATTCAATTTATACAGGTGATCATAAGGTTTGGGAACAACAGCATATTCAGATAGATCATGATGGACCGGTGCAGATTAGCTGGTTATTTTTCTCTGGCCCTTCGGGGGTAGCAGAAGGTTATTATTTTGACGATGTTAATATTGCCCTAAATTCCGGATTTGTAGGAGTGGAAGAAGAGCAGAACGGACCTCCATCAGTCAACACTTACCAGTTCAGATTATCCCCTGCCTATCCCAATCCGGT
>LKUE01000270.1 GCA_001412365.1 Desulfuromonas sp. SDB | reverse complement strand
TGATTCATAGCTGGAAATGATGAATTCATTCAATCATTTCTTGTTATGAATGTTTAGGTGAGATTTCCGTGTTCATCTGTGGTTTAATATCTGTTTTTCAAACAGATTGGCAGTACTGCCGTACTGCAATCCCCCTCCAGGGTGGTTGGAATGTATCCTTATTTTCCAAATCTGATGGAAGTTTTTTTTGAAAAACTCCATCATCTATTCTTTTTCTTATCCTTTAAATCCTGTCATCCTATCATCTGCGTTCCAGTCTTCCCGGTGATGGGTGGTGTACTCTGTGTTGGGTGTGGATAAGATGGGCGGGGCACTGTGTTTATCTGTGGTTCATTTCAAATTCTTATATCCACCAAAATATAAAATCAGAATAGTCCTTAATCCTCTTAGCGATCTTCTTACTCTCCTTTTTAACTCTAGTCTCCTTAGACGATGTTAAACTCTGGTAATGATGCTTATGCTTCATTTTTACCCCCTTGTTCTATGGTAATTTGAATTAATCCCCTTCTGGTCATTGCTGTTTTCACCCTCTTTTTTCTTTTATTAGTAACTCTCATACACACCCCCCTTTTCTTTTCTCTACACTACTGCTTTAGACCAGTTGAATACACTGAAACAATCACGGTTGTTTCTTTCCTGGATATCTCTGATCCGGGAAATTTTCTTCTTGGTGATCACTTTACGGTACATTATTTTACCCCTTTCTAAATATTTTCTTTGCTTTGTCTATCAAATTAACACTTGTATAATTTAATAGACATCAAACAAAACTTTTTGTTTCAAAAATCTTGAAAATCAATATTAAATTTTAATATACAATCTTGTTTAGAATCTTTAATTGAAGATATTATCAAGTTATATAAACTTACTGTTTAGGGGAATTAAGACAATTATTTATTTATAAACACAGACAACTTATTATTTTCTTCATCTTTTCGATAAAATAGGGAATTAAATCAATTCCTAGAGGAAGTAATCTTTTATGTATCTTATCATCCAAGCCTGAATTATTAATTTCCGAGATCATCTTTTCCAATATCAACCTTCTAAGTACCGAGGATAACTGTTCTTCATTATAAGAATTTAGATGCTCAGAGAACAAAAAGGTCCAAAAAATTTCAAAAAATTTAAAAATATTACTCCAATTAATCCACCTTAAGCCATCATTACCTGAAATCAATAAATTAACCCACTCATCATTGCTAAATGAATACGATTTTTTTCTCCCTTTAACTTCAGAAACAATAAATGAAGACAAAGACATCTCATTCAACGTTTTGCTAATTGTTGCGGGATAATAATAACACTCCCGGGCTATCTCCCGGGGAGAACCTTGATTATTAATAAGCAGGTACAGAATAATCTCACACCTGGAATTTAATCCCAAGAAGGATCTAAGTCTCAATATCAAATTTTCATTATTCACAGCCAGTGCATCTTTAACCACATCCTGGTGAATATATTTATTTCTTATTAACTTGTATTTCAAAAATGCTTTATCTTTCTCTCCTAAAACTGGCAATGGTTTATTATCAGGGAGGAAAAACAAATTTTCTGATTCAGTAACCTTATCCTCATCAAATTTAGTTAACTTATCCCATTTCAGAGTATTAACTGAATTCTTAACTTTAAAAGCAATTGCGCTGATTATTCTGGTATTAGGAAAATTTTTGATATTTTGGATATTGTTCAGTCGTTGGATGTTTATTAAATTTTCATATTTATACACCCACTCAATAATCCCATCAAATAATCTTGGATCATACCGGGATACTGTGCTTGAAAAAAGCAGGAGGGCTTCCAGGTCAATAACTGAATTACTCCATTTTTCACCATATCCGGAAATTCCCAACGAATTCCACTGTTTCCACAGAAGATTCAGCAATTGCTGCTTATATTTTTGTTTATAATTTTCCAGATACTTTTTCATAACCAATCATTACAAGAAAATTTTTTAATAAATTTAAAAACTCTAACGATACATCATGGGTAATCACCCATCTTGATGCTGCTAGCAATTCATCATCATTAGGTTCGAGTTTTAACAGATCATTAATATGATATCCCCCTCGGTCAACTGAAGCATATAACTTGAAATAAATCTGATCAATTCTACTAATAAAATGAACTTTTAGTTTTTCACCATAGTCTCTGCTTATCAATCTTTGCTGGAAATAATCAGGTAAACCTAATTGAAATAATCCTCCTTCACCTCTGCTAACTGCATTGTTAATCCAGTTATCATCTAATCCCAAATCTTCAGCAACTTCCTGAAAAGATTTTATCAATACATCCGGCAGGGGATCAGGAGAAGAAAGAATACCTTTCTTCATTAATGCAACTATATCAACATCTTTAGTAGTTCTTGTAATTAATCCTGTGTAAATCAATGCTGAGCCACCGCATACCACAATTTCTACTAGATCAGACTTATTTTCAGTTAAACGGAAATTAAGCAATTCAAATGCTTTATCCAGTTTTATTTTGTCAATTTCATTATTCATAATGTTTATTAATAGTAGTCATAATGACTACTATTAATATATAATAAAATATTAATTAGTCAAGTTTATTTTCATATAAACTTATTTTTAATGTATCTGTATTTACCAGAATAATCTGAAGTACTTAATATCTCTTGTTTAATTAAAGTTTATGTATGAAAATAAATTATGTTTTCATTATAGGATAAAAAAAGAATCAGATGACCAAAATATTTATTTACTCCCTGAATATAAATAAATTACCCCTGGAGGTAGAACTGTGCATAGAAATTCATGGTTAATCTTAACAGCTATATTATTTGCCTTCCCCGGTTATATTTTTGCCGATGCCGGATATATGGCTTCGGTAACCTCCGGAGCATCCCCGTTGATGATCAGCGGTACTGAACATCCCGGTATTGAAATGTCCGCTGAAGAAGTGGTGATCTTGATATCCACAGATATCTTAGTTAGAGAAGCCTGGGAGGTCAGCGATGAACAAACCGAAATCTACAAAGCGGATATATATTCCTCATTTTTATTCACCAATACCGGTGAAGCTGATCGGGTATTGATGGCAATACCGGTTGAATCGGCAACCCCTACCGTACCCTGGGTTTACGGTCAGGGAATTGACTCCACTTTATTTACTCCGGTAGTGATGGTGGACGGTCAACCGGTGGAAGTTAAGCTAATTTACGGATATTATCCAGCAGACGATATTGATTCAGGTCAATGGAATGAAGTGCTGGATAAACTTGATCCAGTATACGACAGTCTTCCCCAGTCCAGTCAATTTTTATTCTTCAGAAATTATGTGTATTCTGATCCGGATTATTCAGTTGATTTTATTCAGCCTAAAGTAGCCCTTGCCTGCTGGGAGGTGAGTTTCAACTCCGGTCAGCAGAGATTGGTCGAATACCACGAGGAATATGAAATGACCTCCGATTACGGGATGAAAACCTTCCGGTTAACCTATCCCCTGTTTACCGGAGCTACCTGGAAAGGACCTATCGGAGAAGGAAAAATTTCGGTGATCATGGATTCCAGTTTTGTCCGGGATGATCTGCAGTATTATCTGGGGATTCTGCTGCCTGAACCGGAGGAAATTGAAAATGGATCTTTAGATTTAGAAAATTTTTTATCCAGACTGGAAAATCCACAGATATCTCAACTTGCAGATTTTAATAATTTAGAGTTTTCCTACGGAATAATCTGGGAATTTAATAATTTTGAACCGATACCTTCCGGATTCAGTTACCAGGATTACTACATGGATTCAGAGATATTTTACTATACTGCATTTGATTCTTATATTGATACTCCCAATCATGAACTTTCCCCTCCCTGGTTTAAATCGAGAATATACCTTTATCTGGGGGAAGTATCCCCCCACTGGTTCATAGCGGTAAATGAACAGGGAGTTCCCGTTTATTCCCAACCGGATCAATCTTCTGTTAATATCATCGATACCATAGGTCCGATGACTTCAGTAGAAGCTTTTGAAATTGATGATAATTGGATTAAGGCTGAAATTCATGAACATGATACTGATAATGAAATCAAGGGCTGGATTCCCCTTTATTACTACAATGAAGATGGATTATTGGAAGTAAACCTGATACTGATCATCGGCACTGATTATTGAGATTTACTGGTTATTTTTTTTTCAACTATGCTGATTGATCAAGAAGTCATTCTATCCAACAATTTTTCCTTTACAAGGTAAAAAGCTTCCTCCTGATTATATTCTACTCCTGGACGTAAAAGAGCGTAGATATCACCTACAAAATCCGGATCAGACAGCTTCTTTTCAATATTTCGGATAATTTGTTTTTTTGTGGGAGGATTTTTTACTGAGAAACTAATATATTTTCCATAGCAATCAATAATTTTATTATAATCCAGATCAAGATTTTTCAGAGCATAATAAAGGTCAAACAAGTCCCTTCCTTTTTTCCTCTGGTAAAGAGCTATTATTTTAGTTCCCAGTAGTTCTTCAGGATAATATGTTTTTACTAAACCTGTTTCACCTACCCAGGAATTATCAATACCATAATTAATATCCTTATATCCCAAAACCGAAAAATGTTCTCTGCAGTTAATTTCTAGTTTAATCCTGAGTTTTATCTGGGGAGGTATCTCAGACATAAAGCGGTAAATAATTGTATTATTATCTTTTTTTTGTTTAATAACCGGTCTTCTACCCAGAAAATCAAGAGTTTTTCTAATAATCTTTAATGTTTCTTTTATTGGTTCTGATTTAACTTGCACCAAATCAATATCCTCTGAATATCTCACCTGAGGTTTCAGATAGATTTTATGTAAAGCTGTACCTCCTCTAAATGCCAAAGATTTCTGGAGATAATCATTGGAGAATAAATCAATCAGAACTTTTTCCAAAATTAAATCCTGCTCAACTTGGAAGTCCTCTGGCCAAAAAGCATACTTTTTCCATTCCAGAATATATCGTCTAGATATCATAAATTTTCAACTTCTGTATTCTTTATTATTTTCCATTTATCATCTAAAATTCCAAATTTATTTTCATGAGATAGTGATAAAACTACTTTTCTTAATTTTATTTTTTTTATTAATTTATAAACACAGTTCGATAGATTTGTTATGCCCAGTTCATCGAGAATATATCCAAACCGCTGGATATTTGGACTACTCTGAAATCGCCCTACTTTATACAACTGAGAGACTTTAATTTCATCAGCAAGATTTTTAATTGTAGGAACAATCCGATTAATTCCTCCTATTTGCTTGTGATAACCAACTAAATCAAAAGCGGTTAATTCCGGAGTTGAAACGTTGATAAAACCAGTTTCTGTTTTTAGCTTAATAATATGATCTTGTTTCCAATTACTCTTAATAAAAAATTTGATC
>LKUE01000269.1 GCA_001412365.1 Desulfuromonas sp. SDB | reverse complement strand
TTCAGACTTTTATAGATAATTTATCCCAGGTTACTATGGGAGAGTTTGTAATAGAAAATGCAAATGAGTTTATCATTTGTGATGTGAGAAACAATCATAAGAAATTATTGAGTTATTTTGATATAGGTGAAAAAGAATTTTTGGATTATAAAAAATTAAGTATACTATAAAATAAATCTTATATTATGATATTACGTGTGATAGGTTTTTAAAAGGTTGAAGTTGGGCTTAAGAAATTTACAGAGGGAAAATTATGAAAAGAAGAAAATCCAGGCTAATTGTAGTAATAATAATCATCTTGATTATTTTATTGTTCAAATGTCAGCATGATCCCTATGCTGACCGCTATTTGACTGAAAAACCAAAACAAGAGAATGTAGTAGGACTTTATCAGTTGACCGAACAAACCATAACCGAAGAAAATTTAGATTTCCTGGAAGGCAAACAATCAACTATTGAATTATATGAAGACAGCACCTATCAATTGGTAAATTATCCTGATTGGATGAATATTGATGAACAGGACAGTCTACCTGAATTGATAACTGATTCAGGGACCTGGTATATTGACAAAGTGGGCTCAATCTACCATGGTGATGATGAATCTGAAGATGCCTGGGGTATTAGGTTTTCAGGAATCAATTCTGTTCACTTGACCAATAATCAACCTCCCTACGGATTGATTTTTACCTATGGAGATCCCGATGCCGGGGATGTGATGATTTATGAATATAAAGCAGAGAATAGAAAAGAAGAAGAACTGCTCACCAAGATATTTACTCTCCATGGTAAAACCAGAGAAGAGGTGATTGAGGAATTAGGTGAACCAAAATATTTGGAATCCTACACGGTGGGAGAAGCGATGGGAGAGTTCAGGGTGGAGCTGTACAACACTTATCCCCTAACTGATTCCGGAAATCTGGATGTTCCTATCCAGGAGCTATGGTGGGAAGATGGTGATTATTATATCACTCTTTGGCTTCACCAGGTCAATGGAGAGTGGCTGGTTTTAAACAGCTATCGCTGGTATAAAGATTTGGAATTCTGATGATTTGTTTTACAGAAAGATGATTATACTGGATAGAATATTAATGATGGGTGACACCGGATTGAAAATCAACTGCAGTCCGACTGATGATTTTTCTACGGTTTGATGGTAATACTGGTTTTAATAAGGAGAAATAATGAAAACTGGATTTAAAGAAAATGAATCTATGGTAAAACAAGGTCCGGCAAATCTTCAGAGAGGGATAGAAACAGTTGGAGGAAAGATTTACTTGACCAATTTGCGTATTATATTTGAACCACATTTTTTTAACTTTCAATCAAAAATATCAATTATTGAATTATCTGATATAAAAGATTTAAATTACTGCCGGACTAAATTTTTAGGAATTATTCCTCTGACCGATAATTCACTGTCGGTGGAAACGGTTAAAGGTAAAGACTATAGATTTGTACTTTGGAACCGAAAACAATGGGCTTCTGAAATTAAGCAAAAAGCATCACAGTTGTCCAATAATGAAAAATAAGGTGGTATGTTTAATCATTAATTGGAGATGAATTATGGCTTTCCCCAGAATAAGCAAAATTACATTGTTTCTTTTAGTTACATTGCCAGTAATTATTAATTCCGGCTGCGGTTTTTTAGGATGTGGTAAACTTTCCACTGATGATCTTCCCCGGTATCCTAATGCCACTGAAGTTGAAACGATGGAACAGTCCAGCCCTGGTGGGGTGATAGGTGGTAATATGGTTCAATTTACCACTGAGGACTCCTATGATCAGGTCCTGGAGTTTTATTCAGATACGTTGAAAAGTTTTAATCCGGAGATTATTTCGGAAACTTCTGAACTGGGCAGACAGACTGCATATACAATTAAACGGGGTACCGGAATAAGCACGGTGGTTATCCAGGAATTCACTGCGGAAGGGACAGTCAATATTACCTTTATGGCGATGGGAATTTAGTAAGGTAAGTGAAATTTTTCAAATTATACATTTAACTGGCTTTGATTAATTTATTTTCAATAGTATTAACCTTTTGAGGAGTATATGAAACCAGAAGAATTTGCGGATAAACTCATCAGTGAACTGGATAATACTAAACCCAGAAGCACTGATCCATTGAGGAAAGTGTCCAAAAAATATTCAAAACTGTTGAAAGCAGAAAAAGCTGAATCTGTTTTACAAGTAGCTAAGGTAATTCTGAAGACCGGAAAATACCGGTGGGTTGCCTATGAGTTAATTTACGAGCATTCTCAAACCTTTCAAACTCTGAATCGAAAAAAATTAGAAACATTGGGGAAGGGAATCAACAGTTGGTGGACCGTGGACAGTTTTGCTAGGACATTGTCCGGTCCAGCTTGGTTAGCTGGATTGATTACTCTGGATACGGTTAAGGATTGGGCAAAATCAGATGATCTATGGTGGAGAAGAGCCGCTTTGGTCAGCACGGTTGCCCTTAATATAAGGACCCATGGGGGAAAAGGGGATGTGAACAGAACTTTGGATATCTGCAAAATGTTGGTGGATGATCATGAGGATATGATAGTAAAGGCATTGTCCTGGGCTCTTCGGGCATTAGTCGTCCATGATCCCAACGCAGTTGAGGAATTCCTGAAGGTTAATAAACAAGTAATTGCAGCTAGGGTTAACCGGGAAGTGAGAAACAAACTTAATACTGGATTGAAAACTCCCGGGTCTAAACTCAAACGGCAGAAGAAATGAAAAACGGGCATGTACAAAAAAAGTTCACTGTTTGATGTAGGTTTAAAAAAATATGATGAAATTAAAGTTTCTTTTTGACCAAAGAGCTTTGGCTATGATGTTATTGAAAAACTGGGAATATGATGAAGACCGCCTTGATCTGATGGATCAATTCCGAATCTCAGCTAACGCAGTTTATCCTTTCCGATGTAATGGTCAATTGCAATTACTGAGATTTGCTCCTGTTTCGGAAAAAAAAGAGAAAAATATACAAGCGGAGATTGATTTTATTAAATATCTAATCAACGAAAATTATCCGGCCCATATTCCAATTCAGTCAAAGGAAGGAAAAGACTTGATCTTAAATTCAACTCCCTGGGGAGATTATTATGCCTGTGTGTTCAAAGGAGTAAAGGGGAAAAAAAGTATTGATTATATAGTTGACGATAATACCGCGGTTGCCTTTGGACAGAAATTGGGATTGTTGCACAGACTTTCGTCAAAATATTATGTTACAAAAAAGGAAAGATGGTCTCATCAGAATGTTTTTAACTGGATTGAACAGGAATTGATGATTTTAACCAATGAAGATGGCGCATTGAATGAGTTGTCTGAATTAAAAAAAGAATTTTCAGCAATACCCATAGGACGAAATAACTACGGGATAATTCATTATGATTTTGAACCGGACAATATTTTCTATGATGTTGAATCCAAATCATGCAGTGTTATTGATTTTGATGATGCCATGTACCATTGGTATGTAATGGATATCGAGCGATCACTGAATAGTTTTGAAGTAGAGATGAAGAAATCTGATTTTGTTAAAATTAAAAAGAATTTTTTAGAAGGCTATAAATCAATTTATTCCATTAACAAACAAGATTTCAATAAAATCAATCTGTTTAAGAGGTTTGCCAATTTATACGGATATACTCGAATAAAGAGATCGATAAATGAAAGCTGGCAAAATGAACCGGATTGGATGATCAATTTAAGAAAGAAACTTGAGTATCAGTTAGATTTTATTGGAAGTTCATTTAATCCATAAATTCAGTTATGCCCCTGATTCAGTTTTTGTTATTAAACTCCCTGTTATAGACTCTTACGTATATTTCATCATAAGTTTTCTTGACTTCATATCATATTAAATTTAACTTATTCTAATTGTATTTCAGATAGTTAACCTCCGGTTGATGTTTTTGACTGAACATCAACTGTCAACTGCTAACCGAGGAGGTCAAATTATGTCTTTAAAAATACTATTAAATCTAAATAACTGACTTCTGGAAGTTAGTCCGCAGAACTAGTATCCCGTAATTTAAAAAGGTTAAATCCTTGAAAAGGAGAAAATATGCAAGTTAGATGCATTAGTAAAGATGAATTGAAAACTTTTATAAACTCTTATCCGGATAAAAGTTACCGGAATTGGATTGATAAGCTGCTGGAGAAAAAAGAGACTAAACCGGAATGGTGCTTTATTGGAGAAGAAGCTGATAAATTTTTAGGAAAAATTGTCTATTTCCAGTTTCAGGGGGAGGAATCGATGATTTGTGCCGTTGGCTTAGATTTGCCATGGGAAGGAGATTATATAGGGGTGGGAGAAGAACTTCTGACCAAAAGCTTTAAAGAATTGAAAAATTACTACACTATCATCAAAATTGAAATCCGTTGTGATACCGGTGATGAATATTATCAGAACATAATTGAATTGTGTGAAAAAGTTGGATGCAATCTTATTCAGGATAAATTCAGTTATGTATTAACTGATTTTAATAATCCTGAAAATGAGAGAAAAAGGTTGTTTTTTAAATCCCTGGATGAAGTGGGAGAAGAGAAGTTTATCCGGGCTATTAAATCGGTTACTGAAAAAACCCTGGATAGAGTGGATAAACAGGATGTGGAGATTTTGGGAGCGGAACCAGCTGCCCGGGAATATTTCAATGTTTTAAAATCCATTGATTTTAATGAAAAAAACTGGGTGCTTGGTTATGATAAACAAAATAATCTGGTAGGTCTGGTGATTGCCCAGAATTTTTCAGAAAAAACCGGTTGCATTAATTATATTGGGGTTGTACCTGAATTCAGAGGAAATAACTATTCATTTGATCTATCTCTTAAAGCAACTCAATTGTTGAGTAGTTCCGACTTTCTGAAAAAAATTATTGCAGATATTGATACCCAAAACATTCCCCTGGAGAAGACATTACAGAAATTAAATTTTCAAAAATCAGAGCAAATGTGGATTTATCATAAATACCTTAAACAATGAAAGAGGTTTAAAGATGTGTTATATTAAGTGTAAATTGACAGAAAGGTCATTCCTATGTGGTAAAAAGCAAGATGATTGCCTGAATAGGATCTGGAAAATGTATAAAAAAGTAAAAGATTTTGTGAGATA
Source organism: Desulfuromonas sp. SDB (assembly GCA_001412365.1). GTDB lineage: Bacteria > SDB-A > SDB-A > SDB-A > SDB-A > SDB-A. The sequence continues at coordinate 1,870 of LKUE01000269.1, read as the reverse complement.
AAATTAAGAATAGATTTAAGTTATGAAATTCAGAAATTTATTTAACAAAGACAATGAAATTCAATCAAAATTTAATTTATCTGAGGTTGAATTCTTCCTATTAGTCCTGAAGTTAATTCCGGATGGTTCTTATATCTTTTTTGATCAAACCGAACCGGATTACTGGGTGATTAGATTACATCCCTGGTCTTACCGTTCTGATCTAAGTCAGTATGAAGCTGATTATTATATTAAAGATGAAGATTTGGTTAACCGTATGAGAGAAATACTAATGCATACTCCTCAGGATTTAAATGAAATTCATCACCTCTACATTACTTCTCCCGGTGGAGAGAGTATATTCTCCAGCTTTGATAACTTTGAAGTTATTTACCTTTGCGAGGAATTGAAGATAAAAATAAAATCACAAATTAATGATCGATTAGATTGATCATGATAAAAAGATCAAACAAGGGGTGAGTATGTTCTGTTTATTTATTTTTTATATTTGGAGCAGTGTTTTCAGTTTGATAATTCCAGGTATGCCTGATTTGATTCCATCGGGAAGGATTGTCTTTTATTCCCAAAGAGATGGAAATGCGGAAATTTATTTGATAGATGCAGATGGAGATAATCTGAAAAGATTGACCTATAATGATGCTGATGATGTATGCCCTGCCTGGTCTCCGGATGGAAGTCTAATCGCATTTTCTTCCGACCGGGATGGAAATGATGAAATTTATGTTATGAATTCTGATGGAAGCAATCCCCAACGATTAACTAATAGCCCGGGATCAGAGTTTCATGCTGATTGGTCCCCGGACGGCGATTATATTGCCTTCCGCAGTGAAGTTGATGGAAATGTTGATATCTATGTTATGAAATCAGATGGAAGTGAACTGCAAAGGTTGACCACTAGTGAAGGAGTAGATCATCGACCTAACTGGTCCCCGGATGGACAAAAAATAATATTTGGTTCCAACCGGGATGGAAACTTTGAAATCTATATCATGGATTCAGATGGTCAAAATCAACACCGATTAACCGAAACTCCTGATTGGGAAATCTTTCCCCGGTATTCCCCTGATGGTAATTATGTCGCATATTCTTACGGTTATAATGGGCAGCCAAGAGCGGATATTTATATAATGGATTTGACTGGTTTTGAGCGAAACAGGATAACTAACTTCTATGGAAGAGAAGAAAATCCCATCTGGTCTCCCTGTGGTAATTTCTTAGTGTTCCAATCTGAACACCATGGGGATTTTGATCTTTACATCATGTCCGCAGATGGTTCAAATATCTATCAACTTACTGATAATGAAAATGGAGATTTCTGGCCTAGTTGGATTCAGTAATAAGCGGGATATAAAATCAATATTGAACTAATAGATATAGTTTTGGCGGGAATTATAATCTTTCTGGCTGGTATCGGACAGAGTGCAATTGGATTTGGTTATGCTTTGTTTTCCTCTCCTCTGCTGGTTTGGATTGGGATCCCCCTCCCCCAAGTAATTGCTTTGGTTGCCACTTGTTCCATGCTCCAGGCGATCATAGGATCTAGGAAACTTAATAACTCCGTTCCTTGGCGTTTATCCCTAACTGCTACAATTGTTCGATTGGCAAGTGTGATCATTGGTTTATTGTTATTAAAGCTGCTGGTTAATTTAAATATTACTTTTATCCGTATGCTTATTGGAGGAGTAATTTGTTTGATAGCTACAATTCAATTAATCTGGCGTCCCCAGCCAGTGGAAAAATTGCATTGGGGATGGGGGGGAATTGCTTTTACTTCCAGCGGACTATTAGCCGGTTTATTTGGAATGGGAGGACCTCCCTTGGTGCTTTGGTCCATGACTCATAACTGGACCAATCAAAAAACCAGAGGTTT
>LKUE01000268.1 GCA_001412365.1 Desulfuromonas sp. SDB | reverse complement strand
TTAAAAAAAGCTCTGGATGCAAACCAGAGCTTTTTAATTTATTTTACCCGGAAATTAAATAAGTTTAAATAGTTCCTGCTTGTTTTTCTTCGTCGTAATATAAAGTGGCGGCAATAGCAATCAATCCAACTGCTACAATTCCACCAACCACTGGTACTATAGTAGCCAGGCTGCATATAAACACAGTGACAAAAAATTCCATAGCCTTTTTCTTGTTAGCAGTAATCCAGGAAAATGCTTTTTTCAATGCTCCCTGAAAATCTGCATTTTCTTCGGATATTAACAATAAGCCCAATAGTATTATAATCTGTCCCAAAGCTGAGCAGAGAATCCAGACAATGACCACCAGCGGATACATGAAACAGAAACCGCAGCCCCTGGTCACCGCTCCAATTAAAATGGTCAATATCCAGAAAATTGCCATGATTATACCTATTCCCGCACCAATGATTAAACAGAGAAGGAAAGAAGGTAGAAAATATGACATTGCGGAGAAAGCGTCATTGAATTCAACTTTCTCGTCTTTCTGTAATTTTCTTACTGATTTTAAAATTCCGATCATCACTGGTCCTGTAAGAACTCCAAGAGTCACCCCCATTGCCAGTGATCCCAACAGAATGGTTAAACCGAAGTTAACCATGTCCTTTTGGAATATTTCCCATGCACTCTTACATTTATCAAAAGCACGCTGAAAATTGAATTCATCTGCCATTGAAACCTCCTTTACGACAGTATAGAAACAAGTTAAAAGAATAGATGATTAAAGTCAAGAAATTAATTTTTTGTTTTCATTAAGAGATATTAGGTATAAATATTTATTAAATTGAAAAAGGAGTAAAAGTTGAGATGTGAAAATCATCCGGACATAATTGCCTGTGCAAAGTGTTCTAAGTGCAAAAAAGAGATATGCCATCTCTGTGTGGTGGAAGATAAGGGAAAAATATTTTGCAGGGACTGTTATGAAAAATTAAATCCCCCTCAGACAATTCAAGCTGAACCTGCTAAGACAAAACTTCCTCAAAAAAATGTTGTCAGTACTAAGCCCAAAGATGATTACAATCCCTTTTCCATCATCAGTTTTGTATTGGGTATAATGAGCTTGTTTTTAAACCTACTGGCATCAATTCCTGCGGTAATATTTGGGATAATTGCCAGACAGCAGATCAAGGAAAGCAAAGGAGTTCAAAAAGGCGATGAATTTGCCCTAGCCGGTATGATTATGGGTATAGTGATCAGTTTATTATGGCTGAGTATATTCTGCGGATATTTTTCCATGATTGGCGGGTTAGGAAGCATGAGTATTTGCGCCGCCCTTGGTTCAGGCGGATAAATAAGTAATTTAACATAATGTACATTATCGGCGCATTATTTATATTATCTTTTTTTATTTTTTTTCTCTTTAAATCAATAATTTCAGGTAATTTACTTTAAAGATAGCGTTGAGAAGACTTTATTTCTCCCCTTCTGTTTAGATAGATACATCGCTTGATCCGCTTTCTCTATCAATTCATCAATCCAAACAGAATCGTTTGGATAAAAAGATATTCCTGCGGATATAGTTAACTCATCAATATTTCCCAGCAATTTTGCTTTTTCAATTTTATTTCTGAGCTTTTCAGCGACAATAATCGCATTTTCAGGATTTGTATTTAACAGGGCGATAATAAATTCTTCTCCGCCATACCGTCCTATCAAATCAGATGTTCGAATTGATTTTTCTAAAATCTGAGCAATTTGATGAAGTACCTCATCTCCTCTTTGATGCCCAAAATTATCATTTACTTTTTTGAAATAGTCAATATCTACCATAATCAATGCAATTTTTTTGTCCGGATTTTTAATATTGTATATATAATCAGATAATTTACTTTTGAACACATCTTTGAAATACAAGCCGGTTAATTTATCTTTCATGAATTTTATTTCATTCTGCTGATTTATCCATAAACTGGAAATAAAATGTTTGAATAATTCCAGAAAGTTTTTATTGATGGAACTTTCGACACTGTGCTTTTTATCTAAATATATAAATGCTTTTATATATTCCAGGTAGGAGTATTCAGTGGATAAATTGCTTTTGTTATACTGAATTTCCATTCTGTTTTGCAGTTTGTCATCTATAAACGGTATTAAGATGTAAGAGTTGATCTGATCAGAATTTTCAGGTAAATTTTCCACAAGTATTTGATTTTTAGGATTGAAATTCTGGAAATTAAAATAAAATCTTTCATTTCGGGAGTACATAAATTTATCCAGGTAAACTACTAATTCCGGTTTATATAATTTGTCAGTTTCAAAAAAAGCGGCTCTCTCATAATTTAACATCTTGATCATCTCATTTAAAATATTTTCAATGAAATTTTCATAATCACGGGGATTGAACCTGTCAATAACTTCTAATAATTTTTTTTCATCAGATTGAATTATTCTCAATTTACCTCGGTGAGAGTAATATTCTCTGACATCATCAGGAAACATCTCCCCTAATAAATTGATTATCTTTCTCCAAAAAGTTATTTCAATTAAATTTTCATTTACAAATTTGTTTTTCTGTTTTTCGTAGTTATTCATGATTAAAGAAATGTAGTTTTTATAATTTTGTTTTTGAAGTTTTTTTAAACAGAAAGCATAATAAATTGCAGCTAAGTATTTTAAGTATTTTATGATGTGATAATTATTTGAAAATCTGTTGATATAGCGAAACAGCAATTTTGGATTTTTTACAAGGTTTTCCTGTTCTGTCCGGTTAATTATTATTATATTTTTAACTGAATTCAATTCATTCCGCTTGGTGTAGAATTTGATGATATCTTGATAGAATATTTTTATCTCATTTAGTTTAAAATATGAAAAATACCAGTAAAATACTGCTTCATACAAACTGAACTTAATGTCGTCATTAATATTTCTCAATATTTCAATTATTTGTTTGAAGTAATTTGCTGAATATCCGTAAATTACGAATTCATATGTAATTATGACTAAATTGTATAAACTGGCAACTTCATCTGAATAATTTTTAATATTGAAATTTTTTACTATAGAGTGGTAATTTTTGATATTTTTCATTTCATCCTGGTAAACAAATACCCTGAGTACTTCTAACAGCATGGATAATTTGCTAATCATATTGCCGTTGGACAATATTTCATCTTTTTTTAAGATATTGTTGTATTTATTTATTAATTTCACCGCTTCTCTGGGATCGTCAATAAGAGATAAAAGATTGCTTAAGACAATGAAAATATTTCTCTTATCATCTATTAATGAAGTGTAATTAAGCGCTTTATACAAATAATTTTTTTGTTTGTCTACTCTTTCTTCTAGAGCGATCAAATTATTGTAGGCAAGAATCATATCTTCGTAAATATCTGTTTTTTGGGCATAAACTAACGATTTCTCGAAATGTTCTTTGGAATCATCAGAAAATCCGTGATAATAAAGATAAACTCCTAAACCGGTATGAGCGATGAACAGATGCTGGTTTGAATTTAATATTTCAGCTTTTTCTAAATATAATTTTAGTGAATTTAATAATCGTTTTCCCAAGTTTTGTTTTTCATATAACAATCCCAGATAGTTTAGACATTTCAAATACAAATTGGGATATTTTTTATAGTTGTTTAAATGTTTAAGCTGTTTAAATAATTTTCTTATTTTTTCTAAAGCATCATCAAATTTTGATTTTTCTATAAGGTACTTAATATGGAGGTATTCGATATAATAGCGGTGAAATTGGTTTAACTTATTTTTCGATTTAGTTAGCTTATCTAAATACTCTTCGACTTTTTCATAATCAACCGCCCAAAAGTAATAATCAATGAGATTTAAATTTAGCAACAGCTGAAATTTTTCATTACTACAGTATTCAGACTCTAGAATTTTAAGTAATTTATATTTCTGGTGGTAATGTTCTTTTTTGACAATTAAAGCGTAGCTTAGTTTAAATATAAACTTGTTTTCATTATTTTTAATTGCACTAAAATTATCGGTATCTTTTTGAAAATAATTTAAAAATTTGCCGATATTTTCTTTAAGGGTATAAAAAGAAATATCTGCAGTGAGGTATTTATGGTAAAGTACACTTGACATTTTTGAATATTTTTTTAACAATGCCAGAGATTGCAGCCATCCGACGACATCATTGTCATTGAGAATGCCTTTATTTGACTCATATATAGAAATTACTTTTTCAAGCACTTTACTGATGAATTTTTCATCTTTGTTTTCAAGAAAATTTTCCACGATGCGGATAACCTGATAATCGTGAAAATCAATTCTATTCCCTTTTATATTGACAATTAAGGAATCTTTAAAAAGGTTTTCAGTAAAATCAGCATATCTTTTACCCACCAGCTGCTTTAAAATTTCTACAGGTGCAGGGCGGTGCAGATAGTACAAGAAGGAAAGAGTTTTCATGTAGATTGGTTTGTGGAGATATTCAATTATTCGCTGATTTTGAAAAACAATTTGATCAACAAATTTTTCAGGTCTTCTAAATTCACTTTCAGTTTTCTGTTGACTGCTGAAACTGTCAATGTTGGTTATTATATAATCAAGAGTACTTATCAAATCTATATTGTTAAGCTGGTCCAGATAAAATTCCAGATTTACTAAATTAAAAATGCTTAAATTCTTTTCAATAATTTTAATAATCTCTAATTTATATTTTTGATCAGAGGGGTAAGTGTAGTCATTAAATACTTTTATGGAATAATTATCAGTGTACTGTTTGGAATCATTAACTAAAACAATGACATGATTACCACGGTAGTTGTCGAACAAATACCCCACCAGATCCCTGCTCTCCCTGTCAATATTTTGAATATTATCAATTATTATCAGCATTTTGCTGAAATATGATAATTTTTCCACTATGGAACAGAGAAAATCTCCTAGAAAAGCTTTCTGGTAATTTTCAACTGGTTTTCCCTGATTAATGTCTTCCAAAAGTCCAATGTATTTAGTATTCAAATTTTCGATGATATTCTGGTAATGCAAATTTTTATCGATAAAGTAAGTTAAAAAATAAAGTATGGAATACTTGTTTTTAGATTCAGATATATTTATTACCCGATATCCATTGGTTTTAAACATATCGCAAAAAAATTGTTTTAGAATTTCAAAGTAGGTACCTTTAAAATTTAAATAATTAAAAGCATAGGACTGATTTAAATTTTCCCTGGCATTTTTTATATTTTGTTCAATATCAGTTTTTAAAAAGGAGATTAATTCAATGGTGTATTGATATCTTTGTTGATAAATTTTTTTAATGTATGATTCTGAAATCTCTTTTATATAATTATTGTCAATAAAAGTTTTACTTAGATTGAAAATTTGCTGCAGGCTATTTAGAAATTTTTGTTTTTCTAAATGAATATTACCTTCATGATTTAAATTTATAAATCTGACATCATTATTCTCTATTATCACATTGTCTAAATTTAGTTCACCATGACTAAAACCATTTTGATGAAGCCAGTTTAAATTGAATATTACTTTGGAAAGAATATTCTTGTTTTCTTTTTTACTCTTAAATGAATATCTACTAAGGGGGTACCCGGTAATATATTCCATGGTGTAGAAGAAGTAATTTCCAGAAAATGATGTTTTATCTATATCGTAAATCTTATCAAAATCGTATACTTTAATAACATTGGGAAGATAAATACTTTTGGTGTACAGAAAATCGTTAATGAACAGCTTTAAATTTTCTTTTCCTGATCTATCCGAATTATATATTTTTAAACTTTTAATTGGAAAACTGGGAGTTAATAAATCTTTAACTTTATACACAATCCCAAACCTCCCCTTCCCCGCTTCTTCAATAATTTCATATCTTCGATTGATTATCTTCATTTACATCATTAATTATATTATAATTGGAAAAAATATTAAATCTAAATATATGCAGGAGCTGACATTAAATATTCAAGGGATGAGTTGTGTAAACTGTGTCCGTTCTATTGAAAAAAATCTAGAAACTCTGGATGGGGTTATTTCAGTTAATATTAATTTCAGCAACAATCTGGCTTATATCCAGTACGATCCAGCTGAAATACAACCAGCCGATTTAATTAATGCGGTAAATAAAACCGGTTACACCGCGGAATTAGAAATTCCGGATAATCTTAGTCAACTCAACTTAGATATATCCGGAATGAGCTGTGCTTCCTGCGCAGTTAACATTGAAAAAATGCTGAATTCTCTTTCAGGAGTAAAAAATTCTACAGTTAATTTCCCCCTGCATCAGGCTGAAGTATTATTCGATCCCCGGCAGATCAGATCAGACCATATCTTAACAGAGATCAGTAAAATTGGTTATCAAGCTAAATCCAAATCCGATCTCAACTTACTCAGCACAGAAAAAAAAGAGCAGTATAAGCTAAAATGGCTGCTAATAATTGCCCTGATATTATCAACTCCAATATTTTTGCATATGATTTTATCCTTGTTTAAAATTAATATTCCCATTATCGGTAAGCCCCTGATACAATTTTTTTTAGCTCTCCCTATTCAACTGGGAATTGGTTTCAGATTTTACCGCAGAGCTTTTTTGGGGCTTATTCACCGGTATCCGGGGATGGATTTACTTATTGTCACCGGGACCTCTTCAGCATTTATCTACAGCTTGTACAGTTTGATTTTCAATCCCCAGGCAGCTAAGTTTTACTTCGAAGCTTCAGCAATGATAATAACTCTGGTGTTACTGGGAAGATACCTGGAGGCAAAGGCAAAACATCAAACCTCCCAGGCAATTACTAAATTAATCAACCTTAAGCCCCGATATGCAAATTTAATAACCACTGATTCCCCCCAAGGTAAATCCACTATAACTAAGGTTCCCCTGGAACAGTTAAAAATCAATGATTTAGTTGAAGTGAAGCCCGGAGAAAAGATTCCTGCTGATGGAATTGTTGAATCGGGAGCGACATCAATAGATGAAAGCATTATCACCGGAGAGAGCAAACTGGTTCAGAAAAAAACAGGAGACAGGGTTATTGGAGCAACTGTAAACAGATTTGGATCAATCACAGTTAAGATTGACCGAATTGGAAAGGATACCGTTCTTGCCCAAATTATTTCCATTGTTGAAAAAGCCCAGGCATCTAAAGCTCCCCTCCAGCGGATTGCAGATAAAGTAGCCGGTTATTTTGTGCAAATTATTTTGTTAATTGCCCTGGCCGTATTGGTATTGTGGTGGTGGTGGAGTGGAAATTTTTCCCTGGGGCTGGTAAATGCAGTAGCAGTAACTGTAATTGCCTGCCCCTGCGCTCTGGGACTAGCCACTCCTACCGCAATCATGGTTGCTTCCGGAAAAAGTGCAAATCTGGGATTGTTGTTTAAAAATGGAGAGACCATTGAAAATCTAAAAAAAATTGATGCCCTGGTGTTCGACAAAACTGGGACTCTAACTGAAGGACAGCCGAAAGTAATTGATCATTTTATTAATACCCCTTCTCATCAAAAATTTTATTCTGTTATTCTGGAAATTGAAAAAAGATCAGAACATCCTGTCGGGCAGGCTATTGTTGAATTTATTGATACCATGAATTTAAATTCACAGGAAAATAATGAAATTGTTGAATTTTCCTATACCCCGGGTAAAGGTATCAGCGCTAGAACTAATCAGTACAATGTAGTAATTGGAAGTTATAGTTTTGTACAGGAATCATCGGTAGAAGTTGATTCGGAAATTGATCGGAGAATTCAGTATTACCGGAAAAGAGGGTATTCTTCAGCGGTGGCGGCTATAGATGATAAAGCTATAGCTGTTTTTGCCATTGCTGACATAATTAAACCCAACGCTGAAAAATTAATCAAATGGCTAAAATCTAAAAATATAACTCCCTACATGTTAACCGGGGACCATAAAGATGTAGCTTATAATATCGGTCAGCAATTGGGTATTGAAAACATCTACCCCCAGGTTTTACCTGCGGATAAACTTACTCACATTGAAAATTTAAAAAAACAGTATAACTTAGTGGGTATGGTTGGAGACGGAGTCAATGATGCCCCCGCTTTAACCCTTGCCGATATCGGAATTGCCTTTGCTTCGGGCACAGATATCGCCATAGAATCTTCTGATTTGACCATCATCAGTGATGATCTAGCTAAAATAATCACCGCTATTGAAATATCCCGGATAACTGTTAACAAAATTAAACAAAATTTATTTTGGGCGTTTATCTATAATTCTTTTGGTGTCCCCCTGGCTGCAGGGGGATGGTTAAATCCGGTATTTGCTGCGGCAGCTATGGCTTTCAGTTCCATATCGGTAGTGCTGAATTCACTTAGTCTTAAAAGAAAAAAAATTGAAATAGACTTATAAGAATAAATTGAAAATGTTGAAATTTAAATTTCAGGATTATTTTGTTCTGTTCCCAGGTTTCTAGGAATTTAAGTAATTAAAATTATTTCCATAATTCTTGACAATTATTTCGATAAAAAATACAGTTCTATTCTAATTATTCCAATAAATTCAAACATGAGGAGTAGATAAAATGAATATGTTGATTACCGGAGGGGCTGGTTTTATTGGATCACATGCAGCAGAAGAATTTATCAACAAAGGATACGATGTTACGGTAATAGATAATCTTTGTTCAGGAAAAAAAGAAAACCTGCCTTCGTCGGTAAATTTCATTGAAGCTGACATTACTGATTATAATTTTTCCTCACTGTTCCAGAAAAAGCAATTCGACTACATCATTCATTTTGCCGCGCAGATAGATGTAAGAAAATCAGTGGAAAATCCTATCTTCGATGCCCACATCAATATTGAGGGTTTGTTGAATATTCTTCAATCCACAGTTAACTCCAGTATTAAGAAATTTGTATTTATATCTTCGGCAGGAGTAATGTATGGGAACACTGATGAACCAGCTGATGAATTAACTCCTCCTGCTCCAGTTTCACCGTATGGAGTCAGCAAATTATCGGGAGAACATTACCTCGCCTCTTATCACCATAACCATAATCTAAACTACACTATCTTAAGATTGGCCAATGTTTACGGTCCCCGGCAAGATCCCCTGGGTGAAGCGGGAGTGGTGGCGATTTTTGCCAATCAAATGATAAACCGGAAACAATCAATATTATTCGGATTCGGTGAATTAATTAGAGATTATGTTTATGTCAAAGATGTAATTAACGCAGTAGTTAAATGCCTGGATAAAGGCAATGGAGAAATATTCAATATATCAACATCAGAACCCACCACCGTAAAAGAATTATTTGAAAAAATGCGTTCAAATTTCACTGATATACCTGATCCCCTGTTTTTACCTGCCCGTCCGGGAGAATTAGACCGCAGTATTGTAAATTATCACAAAGCAAAAAATATCTTGGGGTGGGCTCCTCTAGTTGATTTAAACCAGGGGTTAACCAGCACAATTGAATACTTCAAAAATTTAAAAAAATAGGAGTGAGTTATGGATAAAAAAGTTCATCTTGCTGTAGTGGGAGCGGGTTCATGGGGTCCTAATTTAATACGGAATTTTTATAATTTAAAAAGTTGTCAAATAGATTACCTTGTAGATTCAGATGAAAAAGCCCGGAAAAAAATATCCTCCCAATACCCCCAAATTGAAATTAAATCTCAGCTTTCTGAAATACTTGATGATCCCAAACTCCAAGCAGTAGCCATAGCGACCTCTGCCCCCTCTCATTATGACCTTGCTCTGCAGGTACTGTCTTCGGGTAAAGATCTTTATGTTGAAAAACCGCTGACCTTGAAATCATACCAAGCGGAAAAACTTAATAAGTTGGCTTCAGATAAAAATTTAATAATAATGGTGGGTCATCTTTTAATGTATCATCCCGGAGTTATCTACCTAAAACAAATCATAGAAAAAGGTGAACTTGGAGATATATATTATATTTACACCACCCGGGTAAATTTAGGCAAAGTAAGAGATCAGGAAAATGCACTGTGGAGTTTTGCCCCTCACGATCTGAGCATAATCTTATATTTACTTGATGAGACCCCCACCGAGGTAGTTTCCACGGGGGCAGCTTTCTTAAATCCGGGAGTGGAAGACGTTGTATTTACTTCATTAAAATTTAAATCCGGAAAAACCGCACATGTCCACGTAAGCTGGTTAGACCCTCATAAAATCAGAAAAACAACAGTAGTAGGTTCCAAAAAAATGGCTGTTTTCGACGATGCCGCCCCCGGAGAAAATTTAAGGATATACGATAAAGGGGTGGATTATCAACCAGGAATGGCTGATTATCAGGGTTCATTGACCTTACGAATCGGAGATATTTATATTCCCAAAATTCCTGCGGGTGAACCTTTAAAAAATGAATGCCTGCATTTTCTGGATTGTGTTCAAAACCGTAAGAATCCCAAGTCAGACGGGATCAATGGTCTCAATGTTGTGAAAATACTGCAGGCAGCCACTCAGTCTCTGCGTGATCATGGAAAACCAATAAACATTTAATATTCTTCAGTGAGGTGTGTTAATGAGTTCTGAAAATCAAAATTATTTTGTCCACTCGTCCGCAATCGTAGATGAGGGTGCACAAATCGGAAAAGGAACCAAAATTTGGCATTTTTCCCATGTCCGTTCAGGAGCTAAAATAGGTGAAAATTGTTCTATTTCCCAAAATTGTTATGTAGATGACCGGGCAGTTTTAGGGAATGGAGTAAAACTTCAGAACAATGTTTCCGTTTATGCCATGGTCACCCTTGAAGATGGGGTTTTTGCTGGTCCCTCCATGGTTTTCACCAATGATATCAATCCCCGGGCTCCTTATCCCAAAGGAGGAAAATGGATTTCCACCCTGGTTAAAAAAGGAGCAACCCTGGGGGCAAATTGTACCGTGGTCTGCGGTCATGTTATCGGAGAGTGGGCAATGATTGGCGCAGGTGCGGTAATTTCCAAAGATGTCCCCGATTATGCCCTGATGGTAGGCGTTCCTGCTTATCAAATTGGCTGGGTTTGTGAATGCGGGATTAAATTGCCCTTGGGTATTGATTCAGATAACAATGAGCAAACCACTTGTGAAAAATGTTCGAGAATTTTTGTCCGGGAAGGTTTAGTAGTTAAACAGATAAACTAAATGTTTTTTATAAAATTATTTTGAATTAAACAACTTAGTGATTTAATATTGTTAATGGTCACAAGCCAATTTTGATAAATTTTTGGACTATCTATTGGTCCGGAATGTTTTATGTTTATTTATTATCCAAATATTTAACTTATTCCTGGGAGGAATTTTGTGAGAAACATTTTAAGCCATGCACTTATGGTAAACATTTTTGTTGTTCTCATCATGTCTGCTTTAAGCTCTCCCCTGGGGGGGCAAACAGTGCTGAGAATTCAAGATATTCAATCCGATACCTCAGGTCAGTATACAGGTCAGGAGGTAACTGTAGTTGGAATAGTCACTGCCCCATCGGGAGTAATTGATCCCGGATTTTACATTCAGGATTCGGTAGGAGCATACAGCGGAGTTTTAGTTTATACCACTTTTTACAATGTAGATCTGGGTGATTCAGTGAGAGTTACCGGACCGGTGGAAGAATATTATGGAAAAACTGAAATTTCTTTTCCCAGTTCAGTTACGGTTCTAGCCTCAGGCTGCCAGGTCCCTCCCCCCACCTTAATTACTACCAGCGAAATCGCCACCTCCAATCCGGATACGGCGGAGATGTTCGAAGGAGTTTTGGTGGGAATTCTTCAGCCAGTGGTCACCGATACAAGCTTAGGATATGGAGAATGGGAAATAGATGATGGCTCCGGACCAGCCAGGGTTGATGATGCCGGTCCCTATACACCACCCTTTTTAGGCGACACTTTAGCTGCTCTGGTGGGAATTGTGGATTATTCATTTGATAATTTTAAACTGCAACCCCGGGGAAATCAGGATATTTACTATACCTTTTCCGGAGCAGGCGAAGTGAATGTTTCCCCAAACCAAATTATTCAGAATGATCCGGTGAATCTGAACTTCAACTTTTCAACTGCATTCGGGGAGATAAATGAAATTGAAATAATTCTTCCGAAAAGTTTTGATTTTTCAGGCAATTTAACTTTTTCGGGGTCAGGATTTTTAAATGCCGTATATTCAGTATCCGGAGATACAATTTTAATCAACGGAGCTGAAGTTTCATCAGTTAAATCGGGAACTTGCCAGTTAACTTCAGTTACCGCTCAAAATCCAGGGATTGAGACTTTGTATGTGTACACCGCAAGTTCCGGGGATACTCTTTCTCCAATATCAACCTTTCCCATTATTCAAATTACTCGAGCTGATGGCTCAATTCCGATTTCTCTGGTCAGGGCAAATACTTCCCAGGGAGTGCCCCTGCTGCTTGGAGAGAATGTAGTGGTTACCGGAATTATGACCGCAGCAGGAGAGCTTGGCGGGCAGTATTTTCTGGAAGATGGAACCGGAGGAGTTTGTGTTTACAATCCGGGGGGAGGATTATCCATAGGAGACAGCGGAGTATTTCAAGGAACAGTAGATCATTGGAACGGACTCACTGAACTTTCTCCTTCCGATCTGATATCCGGACCCTTTCCAGCCCAACCCCTGATTCCGGAAGTAGTAACCTGTTCAATCCTGGAGTTGGAAGGCACCGGAGGCATTGAAAATTATGAAGGCAGATTGGTCCGAATTGACAATCTTCTCCAAACCGTACCCGTTTTCCCCCAGGTAGAGCAGAATATGCCTATTTCTGACGGCACCGGAGATTTTGAGTTAAGGGTTTTAGTCCAGGAAATTGCGGGAAAACCAGTTCCTCCTGATGGATTTTCAGTTACGGGTATTATTTCCCAGTACTGCCCCAGCTCACCATATACTTCTGGTTATCAAATAATGCCCAGGAGTCTCGATGATATTCGAAAAGGAGGATCAGGCAGCGGTTTTGTGGAATCCTATCTTTCCTCCATTATCCATGGAAGCACCGGTGATATAAATTTATACATTACCGCAGAAATTGACACTATTGACCAGATTAGCTTTGAGATCACCGATACTTCTTGGCACTGGGGCGGTTCAATCAACGATATCCAAGTGCCCTCAGGGGCTACTGTAGATTCAGTTGCAGGAAATGGACAGGATCAGGAATATATAATATATATAAGCAATCTTTCCTTAGAACCGGACAGCAGTTGTTTTATAGCCATTACCAATGTAACTGCTCCTGATTCTACAGGAAGTTTTGAATTATTAACTAAAACAGGAGTACAGGGTTTTCCCAATTTAACTGAAATATATAATTCCCCCCGGATATGGTCAGTGAATTCAATGAGCGAAGCTCAGCAACCGGATTCAGGGGGATATAATCCGATTTTACTTGGTCATTCAGTGGTGGTGGCAGGTGTGGTTACCGGACCTTCATCCATATTCAATGGAGGAACCACCAAAACTTCTTTCTGGATGGAAGATTCCACCTCCGGAGTAAATATATTCTCCTCGGAAGATGACGGTAATCAAAGTTTTGTTTTAGGGGCAGAGGTAATTGTAAGGGGAGTAGTCACTGAATATAACGGAATAACCGAAATTGTATATGCACATCCGGATTCAGCAACCATTGTAGGATTGCAGAGACCTTTGCCCGATACTCTTCTACTTCAAGAAAATCAGGGTATTTACGAATTAATTGAAGGAAGATTAGTTATGGTTAAAAATGCAATAGTCACCTCCCTTCCTGTTCAAAGCGGATCCGGAAAAGACTTCGAGATAAGAAACGGGCGAACTATTATTGCAGTCCGTTTAACTGACGACGCTAATCTTAACACTGACCACATAACCGTGGGCAATATCCTGGATGTTATCGGAATAGCCGGTCAATACAGTTATGACACCCCCCCCGCTTCCGGTTATCAACTGTTGCCAAGATTTAATTCAGATCTTATGGAAATTCATCTGGCTAATCCGACCCAAGATCCCCAATTAACTATTTATCCTAATCCTGTTTCCATAACCGCCGGAGAGATTATTCATATATTTGTTAATTCACCTCTGGAGGGGACATTAACTTTGAAAATTTTTGACATGGAAGGCAGGGAAGTTGCCAGCTTACTTGAAAATACCGCCAGCGGTCCCCAGTACATTACCTGGGATGGTTTGACCAATTATGGATTTAATGCCCGGATTGGAGTTTACATAGTTCATTTGAAATATAAACACAACAACGGCGATGAAGAGATTATAAATAAACCATTAGTTGTGGGAACCACATTGGAGTAGATATGCGAAAAAATATAATTATCTCTTTAGCCTTGCTAATATTATTCGGACAGATAGGATATGCTGCTTTTGAGGAAACCGAAAGCTCCCCCCGAGCGGAGGGAATGTCCGAATCGGTAACTGCTATTGTTAGCAATCCCCTGGAAGCAATCTATAATCCGGGAGGATTAACTAATATTGATAATATTGAAGTTGTATCCTACTATCGAAAACCTTATGGTCTGTTTCAAAGTGCAGGGGCAGGTTTTGCCATTCCTTCAAAAATAGGTGTATCTGCACTCAATTTAAGATGGTTTTCAGTTCAAGGAGATTATCGGAATGGAGATAGCATTTTAATTGAAGCAGACGCTGAACTGCACCGGGAAGCAACTGTTTCCCTGTCCCATGGGGTTGCCCTTCAGGACAATTTTTCTATCGGCTCCACTGTACATGTCTATAATTTAAAGCAGGCTAGATTCGGATCCACTTATGCCTTAGGTTTTGATCTTGGGGTTGCAGGAACTCTCTATGATTACTGGAAAGTGGGAATATCCCTGCACAATATCAATAGTCCCAGCTTGGGCAAAGAAAATCCTGAAGAACTTCCCCGGGTACTTAGAGCAGGATTTGCTTTTTCTCCCACTTCTTCAATTAATTCATCATTTGAAATTCGACATGAGGTCGGCTTTCCCCTGAGATTTTCTACCGGTCATGAATTTACTGTTTCCAGATATCTTACATTCCGCACCGGTGTCCAAACCGAACCAGTTAGATTCTCTGCGGGGCTAAGCATCAACTTTAACCCGTTTATATTAAACTACGCAGTAGTGCAGCATGCAGTTCTGCCTTGGACTCATCAGATATCAGTGGGGTATATACTCAGATGAAAATTATAAACTTTTTCATTATTCTGTTAATTCCCCTATTGATATTTCCTTCGGCAAAACTGGATATAAACCATGCTTCTCTGGAGCAGATCTACACTCTGCCCGTGGACAGCAGTTTAGCTTTAAATATATATCAGTACATCTGGAGTCATAATGGTTTACGATCTTATACCGAACTGTGGAATATCCAGGGGATGAATGCACAAAACTATCAAAAGATTTTGCCTCTTATATCGGTAAGATTTGATCAAAGTCAGGATTGGAGGACGGTGAGAATTGACGATTTAAGGGACCGTCTGGCTTCTGAGGACAACCCGGGAACCGGAGCTAATGAATTGTGGGAAAATTTACTGCTTTATCCTTATGATTTAAACCAAGCCACTGTATATGATTTGGATGGTTTGTGGAATGTCTCCTTAATTGATGCAGCAGCAGTGCTTCACCACAAGTACCAGTGGGAAGATTACCGTTACATTGGACAGCTGACTGATGTTGAAAATCTGTCTGCATACGGTTACCGGAATATGAGAAATTATCTCAGAGAGCCCGATGAAGAACCTGAACAGAATTTTTATGGTATCGTCCGAATAAAATTTGATCTTGAACAGCCATCGGAAGCAAAAGAATACAGCCTTCAGTACTACCAAGATGAAATTGACAATCGAATTCATGAATTAGAAGATAATGAATCTACCATTTATCAAAGATTGTTGAATTCAGGATGGTCAGCAGATTCTATCACCAGGTATATTGACAATTTAACTTCAGTGAGAAATCAGATAATCCTGCCCGGCAATAATTACAATTACCAGCAGTATACTTTAAAAGCAGGATACTCCAATAATTTTAGAGTGGGATTGAGATTTCACCAGGGGAATATTATCCATGATCAGTTCAGGGGATATGGTTCGGTTCGACGCTATAAAATTATTGATGCTCTAATATTAGGAGATTACCGTATAACCATTGGAGAAGGATTATTTATGGATAACGGTAACGAATTCCGACCCCGCCAAACTGAAAAGGTAAGGGGAGTTTACGGAGATCTCACTGAAAACAGCCAGTACGGCTTAAGGGGGGGATTAATTCAGCTAAGATTGATGGATTACTTCTATCCCCTGGTTTTTCTCAGCAAAACAACCCGCCAGGTAATATCCGGTGAAGATGATACAGTGGTAGTATTGTACAACCTTCCTTGGAAAGTAAGTACCGATGAGGTGGATGAATTAACCTATGGAGGAGGAATTTCCATCCGTTTGGACAAGCTAATGCCGGGTACTGCCATTGAAGGTTATTATTACCGCAGTGAATATGATAAATATTTTAAGCCCGAACCAGCTTATATTGACTTGCCCGGAGATGTTGACCAGTTAACTGACGGAAATTTCACCAATCAGTTCAGAGGGGATATTCGAGAAGTTTACGCTTTAGCTGCCCGAAGTGTAATTTTCGGCAATGTGTCCCTTTCTTTGGAAGCAGCCAGGCAAAACGAGGATAACTATGCTTATATTTTAAATTCCCGTATACAGTATAACTTCTTTCATATTGATGTGATTTGGAGACATTATGATGTTGGCTTCGACAATCCTTTCAACCGGGCTTTTTCCGAACAGCAAAGATTTGAAGATACTGAATTGGAAAAACCTTACCGCTTGATCAATCCATTATACGCTTATCTCCAGGATGATCCTCAACCTAAAGCTGAACAGGGAATATATATCGGCACCCGTTATCAAATTACCCGGCAATTAACCATTTCCAAAGCCTATATTGATATATGGGAAAATATTGCCAGCGGATTAAAAAATTACCGGGCGGAAATTAAACTGGAGTACCATATTGTTTATCCGTTTATGGTCCGCTTAAGACAGAAATGGCAGAAGAAAAATCTTCCCAAAACCTCCAACTACAGTACCTCTATAACTAATGAAACTGAACTTTACTTCAGATATTTCATCGGAGAAGACATGATCTCTGCAGCAGTAACCCGTTCTCAGGTCCAGCTTAGTAAAGTAGTTGGTTCCAGTTCAGAAATTATAGCCGGCTACTACCTTTCCGGAAGGTATGAACATCAATTCAATCCAGGTTTTTCCATGTTAGGAGGAATTGATGCCTGGAACGGTGAGGAAATGAGTCAATGGGAATTTGAAGATATGGGACTGGATTTCTTATACGGTTACGGGATGAAATCATACCTGGTGCTTAAACAAAGATTAAACGACAATCTCTTTGTCAGGTTTAAGGCTAAATATGTAAATTATTATCATCCCTATTATGGTTTTGAAGAATTATACGACATAAATCAACAGCCAGTAGTTTCACCGGGCTTTAAAGACATCAATAACAGCCTGCAGATGGGCTTGTTGATAGATTACCGTTTTTAACCATGTTTAATATTGTTTTTATATATAAAAAAGGAGAATTTTAATGTCCAGGTTTTTATTTATTTTACTCATCTTACCGGCATGGTTATTTAGCGGATATATTGACTATACCGGATACGGTGAGGTTTTAAATTTTTCTTCAGTAAATTCTGCCAGCAGAGGAGGAGCTGGCCTCACTACTGATCCTCTGTTAAATCCAGCCAATCCAGGGGAGATGGGCTATTCTGTTTACATGATGGTGGGCGCTGATTATCAAACCGAATCGGAAACTCAATCCGTCTATGATAATTACAATAACCGCATAGGCAATTTGACCATCTCCCAGAGTAGATCGGTTCATGTTGCTCCTTACGGAGCTTATGGAGCAATTCAGTATGATAAATTGGGAGGTATGTTTTACGCTGGTATGGTCAGGGATTATTTCTACCATCATGAAATAATTCAGAGAGATGATTTCTATCAGACCACCGGAATCATTAAACAAACCGGTTCTGGCCAGGGCATTGCTGCAGGGATATCTATGAATTACCAGTTCCCGGTTGTTTCTTTTGGAGTAGCAGTTAATTACATTAATTTAAACCAGCAGAAGAAATATCAACATATTTTCTACCAGCCCATTGCTGAAGATACAGTTGTTGAATCCAGCTTTGATCAAACCGGATTGCTTTACCGGTTTGGTTCTGTTGTCCATGTACTCCCTCAGGTTGACGCAGCTTTAATCCTGCAATCAAAAAATCAGGATATTCAGCAACCCTTGGAAGTTGGAATTGGATTAAATTATTTTGCCAGGGCAATTATTCCGGCAAGAGTTTACTTTGATTTTTATTATAAATTTTATAATCAGTTAGATGAAAATCTCCAAGATACTAAAATTTACTGTTTTGGCATTGAAAATCAATTCTCCCGGCATGTGAAGATTTTATTGGGCGGAGGTTATGAGGAAAATTGTTTCAATTCAGAAGCAGATGCAGCTTATTTTTCGGGAGGATTTGAATTTCATCAGCATAATCTGATCATTCAAACTTCTATGGACTACCGCCAGAAGCAGTACCCCAAGCAGATGAATGATATTACTATTCATGACAATTCAATGAATTTTATGGTTGGACTTGGTTACAATCTGTGAGGAAATTATGAAATATTTATCAGCAATACTAGTAATAATAATTTTATGGAGTAATTGTTTAATCTCCCAGGAAATTAACCCTCTCGCCCATCCGGCAGAACAGGTTATGATGCTGGCTAACCGCAATTATTACCCTATTATCCACCAGCTTATTGAAAAAGCGGAATCAGAGATACTTATCATTATGTACCAGGCACGCACTTATCCTGAGCACCCCGAAGGAGTTAACGAACAACTCTATCAAGATTTATTTAATGCGGTGGATCGAGGGGTTTATGTGGAAATAATTCTGGATGCCTCTTCCTGGAACATGGGCAGCACCTTCCAAAATCTTCAATTAGCTAATCTGCTCAGAGAAGGAGGAGTTAATGTGCTGTGGGATCCCCCTGATGTCACCAGTCATAATAAAATGTTGTTAATCGATGATGATATTGTAGTAATCGGATCAACTAACTGGTCTTACTATGCCTTGGCTAGAAATAATGAAATTTCAGTTATGGTAAAATCACCTCAATTATACCAGGAAGTAAGGGAATACTACAATTCGATAAAGCAGCATTCCACCTATGAACTTATTTTAGATGAGGAATAATATGAAAACCGGTATATTAATTCCAATACTTATTGTTGTAATTATTACTACTCTTCCTGCAAATACTCTGAAAATTGCATTTACTTCCGATGTTCAAGGAAGTTTTCAGCGAAGTTATGCCACCTGGATGAATCATGATTTTCCTCCTCCCCTGGGAGGAGTCGCTTCTCTGTACACTTTGGTTAAGCGTGAAAATCCTGATCTTCTTTTTGATGTAGGCAATTTTTTAGGGATTGGACCTAAGGGGGACTTCCGTCAGGTTTCCCTGGCTGTGAAAATAATTAACTATCTCCCCTATGATGCTATGGGCTTAGGTATCGAGGATTTATTTGGAGGGGTAAGCGCTTTTAAACAATTTATGGAAAAGACCAATCAAGAATTTATATCCTCATCTCTAGTTTATCCTGACAGCACTCCGGTATTCATCCCTTACCGGATTTTGGAGATAGACAATCTGAAAATCGGAGTATTCAGCATTTTATCCAGCCATGCTGATTGGTTTGTTCCTACCTGGGCGCTTGATTCATGTGAAGTTATAAGTGAAAACCAAGCCGCCCAATTTGCGGTTGATCAACTCAGACAGAATCAGGCAGATATAATAATTGGTTTAAACCAAGCTAGTTTCAGACATGATACTTTGCTGGCAAATTCTGTGGAAGGCATTGATATAATTTTCAGCGGTTTTGACGGTTTTGCAGGAGTTTGGGAAAGTTCTGAAAATCATACAGTTGTTTGCAGAATTCATACTGATCTTTCTTCTGTAGGATTGCTGGAACTGCAGACAAATTCACACGGAGACATTATCTCCTATAAATTCACTGAAAAAACATTGTTTACCGAAGAATATCCCCCCCACCCGGATTTATTGGAGATAACCGGGGAGTAGTATTTGGAAATTCAGATAGTGGGTAGTAGGTTTGGCGGCAAATCTACATTATTTAAAGCATTGACCGGACAATCCGGGGCTAAAGCCGTAGCCAAAGTGCCCGATAAAAGATTAAACAGACTAGCTGAAATATACTCATCAAAAAAGATTACCCCGGCTCAAATCATTTTAAATGACTCCCCCCCACCCCGGGCTAATCAAAATGATGAATTATTCATTGAAAAACAGATTGTTCCCGCCCTTAAGGGCAAAGATACTATTTTATACTGTTTGAGATCTTTTACCAGTCAACTAGCTACTGATCCTCCCGATCCCACTGAAGAACTGCAGCTGCTGGAAACTTACCTGGTAATGTCTGATTTACATACAACTGAAAAAAGGCTGGAAAAATTAAATGACCGCAGAATAAAACATTCCCAGCAGGAAAGAAATGAAGTTAATATAATTGGCGAAAAAATCATGCCCATACTGGAATCAAGTAAACCCTTAAGAAATCAATTAGATGATGAATCAATTAAAATTGCCCTGCGCATAGGATTAGTTTCTCAACTTCCTGCAGTTGCCGCAGTTAATGAAGATGATCACTTCCACAATTTAATTGACCAAAAGCTATGCGATCAATGGGGAATTAAAGCATTTCCCCTGAATGCGGAACTTCAGTCTGAAATTTCTGAACTTCCTCCGGAAGAACAGGAAAATTTCTGTGAACAGTTCGGTCTGAAACAACGGGCGATTGATAAACTTATTTTGGCATTATACGATGAGTTATGTTTAATTACCTTTTTAACTGGCGGAGAAAAAGAAGCCAGAGCTTGGCCCCTGGCTAAAGGATCTACTGCACTGCAGGCAGCAGGAAAAATTCATTCTGATATTCAACGCGGTTTTATTAAAGCCAAAGTTATTGGCTTTAAACAGTTAGATCAAGCTGGTTCTATTGCCGAAGCTAAGCACCAGAATTTATTTAGAATGGAAGGGAAGAACTACCCCATCAGTGAAGGCGATGTTATTGAATTTATGTTTAATATTTGAAATACTTAGATCTGATTTATTGTTTTTTTCAGATTATGGGGAATCATTACATTTTGTTTTTCCGCATAGACGGTTAACTGGGTCAATGTATTTTTATCTCCGGTTTGCTTATATTTGATATACTCCAACTGGATTTTATCAACTAATTTAAGTTTGTATTTTTTTTCTATCTCCCTCAATAATTTTGAGATTTTTGATTTATCCCATTCATCATAAATGGTCAACTCCAGGAGATAATTTTTTATTTTATGATGAAACAACTTTATCTGATCCAGTAGGCGGGAAGATTTTTTTAGATTATCCAGGGCATCAGAATAATTTTTTTTCTTGTAATAAAATGCTGCCTTGACATAATAAAATTCAGCTAAATTCAACTTAATTTTTTTATCAAACAATATTTCTTCAGCAGCGTCAAGATGCATTGATGCTTTTTCAGTATTTTCTGTTTCGATGTACACATTGGCAAGATCGCAGTGACACTGAGAAATCTCCAGTTTATTATTAATTTCCTTTAATAAATCTAATCTCCTCAGGTTACAAATTATTGCCTTTTTATAATTTCCCAGATAATAATTAATCAATCCCGCTTCCCCAAATGATTTAGCGAGACCCTGTTTGTAATTCAGCTGCTTATCAATAATAAATTTCCTGGCGATAAGTTTTCTGGCTTCAATATATTTTCCGAAATTGGTGAGAACTCTGGCAATATTAGCTGAAGCTAAACCAACTAATCTTAAATCTCCAATTTTTTGACAGGATGATTTCATTTCCTGATATGCTTTTAATGCTTCCTGGTATTGTCCAAGATGATATAAAATACTGCCGATATTCCCCTGAGTTAGAGATATCCCTTTTAAATCGGCAATTTCCCTGCTTATTTCCAATCTTTTATGATAGTAAACAAGGGCTTTTTGGTAATTATTGTTGAGGGCATGAATGTTTCCAATATTGTTATAAGCTACTGCAATTCCGTTTTTGTTTCCAATTTTAAAAGCTGTTTTCAGAAGTTTATTGTAGTAGACCATTGCTTTGTGGTAATCACCATCAGAAAAATATATACTCCCTAAATTTCCATAAATTGCCTGGACATCTAGAATATCATTTAGCTGTTCAAATATAATCATGGATTCATTGAAATATTTTTTAGCCTGCTGTAGATTTCCTTCCCTCCAGGAGATTGAGCCCAAGCCCTCAATAGCCTTAGCAATATTTTTTTGGTCCTGGAGTTTTTCTGCCAGATTAAGCTGTTTCTGATAGTATTGCTTGCCTTGTTCAATTTTGCCTATTTTTAGCAAAGCCAAGCCATAAGATCCCAGTAACCTCAGATAAAAAAAATTGTCCACTTCAATGTTTTCAGCTAATTCAACAGATTTTTCGAAATATTCAAGACTTTTATTGTAATTAATTCTGAAATAAACCCAGCCCAATCCAAAGTAGCTCGATAATTGATATTGTTTATTTTTAATATTTTCAGCTAAATTCAAGCATTCATGGTAGTAAGCTTTTGATTTATCCCAATTTCCCATCTGATGGTAAATATCGGCAATTTTTAGCTTTAATTCTATTTGATTTATTTTTTTTGTGGTTGATTTCAAGATATTTTCATAACAATTTATAGACTGTTGATTTTGGTAATTCTGAGCTGCATATTGGGCAGCTAGCCGGTAGTAGTTATTAGCTAATTCAGGAATATTTGCCTTTTGATAATGATAGGCAATATTATAATAATTTTCCCCTTCATCCGGATAAACATTTGCAATACACTTGGCTGCTTTAGAATGAAGCTTTTCCAGCTGACTTTTTAACTGCATGGTGTATATGGTCTCTCTAATCATTGCATGTTGAAAAATATAAATTAATTCAGTGAGTGACTGGATAACTTTTTCCTGCTCCCCTTCCTTTAAAATCTCCTCGGTTAATTTTTTTTCGAGCATACCGGATAAAATATTGATATCAAATTCCAATCCTAAAACCGAAGCATTTTTAATAAGCTCCTTTAAGTGATCTGATAATCTATCAATTCTGGCAATTAAAATTTCCCTGATAGTGGGAGGGATACTGAGATTTTCGGAATTTAAGGAAGTTACCAGTTTATTTGATTTAAGTAAATTATTTTCCAATAAAAAATAAACATATTGTTCTAAATAAAATGGATTCCCGCTGCTTTTTTCAGCT
>LKUE01000267.1 GCA_001412365.1 Desulfuromonas sp. SDB | reverse complement strand
AATAACTTCAGAAACAGTTTTTGTTTTTTTCCTTGGGGTAGTTGTTTAATTTTAGAAAATTTTTTAAATAGGGGTTTGATTTTTTATAAAAGTCATTATTTTTATTATCAAAGGAGTTGATTAATTATGGATTTAAATAAATTTACAACTAAGGCACAGCAGGCAATATCTCAAGCCCAACTAACTGCAGCCCGGCGGAATCATCAGGTAATTGAACCGGAGCATTTAGTTTATGCCTTGATAAATCAGGAAAATGGATTAATTCCCATGGTTATTAACCGGTCAGGACTGGATATTGAAGCGATTAATAGAGCGCTGGACAAAGAGCTGTCTAAATTTCCTTCTATAACCGGACCGGGGGTGTCTTCTGCTCCTGGGCTAGGCTCTAAATTAAATGTAATTCTGGGAGATGCAATTGATCAAGCCGCCGGAATGAAGGATGAATATGTAAGCGTGGAACATTTGTTTTTGGCAGCAATATCGGATCAGAAGTCAAATATTGCCCGGATATTTAAAACATTTAATTTTGACCGGGATAAGTTTTTAGAAATTTTAAAGTCAATTAGAGGAAATCAAAAAGTAAACTCACCGGAACCTGAAGGAACTTATGATGCCCTGATCAAATACGGAAGAGATTTAGTTGATTTGGCTAAGAAAAACAAACTGGATCCGGTTATCGGAAGAGATACCGAGATCAGAAGAATTATTAGAATATTACTGAGAAAAACCAAGAACAACCCGGTGCTGATAGGTGATCCCGGAGTAGGTAAAACTGCCATTGTAGAAGGAATTGCTCAACGCATCATCAGAGGGGATGTTCCGGAAGGATTAAAAGATAAAACCATATTTGCCCTGGACATGGGATCTCTTATTGCCGGGGCTAAATTTAGAGGAGAATTTGAAGAACGGTTAAAAGCAGTGCTTAAAGAAATTGAAAAATCGGATGGACGGATTCTTCTGTTTATTGATGAGCTGCATACAGTGGTGGGGGCGGGTAAGGCAGAAGGATCCATGGATGCAGGAAATATGTTAAAACCAATGCTAGCCCGGGGAGAAATCCATTGTATCGGGGCGACCACTCTGGATGAATACCGTAAGCATATTGAAAAGGATGCCGCCCTGGAAAGAAGATTTCAACCGGTGATGGTGGAAGAGCCCAATTTAGAAGACACCATTTCAATTCTACGGGGATTAAAGGAAAGATTTGAAATACATCATGGGATAAAAATACAGGATAACGCCCTGGTTTCAGCAGCAGTTTTAAGTCACCGCTACATCACCGATCGTTTTTTGCCGGACAAAGCTATTGATTTAGTAGATGAAGCTGCCGCTAAAATTCGAGCTGAAAATGACAGTATGCCCACGGTTATTGATGATCTGATGAGGAAAATTACCAGATTGGAAATTGAAAAGGAAGCTTTGAAAAAAGAAAAAGATGAGGCGAGTAGAGAAAGATTAAATCAAATTAATACGGAACTGGAAGGTCTGAAGCTGGAATTTGAACAGATGAAAAAAGAATGGGAAGAAGAAAAAGCCCAAAGTTTGCAGATAAGAAAGATAAGAGAAGAAATAGAGCAGGTTAAAAACGATGCGGACCGGGCTGAACGCGAATACAACCTGAATAAAGCAGCGGAATTGCGTTACGGCAAATTGTTGAATTTAGAAAAAGAACTTAAAAGCTTGGAAGAGAATATTAAACAAAATGAGCATAAATTGCTTAAAGAACAGGTAACTGAAGAAGAAATTGCTGAAATTGTTTCAGCCTGGACTCATATACCTGTACTAAAATTAATGGAAGGTGAAAAACAAAAATTAATTAATCTTCCTCAATTGCTTCATCAAAGAGTGGTAGGGCAAGATGAAGCGGTAAACCTCATCTCCAAGGCGGTATTGAGAGCTCGGGCTGGGTTGAAAGATCCCCAGAAACCCATCGGTACATTCATTTTTCTCGGTCCAACTGGAGTGGGAAAAACCGAATTAGCCAAGGCGTTGGCAGAACAGTTGTTTGATACTGAAGAGGCTATAGTTCGCCTGGATATGTCCGAATACATGGAACAGCATTCTGTGGCAAAGTTAATTGGTTCGCCCCCTGGTTATGTTGGATATGAAGAAGGAGGACAGCTGACTGAAGCAATCAGAAGAAGACCTTATAGTGTAATATTGTTAGATGAAATTGAAAAGGCGCATAGCAACGTATTTAACATCCTCCTTCAGATAATGGATGATGGCAGGCTAACTGACAATAAAGGTCGAACTGTTGACTTCAAGAACACCATATTAATAATGACATCAAACATCGGAAGCACTCTTCTTCTGGAAGGAATTGATCAAAAGGGCTATATATACGATCAGAAGAAGAGAGATGTTTTAGATGCGCTGAGAGTTCATTTTAAACCGGAGTTTCTCAACCGGGTAGATGAAGTTATTGTTTTTCTTCCCCTGGAGAAAAGTGAAATTGAAAAAATTGTCGCTCTTCAGATTTCTTACATTCAAAACCGGATTGCCGACCAAAAGCTGAAAATTAGTCTAACTGAAAAAGCCATTGAATTTATCTCCGAACAGGCTTATGACCCTGTATACGGAGCCAGACCAATTAAACGGTATCTACAGAGAGAAATCGAAAATCCGGTTGCGGAGAAGATAATTACCGGTGAAATCCAGGAACATGCAGATATAAATATTGATGTCGAACAGGGAAAACTGGTTTTTAAAATTGAAAATCAGGAATAAATTTTTCCAGAACAGTTAACATTAATGCCCCTATGGAAATAAAAACACCTAGGGGCAGCTTTTTCCATCGGGGAGGTCCATCTCTCCAGGAATATTGATAATTTATCGGTTTTCTGGAAATTATTTTAATCCCCAGATAAAGACCAACAAACAGCAGGGCAGAGCAGCTTGCTATAAATAAAGTCAGCAACGAATTTTTCCAGCCCAGGTAAGCGCCCACCATTCCGGCTAAACTTATGTCTCCGCTGCCTAATCCGATCTTGCCGGTGATTAAATAGAAAAAATCGGAAAAAATGTATAAAGTGCCAACTGAAATTAATATTCCCCACAAACTTTGCCCGGGAGATATCTGTTCAGGTATAAACAGAGAAAATACAACCCCCAGAACCATCCCCCAAAAACTTAGACTTATGGGAATTAAGAACCTTTGATAATCAATTAAAGCGATTATCAGTAGAAAAAAGTAGAAAAATGACATTTTTACCGTAGTTATACTAACTCCCCACAGCAGGAATGTTAGTAAAAATAAAAAACCGGCACTGAGTTCCACCAGGGGATATTGAATGGAAATACTGCTTCCGCAGAACCTGCATTTACCCTTTAACCATAGATATGATAAAATTGGTATGTTATGGTAAAAAGGTATATTACGTTTGCACTTAGGGCAAAAAGACCTTTGCCAGATTACTGATTTTTTCCGGGGAATTCGATAAATTAATACATTTCCGAATGAGCCCATGCATAAACCGAATATAAACCATAACGCTAAATTCATAAACCAGGGATAGGTTTTTAAATAAACGGGTAAATTCTGGAAAAAGGAGTAAATAGAGCTCAAATAAATTCCTTGTTCTGAAAAATTAACATAGTTAGATAAATGCAGACTATTATATAGGCAACACTGTAGCTGATACTGAAGAAAACAAAGTTGAAATTTAGGGGAATGTTGTAATAAGATAGTATTTTTATATCCAGGTCGGATAGCGCGGGAAGAATAAACGATACTATTTTTATAATTATGTTCACCGAAGGGGGAACTTTATCGGTAAGTTGCCCTATAGACAGCGCTGAGGAAACAAATAAACCTGAAAGAACAGTTAAAAAAGTAAATACTGCTCCGGTAATAGGAGTGGCGAATGATGAAAAAAACATGCTTATAGCACAGACGATGAACAGCTGTAGCTGTATGAAACCAATTGAAATGAAGTAATTTGCAGTAACAGGGACTCCTAGAAAGAACATTATAACTAAGAAAACTACTGCGGTAATTATCTCCACTATTAATACGCTTAACAACATTCCAAGAAATTTTCCGATAATGAACTGGTTTCTTGATATTGGCTGAGTTAAAATCAAATAAATAGTTTTTTGCTTAAATTCCGTTTGTATCACCATGGTTCCAATTACCACAGAAATCAAAATCCCCAGCAGAAGCATGGTGGCTGTTGAAAAGTCATACACGATTTTATTAATTTCACCTAAAACCAGGGGTTTTAAAAAAATACAGGATGAGCCTGAAATGATTACAAAACAGGCTAAAAAATATAAAGTT
>LKUE01000266.1 GCA_001412365.1 Desulfuromonas sp. SDB | reverse complement strand
AATCATGCTGTAAAGATATCTAAAAAATATAATGATGATGAGAAATTAACAAAGAGTTTGATGAATTTGGGAAATATCTACTCAGAAATGTCTGATTATGCTAAAGCTGTTGATATCTACCAGCAAGCTTTATCTATATCAGAAAAGAATAATAACTTATTTGGTATAACCGGCTCAATGTTCAATATTGCATATATATACTTCGAAAAGAGAGATTTTAAAAAAGCTGAGACCTCCTTTCTTAAATGTCTGAAAATATTTAAAAAAACTGGTGAAATCCAGAATACTGCCAAAACTTATCTGAATTTAGGACTGGTAAGTTTTGAGCTACAAAAGTTAAAAAAATCAAATAGTTACTTGAGAAAAAGTCTGAACTTAAATAAGAAAATTAACAACCGGTTGGAGATATCTCGAGTATTGGTTAATTTAGGAAATTTGTATTACCGCCAGGAAAAATATAAACAAGCAGAACAGTATTATCAGAAAGCTTCATTAATCAAAGATGAAATTGGAGATATCAAGGGTAGAGGAATATTGTTGGGAAATATGGGTATTATGTTCCGGGATTTAAAAAATTTCAAGAAAGCAGAACAGTATTTAAATGAATCTTTACACATCCTCAAATCTTTAAATTCAAAATTTCTACTAGCTTACCTTATCACTGAGATGCTGGAATTATTTATGATCCAGGAAAAAACTGGAAAAATGAAAAATTTATATAAACAAGCACTTTCCCTAATAGATGAATTAAAACTAACTGATCTTAAATTGAAAATTGATCAATACAAAAACTATATAAATTGAGATATTATTAATTTATAGAAATCAGGACTTTCATAATAATTAAAACATAAAAAAAAGTTATATGAAAAATCTTGTTCCCAAATTTATCCTGCTGAAAGATAGACAAGGTAAATTTCAAGGGCAGTTTACTGCAACCACAATATTCATTGATATAAAAGGCTTCACTCCTCTTACTGAAAAACTGTTGAAAGAAAAAAGGCATGGAGCGGAAACATTATCAGTCATACTGGAAAAGGTATTTAAACCAATCACTGCCATAATTTATATCAATAGCGGATTTATTTCAGGTTTTGTTGGAGATGGTTTAACTGCTGTATTTCCCAGTGAAAAAGCCAATACACTTATGGCTTTGACTTGTGCCCATCAGATTAGCAATCATATTATTGAAAACAGAATTCAGTATACAGAATTTGGCAACTTTGACATATCTCTAAAAATCGGAATTTCTCATGGTTTGGTTAACTGGGGGACTATTGGATATAAAAATATCAAAACTTATTATTTTAGAGGTAAAGCCATTGACAGATGTTCAAAATCCAAGAGGATTTCCGATAAAACTGAGATAATAATTGACCGGAGTGTTATCCAGCAAGTTAATCATGAAGATATCATTGTTGAAAGACTTGATCAGAATTATTTTATTTTAAAAGAAATTAATTCTGGGGATAATGAAAATAAGAATTTTTCTAATTTAACTTATGATATTTCTATAGATACAGATCTCTACAGAAATTTTGTTTCGGATGATGTGTTTGATTTACCTTACCGGGGTGAGTTTAGAGATATAACTTCGGTTTTGGTGTCCTTTAAAAATTATAATTCCCATCAGCTATTAAACGATTTTATCCGTAGTATTCTAAAAGAAGTAATAAATTATGGAGGATATTTCTCTTCATTAAATTTTGGAGATAAAGGAGCAACTTTTTTGATTATCTTTGGCGCTCCCTTATCCCATGAAAATAATGTGCAAAGAGCATTGGATTTTGGATTAAACATAATTAATCAGAATGTGAAAATGGGCATTAACCGTGGTTTAGCTTATTCGGGTTTTATTGGAGATGATATAAGATGCCAATATACTGCTCTTGGAGAAGTAGTTAATCTCTCTTCCCGGTTTATGGAAAAAGCCCAGTTTGGAGAGATATGGGTTTCTCAGAATATAGAACAGGAATATTCAGACAGATATAAAATTCAGTTAATTGATAATATCCTTTTTAAGGGCAAATCCAGTCCCTTGCCTGTTTATAAATTAATTGCCAAAAACAGTCCTCAATATCACATCTGGGATGTCAAAAAAATTTGTGACCGCAATGATGAAAAGAAAATTCTTAAGGACTGTCTTAATGATTTGGAAAAGGGAAAATTCCAGGGTGTAGTAAATATTCAGGGAGAGATGGGAATTGGGAAAACTTCCTTGATAAATTATGTGCTGGAAGACTATCAACAAAAATTTCAAATATTCTATTGGAAGTGTGATTCAATCCTGAGAAAATCACTAAATCCAATAATTTACTTTTTGGAAAATTTTTTCAATCAATGGGGATTATCCGATGAAATATCAAAGAAACAGAAATTTGAGGAAAGATATAATCAAAGCATAGACCTTATCAAGGACAAACAGGATTTAAATCGGGATTACTTTCAAAATTTTATTAGAATTAAACCGTTAATTGGCTTTATTTTGTTTGCTGATTATTTAAATGGAACTGTTTACGATAAACTTGAACCAAAGCAAAAATATGAAAATTCTCTTTTTGCTCTTAAGGAATTTTTAGTTGTTCTCAGTTCAGTTAAACCAGTAGTCCTGTTTATAGATGATTATCACTGGATTGATGATGAAACAAAGAAATTTCTGGAAATATTTCTAAGAAGCCTGGAAAATCATCCGGTATTAATAATAACTGCAGGAAGATTTACTGAAAATATTGAATTATCTGAAATAAATCATAGTGCTAGTTGGAAAGTCAAACAGATTAATTTAAACAGGTTTGATTATCAACACAGCTCTGAAATCATAAGGCAGATGTATAATCAAGATGTGCCTGAATCCCTAGTTAGTTATGTTTTTAAAAAATCTCAAGGAAATCCATTTTATATAAAACAGCTTTGCCAATATTTTCAGGATAATGAAATTTTTGATAATCAAGTAAATGAAGTAAATAAAATAGATGTGGAGATTCCGGACAGTATAACTTCGATAATAATTTCCAGAATTGATAAATTACCCAAAAAACAAAAAGAAGTTATTCAATTATGCAGTGTTCTGGGCATGGACTTTGATCTGAATATTCTCTACAGTTTAGTTAAAGTTAACAATCAAATTGAATTTGAAAATTTTACCGATATGGTCAATTCAATAACTGAAAATGGTATATTAATCAAGGCGGATAAGTCACATTATTCCTTTGCCAGTTCTCTATACCGGGATGTGGTTTATGATATGCAGTTGAAAGCTAGATTATCTAAATTACATGGTTTGGTTGGGGATAGTCTGGAGAAACTATATATCAAAGAAGTAAGTTATCATTACGATATTGCCTCTCATTTCTATTTAGCCGGAAACAGGCAAAAATCAATTTTCTATTATTCTAGTGCTGGGAATCATTACAAACAACAATATAAGAATTTAGAAGCATTAGATTGTTGTGAAAAAATATTAAAACTTAAGCCTGGAAAGAAAATTAAAAATAAAACATTGTACTTGAGAGCATATATTAATTTTGTTCAAGGCAGTTGGGAAAGTTCAATTAGGGATCTTATTTATCTTATTGAACAACCTGATGAATTGGAGTTGAAGATTATTCTCGATTCAAAAAACCTGTTGAGTCAAATTTATCTTTATCAAGAAAAGGTGGAAGATGCGCTGAAAATAGCAATTAGTGGATTAAATCAAGCCAAAATCAACAAATTTGATGTAAAAATGGATAATTTTAAAACAAATATTGGTCAGATTTATTTTAGACAGAATAAATATGATGAAGCTATGAATATTTATAGAGAAATAATCAACAGGCATGAAAATGATGGGAATTCTGAGTTTGTTTCCATAGCATTGGGTAATATTGGACTTATATACTGGAATAGGGGAGAATTTGATCAAGCAGTAAATTGTTACCGGAGACAAATTAATATCAACATTAAGAATGATGATAAATTCGGATTAAGTGTAGCTTATTTAAATTTAGGCTCAGTATTATTTCACCGTAACCAAGTAGAAAAAGCGATGGAATACTTTGCAAAAACTAAACAGATCTGTGAACAAATTGGCTATAAAAGAGTGCTTAGTTCAGCAGTGGGAAATATGGGGGCAGTTTATGTGGATAGGGGGGATATCAGCAGTGCATTTGAATGTTTTATTACCAAGAAAAAAATATCCTTGGATTTAGGTGACCAAAGAGGTTTAAGCGTAGCAGTGGGGAACTTGGGCACAATATATATGGAGATAGGCAATTATGAATTTGCCTTGGATTGTCTGAACCAGAAAAAAAAGATAAGTGAAGAATTAAACGATCAAAGAAGTTCAGTTTATGCTGCAATGTACATTGGTGATCTCTATCGAAGGAAAGAGGATTATCATCTGGCCATTGAAAATTATAAAAAAGCATTTAGTATTGCTGAAAATATTAATTTGAAAATCGGATTAGTTGAAATTTCATCAAAAATGGGTCTTACTTATGCTTTAAATGGAGAATATCTTAAATCCCTTCAAACCAATAAAA
This sequence comes from Desulfuromonas sp. SDB, assembly GCA_001412365.1. Taxonomy (GTDB): domain Bacteria; phylum SDB-A; class SDB-A; order SDB-A; family SDB-A; genus SDB-A. The sequence goes on along the minus strand of LKUE01000266.1, from coordinate 3,441 downwards.
ATTCCCTGTTAATGGAAAAAGAATTGAAAACAAAAGGCTACACTTATTATTATTCCATTGGTATTTGTTTTGCAAATATTGATCCAACAATTAAGCAGGCAAAGGAAATCTCAAAAATAACTGGGAAAGGAACTGAACCTGAAAATTATTTGCAACATTCTCTTAAAGAAATGAAAAGAGAAAAGGACAATATTGAATATGCAAATTTACTAAAGCAATATGCTGAATATCTAAATTCAAAGAGGGATAAAGTTCAGTCTAAAAAGTATTTAAATCAATCCCGGAAGATTGTTAAAAGAATAAAATCAACGAAACTTAACGCCAGTTAGGATTTAAAATTATTAGCAAATGATTATTTTAGAATTCATGCAAAATATTAAGGAATTTTTCTTTAATTTATCTTTTTCAGTGAAAATGTTGATCGGTTTTGCGTCTGCTTTTATCTTGTATGAAGTTTTAAAATCCGTTTTTGCCCGGGGTAAAATAATTGACGGTTATATTCTATCTGAAAATAGAATTACCTATCTGCTTCTTATTCTGGACTATGAGATAACCCACACTTCTAAAAGCGGTATGTCCTTACAGCATGATTTTAGAGTAAAGAAAATTAATCTTAAATATCAAAGAGTTGTGTATGAAGTTAAATTATCCCGGTTTGGTTCGGGAATGATGGGTGGATATATTAAACTATTTGGAATGAATCCCCATTATCTATTTCTAGTTACTGATAATCAAGATCTAATTGTGGTGGATAATAAAAAAGGCAAGAGGTTATGCACAAAAAAACAGATTATCAAGAAAAATCCCCAATTGAAAGATTTTAATGAACGGCTTTGTGTGTACAGCCATATTGAACAGACTATTGTAATTTATGATAATGAAGGTTATGCCTATTTGCTTGATCCGGAAACAGTTAAGGCAAAAAAAATTAAATTTGATATTTCCCCTGAAGATAGGGTTAAACATTTGTCTTTAGGTGATTTACCTAAGGTGACGCTTGATAAATATGCATTGTCCAATTCCGAACCGGACACCTATTTCTCCGGCTCAAATAAATATGATATTGATTTCATCCCTGAACCGGGAAGCAAGAGATATTTTTTGCATATCAAAATAAATTTTTCCAGTGATAAACCCAAGAAGTTATATGATTCCTTCTTAAATCCCAAGCTGTTGAACCGGGGAAATTGCTCCATGCCATATCTGACTAGAACTCCCTCCAGTGTTGTTATTGCCCATTCAGCTAATTTAAATCCCAAAATCAAGGATATATACATCTCCAGAGTAAGTAATCAGAGTGAAGAACTTTGGAAAAAGTCAATCAGTAAAATTGTTGAAAAACCTAAATTTTCAGAAAGCAATTATCTTTATTTTACCACCTATCAGAGAGAAATTTACTTCATCTATATGGGGATGAGCTCACATAAATTCAGTTTATCTTCAGTAGATAAAAGATCAGGAAAAATAATCAAACCGCCCCGGCTTTTTTATAATAGAAAATTTTAAGATATTAAGAAAAGTAAGGGGGCATTCCTGCCCCCTCATGTTTGGTTGCTGCTATTTAACAAAGAAGGTGGATTTGGTTTGAATCCCCTGGCTGGTCTGTATGGTGAAGAAATATGACCCTGAGGAGAAATCAGACTCATAGTTCAAGCTGTAAGTTCCTGCTTGTTTATATTCATTTAAAACATTAGCTATATTTCTACCGCTGATATCGAAAATGTTAATGGATACATTACCCGGGACAGTTACAGAATAATTAATTCTGAATGATCTTCCGTTTTGAACAACTGAGAATATTTCAGTATTTATATCACCAACCACCGGTTCTTCTTCCACTCCGGTAGTCCAGGACATATTATCAAACCAGAGACTGTAGATTGAACTCTGATAGTCATTCCAGAGTACACATACTCCGTCTGCTGAATAGTTGTAGCAGACCGAAGGTCCGTAAACTCCGCTGAGGTTATTTACATTATCATTTACCGTAACTGATTGGGTCCAGGAATTGGGATTGGAAATATTGCCCTGTTTAAATTTAACTTCTTCATCTCCGTTAGCCAGATCTTTGCGGAAAACCGCATAGAATGCAGTACTGTTGTAATCCACCATTACATAAGCTAAGTAGTTAGAATCAGGATATACCCAGCCAGCTTCAGTCCAATTGGCTCCGTTGTCAGTGGAATAATAATTTACCAGATTTTTATCGCTGACGGGGACAGTATCTTCCTGAGTAACTATACAAGCCCAATTATTATTATTATGTGAACCGGCAATAGCGGGTTGTGATTCATCCAGGTCATTATCGCTGGGAGTAATGTTAAAATATGTTGACCAACTACCTCCGCCATTGCTAGAAGACCAACCTCTTACTGATTCATCATAATAAGGATAGTTATTGGGATGCAGATGTGCTGCCAGCACCAGGTTATCACCATCGCCATTGGCAATTCTGGTTTCATCGTAATAAATTCCATTGCCTGAGGAAATTCTCAGAGTATCATGAATATTCCAGGTACTGACATCCATGTCATTGGACCGGGCGAACATCACCCAGGTGGAATCCGTTCCGGAAGTATTTGTTTCAGTCCAGGTGGCAAATACATATTTAGCACTGTAATTTGGTCCGTCATTGGTAACTCTTAAATCAGATATGGGATTATCCTGGAAAGATCCGGTTTGAGTAGGAGAACCGAAGTAAATTGAATTCAATGATGCTCCCGGTTCAAATACTCTTACCCAGGCTCTGAATTCATTTGATGGATTTACAATAATATAGGACTGTATCAAAGTATCGTCAGCTACACTTAATCTCGGTTCCAAAAAGGTATAACCGGAGGCGGTATATTCATGACAAACTGACCAGTTTTGACCGTCATCAGTTGATCTATTGGTTACTATTGTGTAATCTCCGCCGGAGGGGTGATATATTGCCACGCAGTAAAGTTCACCGTTGCTTAAACTGACAACATTGCCGTCACGCATATAATCCCTGGGATCAACTCTCACATCATCTCCCCATAATGGAGCGTAATCTTTGGGAAGTTTTTGATCTTCATTTAATTCTATGGTTTCCCTTTGGTTTGAATTAACCGATGAACCGTGATCAAGAGGATCATACCCTCTAACTCTATTTTCCTTCCAGTACTGATTAATCTGAAGTGATAACAAATTGGCAGTTTCCATATTTCCATTTTCTCTGGCTGTATGAAATTCAGCATTTGCCAGGTTGATATCGAAATTATCCGGTATTACTATTTCCGGGTTTTCATATCTGACCGGAGCAAAGTCATATCCTCCGCCACTATAGTCAATTCCTGATGAATAAAGAATTGACAGAGACATCACTGTTAGAATGATCACTGAAAAAGCTTTCATGATCCAACCTCCTTTTACAGGTTTTTATTTTTTATTCTGTTAATAAATTAACCGGGGGATATT
>LKUE01000265.1 GCA_001412365.1 Desulfuromonas sp. SDB | reverse complement strand
CACATTAAATGGTGAACAGTTGTTTTTTTATTAACTTTGTTTTATTTTTCTAGTGATATTAATGTCAATATTTAGATTAATTACTGCAAATATATACAATATGTTGAGTTTTACTGCCCTTTTATAGTTTTTCCTTTCACAATATTACATATTTTATCGAAAAAATATTTTGTGGCATGGATCATGCTACTAGAATATTAAAATGATAAAATATTTAGATATATTCAGGAGGAGCTGATGATAAAAAAAGGCGTTCACTCAGGCTTTACGTTAATTGAGCTAATGGTGGTAACCGTGCTAATTGGCTTAATTGTATTGATTTCCATTCCTGTGGTTAACAGTGTAAACAACAAGTTTATAAGAGCTACCCGCCAGGTTTCCGGTGTTCTGAAACAGGCGAGGGAATTTGCAGTTACCAAGGCGGATACGGTTCTAATCAGTTTTAATGAAACTGGGAAAAAAGGTCACTATGAAGTTTACCTGCTCTCCGGAGGATCAACTTCTTCAATGGGGATTTCCGGAGATGTACCCTCAGATGTTACCATGAATGGCGGAAACTATACTCAGATGGTATTTTTGCCAATTGGTTCTCTTGATACTACAACCACTTCTGCAGAATCAGTTCTTATCGAGCAAGGGGATCAAAAACTTTCAGTTAAGGTAATTGCCGCCACTGGATTAACCAGGATTATCAAGTACTAGGAGGGGTGATGAGAAAAAAAGATAAAGGATTTTCTTATCTTGAAGTTCTAGTAGTAGTAGTTCTTTTCGCTATAGGAATTGTAGCCCTGGGAACAGCTAGGATGAGAACAGTACAGGCAGAAAAATCAGTGAGGTTAGAAAAAACAGCAATCAATGATTTTGAGGACTATATTGAATGGATAAAAAGCATTGATTATGACTCGGTTGCCAATGGCGACACGGTGATTGGAGCTACTGAAATCAGTTGGCAAGTTACCATGGATACTTCGGGATTAAGAGGGAAAATGCTGGTTGTTGAATACACCTGGAAAGACCGGATTGGCAATACTAAATATGATACTATTGAATCTTACATTGCAGAGAGGTAGGTATTATGAAAAAGATTGAACATTCTATTCATAAACACACCGGTAAAGGATTTTCTCTAATTGAATTAATGGCTGCATTAATCATGGGAATTGTAATTGTGGGCATGTTAATTGTCTATTACACCCAGGAAAAAAAGCATCAGGTGATCATGGAGGGAAGATCCGAGGCAATGCAATCAGCAGAAGCGGTGTTAAGAGTTGCCTCCAAGGAGCTCCGGGCAATTCCCGGAAATACTGCAGAATTTCAAAATATTGAAATTTTTAAAATTTGGAAAATTTATTATAACTCCAGCGGCAATGATACTTTCTGCTATTTCTCCGATGTCTATCCTGCTTCTACTTTTGGAAACAACAGTTTAGATACTGCTTATGAAACTTTCGGATTGGTTTATAATTCATCTGATAAAAATGTTTACAATGTGCGTTATCAGGGAGGAGCTTATGTCTACAATGTCCTGATAACCGGAGTTGAAGATTTTAATATCATCCCCTACAATGACACCGGGGGAGTGGTAACTGATACTTCTGAACAGGGAGATATCGCCTATGTGGACCTGGAAGTAGTAACCTATAATGAACGGGGAGCGATGGGAGAGGCGGATACAATTACTTTTTCCAGGAGAATTACCGTAAGGAGCAGGCTATGAGAAAATATGAATTGAAAAAGCCACAGAAAGGAATAGCCCTGATACTTGCCTTGAGTATACTGGTGGCGGGTGCTTTAATTGTGGCTGCCGCCTACATGCTGGCGGTATCAGATATCCGGATTACCGACGTCATCCGACATAAAACCAAGGCGTTCAGGGGAACTGAAGCAGGGGCAGAAAGAGTTACCGCAACCCTGGGAACAGTCCACCAGCCCGATCACGGAGCCCAGTTTAATGTGGGAAGGGTTGAAATTACAGTTGATACCATGACCAAGACTACTAAAATTATGTCCGGATATACCGCTTCCTGGACCGCCAATGAGAGAGCTTTGGTTGCTATGAACTATTCATATAAAATAACCGGTGAAGAACTGATAACTTCTCCCCGGCAGGGGAGATCACAAATATTAGTGGGAACTTCAGTAGCTCCTGTCCCCGGAGGGACTACTGGCTATCCCTAAACAGGAGGTAACATGAATAGATCCATTATTTTTACGTTTTATATCCTGCTGAGTGTGCTTATCTTACCCCGCAGCTTGAGGGGAGTGGATTCCTATGGGGATCATGTCCCTCCTGAGTTGGGACCTGATTCCAGATGGACCAGTCTGTCCCTTCCCTTTTCCCTCCAATATGACCATCAATATCAGCTGGACCTTCAGCAAAGAGATTCAATTGCCAGCTTGGTTGAAAATGATCTGGAACAAAAAGCAACCGCGGTGACCAGCAATTACCGCTACCCTCCCCAAATTATAATTTATCACGGGGATGATGAGTATCACTTGGAGATAGGTTCTTTAAAAGGGCTTACTCCTGGTTTTCCCCTGAACAATCCCCAGGGAGTGGAAGTTAATTTTCAGGGGAAATATCTAAACAGGAGCCAGTGGTGTTATTCTCTCCACTTTGCCTCAGAACAAAGTATTCCCCGCAGCGGAGTTGCTTACAGTGTGATAGAAATTGAGCTGGGTAATGGCAAAGGATATTTGCCCTTGGTCATTCTGTTTGCTCAAACAACTCCCTCATTGCAATCAAGGGGGGTCAGATGAAAAAACAAATATTTCTGCTAATAATTTTTCTTCCGCTTGTACTCACTGCCAATGATGAGGTGCTGTTCAGGGTTAATGCTGAACCAGCGGCGATGATCTTGTTGGACCGGTCAGGCAGTATGGCCAGCGGAAGCCCCAGCCGTATTCAGCAAGCCCTCTGGGTTATGGAAAACCTTCTGGATGCGGACGGGGATGGAGTGGTGGAAGATGAGGACAGGGATATTCTGGGAGTTGATGTGGGGCAGATGTTCTACTACGGAATTCCCAGCAGCGGATGCAATCCCGAACCTTATATTTACACTCCCGGGGAGACCGTGGGGAATTTAGAGGCAGATCCCTTTGGAACCGGATATGCCACTATATGGAGTCACATGGATTATACCTATAACAGTGGTTACACTCCCAACGGACCCGCTCTTTACTACGCTTCCCGCTGGGTGCATGAATACGATTCTTCCCATCCTGATCTCAACTGCCGGAGTTACTACCTCATTCTGATCAGCGATGGTGAATCCAACAAATACGGAACCACTGAAAACTACACCTACACCTACCACAATGAGTGGCAGGGAAGCTGGAGTGTAGTCAGAGAAGCGGCGGTAAGTTATGAAAACAACAATATTCCGGTGTTCACCGTTGGTTTCGGTTTGGGTATTACCGAACACGGCAGGAATGAGCTGAACTGGGCTGCCAGATGGGGGGGGACGGATAACCCCGATGATTATAATTTTTCCGATGAAGACTACAACCCTCCTCATTGCCATGTGTACAAACCGGCAAGCTGGCCCATGCCCATTCCCAATAACTGGGGAAATACTAACGGGTGGTACACTCCTCCCTCCACTACCACCTCCGGATACCGCGCCTATCCTCCTTCATATCACCGCTGCGAAGGTTATGCGTTTATCGCTCAGTCCGCCAATGAATTGTCAGAAGCTTTGAAACATATTTTTCAATCTATTGTAAATGCTAATTTCTCCTTTTCTCCTGCCAGCGTTCCCGTGGTGAGAACGGCAATGAGTGATACCTCGGTTATCATTGCCACCTTCCGCCCCACCTCCTCCGGATTCTGGGACGGGCAGGTAAAAGCACATTCTTTCCACGGAGATACGGTGATCGGAGACGTGATGTGGTCGGCAGGAGACTCCCTGCTTTACACCAGTCAAGCCTCCCGGAATATATACTGGACTCACGCTAATAGCAGGGAAGAATTTACTGCGGCAAATGTAATGCCGGTTTATCTGGGAGGGGGAATAACCACCGCCCAGAAAGATTTAATTGTTTCCCGGGTGAGACAAGGACATAGTGAAGTTCAACCGGGATGGAAAATGGGGGATGTCTTTCACAGCGCACCTCTTATGATTGGCGCTCCCAGTCCTTTTTACAACGGAGATGATTCCTATATTTTCTTCCGCAAACAGCACGCCTACCGGGACAGCCGGAAACGAGTGTATGTGGGAACCAATACCGGAGTACTCCACTGTTTGAACGGGGCAACCGGTCATGAGGAATGGGCTTGGATACCCTCCTTTGCTCTTCCTGAGTTGAGAATCTGGGCACTGGACGGCAGTCATACTTATATTTTAGACGGTCCGGTTACCGCTGCCGATCTCTGGTCCGACCTTGATTCCAACGGAGTAAGAGATGCTTCCGACTGGAGAACTTTTCTAATTCTCGGTCAAAGAGAAGGAGGAAATAATTATTTTGTTTTAGATATAACCGAAGTTCCTTTAAATCCGGATACCTCGGATTATCCAAAGTTTGTAACCGAATTTAATTCCGCGCCTCTGGAAGGGGGCATGGTAACCAGAACCTTTGGCAATACTTGGTCCCAGCCCACTGCCGGGCAGTTTTGGGTTGATCCGGACGGATCAGGAGTGGATACCGCTCAACCGGTATGGGGATTTATGATGGGCGGCGGGTATGTTCCCGATGCAAATAATGATCCCATCCCCGACACCGGCGATTTTATTGCAATTATGCCGGTGTACAGAGATTTGCAAAGCACCTATGCCTGGAACAGTCCTGAATCTAATGGAATTGCCTCGTCAGTTTCCTTAATGGATATGAATATTGACGGTTATGTGGACCAGTTGGTTGTTCCCGATCTGGGTGGCAATCTTCTGCTCATTGACAATATACAGGACACTGCGGATCCTGCCGCCTGGAACTTCAGGAATGTGTTTGCTCCGGAAAGCGCTGCTCCTGCTGATGCCGATCTGGTTTCCTTCTTTCCGGTGGCAGTAGCTCTGGATATTTCCGCTAATACCTATTACTGCTACGGAACCGGAAATCGTGATGACCCCATGGATTCCACCGGATACGGATATTTCTTTATCTTCAGAAATCCCCCGGTGGCAGGGGCACCGGCTAGTTTGGATGATTTGGATTCGTTAACTTCCACCGGTTGTCCTCCCGGAAACAACGGTTGGTATTACCGGCATCAACATCAGGGTGAAAAGGTTACTTCTTTACCTCTTATCTATCAGGGCTATGTTTACTGGACTACCTTTACCCCTGACCTGGCGGTTGCCGGTCCTTGCGAGGTAGGAGCAGGTTATGCCCGTTTGTATGTGGCGACATTAGCCACGGGAAGATTGGTAAATATTGTAGAGTTGGGTCATATCGGCATTCCTTCCTCTCCCCAGGTAACGGTGGGACCCGATGGTCCGGTAGTGGTTATTATGACCAGCGGAGGGCCGGTGGTTACGGAAATTGCAGGCCCCGGATTGAAGAAGAAATACGTATATTGGAATGAAGTTTATTAATAAATGGGAGGAAATATGAAAAAATTAATGTTAATCCTCTTTTTAATATTATCTTCCGGGATCCTGCTAGCCGGTCATTTCTGGGACTTTGAGGATACTCCCTGGACTGATGGCTGGACCACCGCTAAGCGGGATCAAGGAGTTAACTGGCCCCGCCGCTGGGACTGGCAGCCTTACGATCTTCGCTACCGGAGACCGCCTGATCAGGATGCCATGTCCATGTGGTGCAGCAGTTATGATGCGGGAAGCTTTGTACTAAGAGACACCTTGATCTCCCCGGCGATAACTGATTCGGTGAATTTCTATAAGTGGTTTAAATGGGGAGTGGGATATAGATACTACAGTGGCAGAGATTATGACACCGCCAGTGTGCTGATTAGAACTTCAGTTGGAGGGGCTTGGTCCAACTGGAATCAGTTGACTTTTTATTTCGGTTCGGATGTTTACGGAGTTTACGATTCAGCGGATATTTCCAGCCAGGTATACGGAACTGATTCCTTTCAGATTGCCTTTGCCTACCGGGGAGGAACACCCTGGGGAAGGGAATACTATGTGGGAATTGACAACGTCAGTTTAAGTACAGAGTTGCCCGACTATCCCGGACCGGTTCTTCCCCCCACCGGATCGGACAGCTGCCTGACCGGACTGACTTATACCTACAGTTCGGAGGCGGTGGCAGGTAATGTGGAATACCAGTTTTACTGGGGTGACGGATCGCTTTCCGGTTGGTTCCCTACTCCTGATGTAGATCAGGTGTGGGCTGAACCGGGTAGTTATTTTATCCGTTCCCGGGTGAGAGATGCCCTGTTCCCTGCTGATTCCATTTCCGATTGGTCTGATTCCATGCTGGTGATTGTAGTGAATCACAACACGGTAAGATACTGGGGATTTGAGGTGGATGACGGGGGTTTTGCCAACAGCAGAAGCAGAGACTGGGAATGGGGAATCCCCGAATCCGGTCCTTATTCCGCCCGCAGCGGTTATCAGCTGTGGGGAACTGATCTGGATGCCCCCTACGATGAAAATGCCAGTTGGCTGCTTTCCCAGCCCATGGACCTATCCGCTGCTGATTCAGCGGTTTTGTATTACTGGATGTGGTACGAATCCACTCAGGATCAGGATGCGGTGGCGATAATGGTGCTTACCGACAGTTTGCCCAACGGTTACGATAATATGAATGCGGTCACCGCTGATCAGGTGTTCCCTCCTTATACCGGCACTTACTTTATGTCCTGGTGGGGAACTACCGATCCGGGATACACCGGAATGGGGGACAACTGGATTTTATATAGTGTAAACTTAACTCCCTATCTGGATATGCAAGATTTACAAATTAACTGGAGATTAGGGGTAAACAGCGCTTCCGGATTAGACGGATTCTATGTAGATGATATCAGAGTGGACACCTTTATGAATATTCCCGGACCGGTAGTCAGCCCTTCTGGACCGGATAGCGGCTTGGTGGATACAGTGTACACTTATACCTCCGATGTCATTCCCGGGACTTACCAGTACCAGTTTGACTGGGGAGACGGATCGGTTTCCAACTGGAGTAATTCGGAAATGGTTTCCAATTCCTGGGCTACAGTGGGATCTTACTACATCCGTTCCCGGGTGAGAGATGCCGCAGACACCACCATGGTTTCCACCTGGTCTGATCCCCTGTTGGTTAAAATACTCCGCCCTCAGACGGTTTGGTACAATGGTTTTGAGGAGGACGATGGCGGCTATGGAGTGGGAACTACCGGTGACTGGGAATGGGGCCTTCCTCTTTCCGGTCCCCTGCAGGCAAGAAGCGGCAATTTAGTGTGGGCTACTGATCTGGACAATATTTACAACACCAATGCCAGCTGGTTTCTTTCTCCGGATATAAATATTTCCTATGCCGATTCCGCAGTAATGTACTACTGGATGTGGTATGAATCTGACTGGACCGTGGACGGACTGGGTTTATTTGTAGGCAGTGAAAGTTTAGCCAGTTATTCGGGGACCTGGTCTTCCAGCGGAAAGTACTGGGATACTATACCCCACGATCTGGTAGATCCTATTTACACCGGAACTTTTTACATGACCTGGAGAAGTTGCAACCAGGGCGGGTATACCGGTTCAGAAGCTAACTGGATGCTGTACAGCATTAATCTCTCTCCCTATGCCAGTTTTGAAGATTTGTCCATATTGATGAGACTGGCGGATAACAACGGAACCGGTGGTAATGGTTACGGTTTCTACATTGACGATATCAGGGTGGATACATTCCTTCCTCCCATTGTCGGACCGTTGACTGCTCCCTGGGGACCCACCTGGGGTTATGTGAACACCAATTATACCTTTATCTCCGACACCGCCAGCAGCGGTTTTGGAGATTTGGAATATCAGTTTATGTGGGGAGATGGGTCTTATTCCTCCTGGGATACTACCCGGATGGATTCCCATCAGTTTGCGGGAACCGGAGTTTACTACATCCGGTCCCGGGCTAGAGTGATTTCAGATACAACTTTAATCGGTCCCTGGTCACCGCCCCACAGCATTGACATCGGCTTAACCGGATACTTTGATCCCCCCTGGACCTTTGAACCGGGACTTCAGGGATTTTTGTCCACCACTTACTGGAACCGGGAATCATCGCTTAAACACGGGAATGACTGGGACTTGATGGATTCAGACGATTGGACTCTGTGGTGCGAGGGAACCGGTCAGGTTTATGTCAATGACACCACCTTTTCCCCTCAGGTGGGAATAAGCGGAGATGAGAAGTACCTCATCTGGACCAGTTGTTTTAGGAACAGCACATCCGTTTTACAGGATACCGCGGTAATCCTCTATAAACTCTATAAAAATGCCAACTGGTCGGACTGGGATCAGGCTTATATGTTTACCGAAAGAAGTTATCCCAACTGGTATTATAAAGATCTTCCCGATTTAGCTGGAGCGGACAGCTTTCAGATGGCTGTAATCTACATCCACCGGGACGGAACAAGTTATGACCGTTTCTTCGGCATTGACAACATCATGCTCTCCAACCGTCCTTACATCACTGAAATTGGATGGAATTTTGAAAATAATACCAATGTGGACTGGACTCATACTAACGGAAATTTATGGCCCAATGGATGGCAGAATAGAAGCTCTAGTACAGTCAGCTCTTTAAGCTTGCCCAGCGACGGATCATACAGTATGTGGATTGGGAATGCCTCTTCCAGCACCACTCCTCTGGTGGACACCACCTTTTCCCCTGCGGACTGGAATCCCATTAATGTGAAGTACATGAGGTATGGAATAGGATTTAACAACAACTACGATTCAATCAAGGTAATTCTTTCCGGATACAGCGTCTCCGGATGGTCGGAATGGTTTGAACTTAAAACCTATTATCCTCTGATAACCCCTGCTTTTGTAGGATGGGATTCGGTAGATGTATCTGCTTATGCCGCTTATTCCAAGATAGACATCGGGTTCTGTTTCTATGAAAACACTTCTAGTCACGGAGCGGCGGTGATTGATAATATCACCCTGTTTTCAGCGGATGAGACCGATGCCCTGGTCGCCCCTCCTGAGCCGGGCAATGAAAATATTTTTGCCCCTGCAGGAAATCATGAGATAACCTCGATGGTTATTAATTCAGGAACCAGTACCGCTGACTTCACCGTTAACGCCATATTAGTGGATATGGTGACCGGTGATGTTATTTTAGATGAAAGCTATAATGTCACCAACCTGCACTATGAAGACAGTTTAAATATTAACTTTGGATCGGTTGTGCTGGAATCAGATCATATATACCAGAAAAAGGTGTTAATTGATTATCCCGGAGATCAGAACTGTCACAATGATACTGCAGTAAGTATGATCCGGTGTCAATCACCTCAATGGGTTAGATTGGCAGATATTCCCACTCCAGTCTCAGGAGGTTGCTCCTGGATTGATGAGGATGATTATATTCATGTTTACACGGATACCCTGCATTATGTGTACAATCCAGGAACAAATACCTGGAGTGAAGATACCCCTCCTCCCCTGGAACTGCTCTCTGGTAATTGCACCGTGGCTAATGAACAGGTATTCATCGTGGGAGAATTCAGAAATCAGGAAGAAGTGATGTTGATTTACGATCAGAGTTCGGATAATTACCAAACGGTTGAATTACCAGAGGGGATGACTTCTCCTACCGTAATTTCAACTACCGGATGGGGCAATGATTATGTCTATGTTATCGAAGGTGATCTTGATCACTATCCAAAATGTTATCTTTTTGATCAAAACACCCAAACCTTCATGATTGCCAATCCGGTGCCCGGAGGGTTTTCCCAGGGAGTTGCCAGTCAGATTGATGGAAAAATATTGCTGGCGGCAGGAAACAACCTGGGACATCACTTTTACATCGGTGAAGTGAATCCCGCCTCTCCCACTCTGATAAACTGGTCCACCGATTACCGTTCACCGGTGGGACGCACTAATCAGGCTTTTGGCGGGGGAACCGGCACTTTCTTCCTGGTGGCGGGAGGAGAAAAAGATGGACAGTATATATCTTCAGTTTATCTTTATGAAAATGAACGGGGCTGGTTCACCCTTCCCGATTTCCCTGAACAAAAAGCGGATGCTACGGTTATTGCCATGCTTAAAGAACAAGGTTATGGAATATCTGATTTAGCTACATTCTACGTTTTGGGGGGGAAAGACAGTTCCGGAGAATTAAAATCTTTGTACTGTCTCAGCTTGGATGTGGCTAAACCCTTGGGAGGACAATCTGAAGAGCAGATTGTCAATTCACCTTATGCTTTTTCTGTATTTTTATCCTCCTCCAACGTTTTCACCGACGGAGTCTCAATTAATCTAACTGTTCCCGGTCATACCAGAGTAAATTTCTATGTCTATGATTTAACCGGAAGAAAAGTTTCCTCGATGGTTCAGGAAATGAATGCTGGAATTCACCAACTACGGTGGAATGGAACTGATCATCACGGGCATCAGATTTCAGCAGGAACCTATTTCTATGTAATTGAAACTGAATACGGATCCTCGAGCGGCAAATTAATGAGAGTTGAGTGAAACCGAAGAGTAGAGTGATCAAATATTTGATCACTCTACTCTTTTCTCTGAACTTAAATTGTTTTCTTTGTTTAAACTGCCAATTTAAATAAGTTCCCTTTAAACAATATGGTTTTTTAAAGGTAATAGAAGTATGTTGAATTTTGAAAAGAGAAAGGTGATAATTTAGTTGAATTTACTAAAGTTGTTCAGGAGGAGTATTTATGAAATTATTAAAAATTCTGTTTATTTTATCGGTAATATTATTTTACAGTTGTACAAAATCAGGGGGTACAGATCCGGAACCACCCCCTCCTTCCGACAACATAACGGTTACCCATCCGGAACAAGGAAATTTGTTCTATTGGGACAGCACTGCAGTTGTTTCCTGGATGGTGGAGGGAGATGTAAATCAGGTTAACCTCTATTACCGCATAGCCGATGATTCATCCTGGATTTTAATTGACAGCAATATTGCTTCTCTAAGCTATAACTGGACAGTACCCCGGATAATTACCAATGAAGCCCGGGTAAAGATTGTAAATTCAGCAGATACATCTGTTTATGATTTAAATCCCGGAAACTTTATCATAGACAGGTATATTGAAACTAATTTGGTGCTGTTAGCCTGTGACAGTTTTTTCTATATGGGAAGTGACAGTACGGAAATCGGTCATTTGCCCGATGAAGCCCCGGTTCATCAGGTTTCCCTGTCTATATTTTATATTTCGGCAAAAGAAGTGACTAATGCGGAATACAGAACCTTTTGTAATTCCAATGGCTACCCCCATCCGCCTTCACCTAACTTTCCGGGAATGGATAATTATTTTGACAGCTTTCCAGCCTATCCGGTGGTGATGGTTTCCTGGTATGATGCCGCCCGTTACTGCAACTGGCTTTCCCACAGGGATGGTTACCAACCCCAATACGATACCTTAACCTGGGAATGTTTGTTTGGCGGCGGTTATCGCCTCCCCACTGAAGCGGAGTGGGAATTTGCAGCCAGGGGAGGATTGTATCAAAATCCCTACCCTTGGGGAGAGGATGATCCCGGGCAGAGATGTAATTGGTCGGGAATGGATAGTTTTCCCTACACCAGTCCGGTGGGAAGTTTTAACCCCAATGCCTATGGATTGTATGACTTGTCTGGAAATGTTTTAGAATGGACTAATGATTATTATTCTGCAAGTTATTATGAAAATTCTCCCCAGCAGGATCCTTCTGGTCCTGCTACTGGAACTTACCGGGTAATTAGGGGAGGTTCCTGGTTTGATGGAGCGGAGAATCTCAGATGCGCCTGCAGAAATCCCTCTGATCCGGACTTTGCTGACGTGCTGATCAAAGCCAACACTTTGGGTTTCAGGGTGGTCAGAGGTTTTTAATATTATTACCGGTTAGCTTTTCTATCACTGATTTGTATAAGAGTACAGTTAAATAAGGGTATTCGTTGAGATGAAATAAAACTTGACTTTTTGATTATTTCGTAAAAAAATAACTGCTTTTCAAGACCATGGAGTAAATTTATTTTTACACATCCGAATAAATTTAAATTGCAGTAAAAAGTCTATATCACATAAGATTAATAATTTAAGATGGGTATATGGAGTCCCCAATTTCAGCTAATACTTCAACCCCCAGACTCCTAATAGTATTATTTCTTATTATAAGGAGGAAACCTTGAATCGAAGAAAAGTGTTGATCCTCGGAGCTGCGGGAAGAGATTTTCATAATTTCAATACTTTTTTCCGCAAACAGGAACAATATGAGGTGGTTGCTTTTACCGCAACTCAAATTCCCGATATTGATGACCGTAAGTATCCTGCTGAACTATCCGGTGATCTTTATCCTCAGGGGATACCCATTGAGCCCGAGGATAAATTAGAGGATTTAATAGAGCAGAAA
>LKUE01000264.1 GCA_001412365.1 Desulfuromonas sp. SDB | reverse complement strand
AAACCGGCTCTTTTTTCAGATTTTACATGTCGGGAAAGCTCCAATAGGTAAAATACTTCCCGGGAACTGAAGTCCAGTAATTTTAAAAAGCTTTTTCCTTTTAAATTTATCTTCTTCATAAATCCTCCTCATGGTTCTGATAATTTTTTAATTTGAAATAAACAATCCCTAAGGGAGGCAAAGTTATTTCCATGCTGTTTGGCTGAAGGTGCCAAGGTTTGGGTTCAGCGGTTACCTGTCCGTAATTTCCCACATTACTGCCAAAGTAACTACCGCTGTCGCTGTTTAAAATTTCCTCATATATTCCCTGCTGGGGAACCCCGATTCGGTAATTATGCCGCACCACCGGGGTGAAATTTGCCACTATCACCAAATGCTGGCTATGATCTTCAGTCCAGCGGATAAAAGAAACTACGCTGCTGTCGGTGTCATGGAAGTCAATCCAGGAAAAACCCCGGAATGAATAATCATCATCCCAAAGTGGTGGTTGGTTCCGATATATCTTAACCAGATCCCTGACAAAGTGATGAAGAGCTTTATGTGCCGGATAATCCAGTAAATGCCACTGGATGCTGGTTTGATGGTTCCATTCATCCCATTGACCGATTTCACAGCCCATAAACAGTAATTTTTTTCCGGGATGAGCGAACATATAGCCCAGGGCTAACCGGGTATTGGCAAATTTCTGCCAGTAGTCCCCGGGCATCTTGGAAATAAGTGAGCCCTTGCCGTGAACTACTTCATCATGGGAGATAGGTAAGATGAAATTTTCCGTAAAGGCGTAGAGCAGGGAAAAAGTGAGATTATTGAAATGATATTTGCGGTGGATGGGTTCTTTATTGATAAAGGTTAAAAAATCATTCATCCATCCCATATTCCATTTATAGGAAAATCCTAATCCTCCCAGATAAGTAGGTCGGCTGACCATGGGCCAGCTGGTGGACTCTTCGGCTACCATCAGGGTATGGGGAAATTTTTGATAAATGCTGAAATTAAGTTCTTTTAAAAATTCAATTGCCTCAATATTTTCATTGCCCCCGTACTTATTGGGTATCCATTCCCCTTGCTTCCGGGAATAATCAAGATAGAGCATGGAGGCAACCGCATCAACTCTTAATCCGTCTATATGAAACTTATCCAGCCAGTAGATAGCATTAGAGATGAGGAAAGATTTAACCTCCGACCTTCCGTAATTGAATATCATTGTCCCCCAGTCATAATGTTCTCCCTTACGGGGATCCTCATGTTCATACAGAGCAGTCCCGTCAAAGCGAGCTAAAGCAAAAATATCCTTGGGGAAATGGGCGGGAACCCAGTCTAAAATTACTCCTATCCCTGCTTGGTGGAGTTCATCCACCAGGTGTTTAAATCCGTCAGGGTCACCAAATCTACTGGTGGGGGCAAAGTATCCGGTAACCTGATAGCCCCAGGAATCGTCCAGAGGATGTTCGGCTACTGGAAGAAATTCAATAAAATTGAATCCTAAATCTTTTACATAAGGAATTAAAAGGTCGGCAATTTCCTGATAATTCAGATATTGCTCGCCCGGGGTTGAAAAGTTTTTCCGCCAGCTGCCCAAATGAAGTTCATAAATCGCTATGGGCTTTTTCAGGAATAAGTCCCGTTTATCTATCCATTTCTGATCCTGCCATTGGTAATGATCATGATTATATATACAGGCGGCAGTTTTTGGACGGGATTCAAAATAAAAACCCAGAGGATCAGATCTAACTGTAATCACTTTCTGTTGGGTCAGTATCTCGAATTTATATAGCTGGTCTTTTCCCAAATCCGGTATGAACAGTTCCCATACTCCGCTTTCTCCCCTAACCCTCATCATATGACGCCGCCCGTCCCAGTGATTAAAATCTCCCACTACACTTACCCTTCGGGCATTGGGAGCCCAAACTGAAAACAAAGTGCCCTGAATAGATTCCAGCACCATTAGCTGCGCTCCCAGGCGGTCATAGATTTGGCGGTGGGAGCCTTCATTGAATAAATACAGATCGTAATCAGATAGAACTGGAGGAAGCCGGTAGGGATCATGGAAGAGATGAGAGATGCCCTTCCATTCAGCTTTTATCTGATAGGGAAAAATTTGATGATGATCAGGATAAATTGCTTCAAATATACCCGCAGGATCAATCTGTTTAGCGGGTACTGAGCCTCCCGGACCTACAATCCATAGTTTGTCTGCATCCGGCTGGAAAGTTCTAACTGCTACCACCTTGTTGCCCAGGTGTTCTTTTAAGTGGATTCCCAGAATGGAAAAAGGATCATAGACATCTGCTTCCAGCAGAGCCTTGATTTCATCAACAGTTAAGGTAGTGTCCATATCCATTGTCTTTTCCTTAAGTTAATTGTGAATTGTACATAAAACCGGTGGAAAGTAAAATTTAAAATTATCTCCTATGGTGGAAGATGCTGTTTTTAATGTTAGTATAACTGAATCCTTTGGTTGTGAGTATCAATAAAGATTTAAATTTCCGGTTATCACATTTCCCCAGGAGGTGGGATCTTCCAGAGAAGCTTTTCCGGGAGCGGAAAGATGAATAATGCCGTCGTGGTCATAGTCCCTGTATTTATAAAAAACTCGCAGAACAGAATGTTCTAAAGGATTGACTACAGTTGTGGATAAAACTGATAAAGGTATCTCCACCAAAAAAATCAATCTCTGATCAGAAGCGGAAAGTGAATGTGCTATAATATCACCGGAAGAGGGAATAGATGAAAAGATTTCAACTGGAAAATCGTTTTTACTGATATCAGGATAAACACTGATATCTAAAATCATAGTGGGATCTTCTGGAGATGCTAAAACAATCCTCAACAGATCTTTTTGAGGATGAATTTCTGAATCCTGAATAAATACAATTAGCTCCATATTATCATCGGTAATTCCCCCGATCACTTTAAAGGAAGGATCAAATTCTTGTAAACCGGTAGTAAACGGGGTTAAATGAAAACCAAGATAAGTAGACCATAATTTTACTAAACGGTCGTGCTGATGTTGATGAATATCTATCCAGGAATTTCGGGGAAAGATTTCAGGTTGAGAGGGAAGGTAATAGAAATAATATAATTCAGTGGGATTTAATCTATACTCCTGAAAATTGGTTTTGTACTGAAAGGGAAGAAACCCAAAATAACTTGGCTCAAACCAAATTTCTCCGGGAATGGACCATTTTGAAATGTGAAAATTTGAGTCTATTTGAGGGGGTATGTTAACCCAGAACTCAGGAGATTCCACTAAAGCAATAGAGTTACTGTGGTTGATGAAGCGAATATGGAGATCTGTACCCCCCTGGGTATTTTCCTCCCGGGATGTAACTGAATAAAATAAAGATAAATTTTGCTGGGAAAAAGTATACAGATACTGGTAACACCTTTTTAATCCCTGATCGTTAACCTCCACTTCAATAAAAATACCTATTTCATCTTGGACCAGGGGGAGAAGTCCGGCTTTAATTAATTGAGTATTGTTCCCGGAGGGAGGGAAAAATGCGCTCAAGTCCACCGGGATATAATTTTGATCAGTTATAACTATGCGGTAATGAGTTGATTTTTGGTTTATTACTTCCTTTAAAAACACCACTTTTTCAATATTGCCGTCATTATTCAGATCAGCTGACAGTTCTTCAATCCTTCTTCCTCCCGGTCCGGTAAAAGAGGACAATGATATTGCTATGCTGTCGTCAATGACTATATTGGACTGGGCAATACCATATAGACTGTGGAAAATTTTACAGGCGGGAGAAGTTTGGGAAAACAATTCAGAATAAGAAATGAATAGTAAAAAAAAATAAAAAACAGTTAATTGCAAAACTTTTCTTTTCATTATTCGATCCAAATCAAATCTGGCTGGATATACTTTATTTTAGTTTGTAACTGAGCAGAGGACAATAACTCTCTCAGGGAGACATCCATAACTCCAGTATAATCAGGATGGACAAAACCTGCCAAAATTTTAGATAAATCAGTGTAAGTGTGGATATAAGTATTCAGTTTCTTGAAATTAAATTCCATTTCCGGATAAAGCATAATGCCCACCGATTGATCTATTGGTATTTCAGCTAAATCCCTGGCCAGTTTGATTGACAAGTCCAATCCCCCCAGGGTATCCACTAAATGTAAGTTATAAGCTTGGTATCCCGACCAAACTCTTCCTTGTGCAACAGAATCAACATAAGCGGAATCAAGATCGCGGCATCGGGCTACTTCTGTTATAAATAAATTATATGCTTCCAATAGAGAATTATTGATAATCTCTTTTTCTTTTTCGGTTAAATCCCGGTATAGAGGCATGAAGTTGGAATGAGGATGGGTATTAACTGTGTCTACAGTAACTCCAATTTTAATTAATAAATTTTCCAGATTCGGCTTCATTAAAAATGCGCCAATAGATCCGGTTAAAGTAAATTGATTAGCCACGATTAAATCGGCGTACATCGCTACAAAGTAACCTCCTGATGCTGCCATGTCACTCATGGAGGCGACTACTGGTTTTTTTTGAGAGGCTAATTCAACTGCTTTTCCAATTTCATAAGCGGCATTAATATCCCCTCCGGGGCTGTTAATCCTCAACACAATTGCTTTAATTTCAGGATTTAAAGAGGCATCAATAATTGCTTGAGATATGGTCCGGCTACCGGTGATAAGCCCAAAGGGGGAGTAAGCATTTTCTCCGGTGAAAATTTCTCCTTCCACAAAGATCAGGGCAATGGACTTGGGGGGAGGGACATCGGTCCATCTTGAAAAAAGATAATCTCTGGGCTGAATGCAGTATCCCTGAAATTGATGCTGGGTCATAATATTTTGCTTGGTATCCAGCTGATCAACTAAGCGGTAATGATATGCCTTGTTCGCAGAGAGATAAGGTCCCTGGGATAGTATTTGCTTAAAGGGGACTAAAAACTGTTTTTCCCTGGTTTGATTAACTTCAGTTAAATAAAATTCAACAGTTTCGGTGAGCAGTTGGGTTATGGAAGCACGGTACTGTTCAGACATGGCGGTGTCGGTAAAAATTTCGGGAGCACTTTTAAAATCACCTGCTTTAAACACTTCCCAGTCAATCCCCAGCTTGTTCATTAAATTTTTATAAAAAAAGACAGTGGCGGAAAGCCCGTCAACAGTTAACTGACCGGTGGGGGACAGGTAAATGCTGTCAGCAACGCTAGCCAGGTAGTATTCCTTATCTCCGGCATTTTCCATGTAGACATATATTGGTTTTCCTGATGACTTGAAATCCTGTAAACACTCCCTTAATTCACTTATTCTAGCCCAGCCGATATCCACCGGATAGAGGGTGATAAAAATTTGATCAATATCATTATCATAACTAGCCTTATTGATTGATTGAATGAGATCTTCGACAGTTAGGCTTCTCCGGTCAGATAAAAATGACCAGGGATCAAAAGTCGGCGCTTCCGGATAGCTTCCGGATAAACAAAGGTGGAGAGTATTGTAATCCTGCTGATTTTGTAAGGTTAAATCCTGAAAAAACTGAAAAGTGTATTTTAAAGTGAGTACAGAGATAACCGCAATTAAAATTCCTAAAAATATTATAATTGATATGGTGATATTTTTACCGTTTGACATAATTTTAGAATATCTTGTTTTAAATTATTGTCAAATAATTTTAGGATATTTTTCCGGACTTATGTTTACTAATCAGAAAAATTGTTTAAATTATTCAATAAAAGCTATTGACAAGATAACTTACCTGGTATAGATTTATGAGCTTAAGGCGGTATCGTCTAGGGGTTAGGACGGGTGGTTCTCAGCCATCAAACCGGGGTTCGATTCCCCGTACCGCTAATAATATATCCATGTCAAGATTTTTAAAATAAATCTTGACAAAAATATAAAATATTGTTAGTTTATTCAGCTCGATTGCTGGCGTAGCTCAGTTGGCAGAGCAGCTGATTTGTAATCAGCAGGT
>LKUE01000263.1 GCA_001412365.1 Desulfuromonas sp. SDB | reverse complement strand
AACATTCACCGCCCGGCGTTAGCTTGTTTTTTGCCGACATTGCAAGAGCCATCCCTGTTAATTGATGTGGGAGCAAATGTTGATTGCAAACCGGTTAATTTATTTCAGTTTGGGATTATGGGCTCGATTTACTATTCAAAACTGCTGGATGTAGAAAAACCAACAATTGGCACTCTTTCTATTGGCGAAGAACCCACCAAGGGAAATGAACAAATTTTAAAAGCAGCTAAACTTTTTCAAAACAGTTCTTTAAATTACCAGGGCAATATTGAGGGAGATGATATTCTGCTGGGAAAGACAAATATAGTGGTTACGGATGGTTTTATTGGTAATATTCTTTTAAAATTTGGCGAAAGAATGCTGGAGGTAATCTTAAAACTGGCAGGAGGTTCAGTTAAATTGCCCTCGGAGATAAAAAACAAGTTTTCATCAGATGCTTATGGAGCAGTTCCCCTGTTAGGAGTAAACGGAGTAGTCTTTGTTGGTCATGGAAAATCTTCAGCAAATGCGATAAAAAATGCTTTACAGTCAGTTAGAAAAACATATCTAAAAGATGTGCAGCATTGCATTGCCGAATTTATGGAAGGAATTTGAATTTATGAGTAAAATCGCTTATATTTTTGCAGGACAGGGAGCGCAAACTGTAGGCATGGGTAAGGACCTCTATGACCATATCCCCCAGGTGAAGGAATTGTTTAAAAAAGCTGATGAATTGCTCAAGGTTGATCTTTCTGAAATCATGTTCAATGGTTCCCCCCAGGAATTAACCGAGTCAAAAAATGCTCAACCTGCCTTGTTGCTTCAGGGATACGCACTGTACACCCAGTACAGATTGACCCATCCCCAGCCGGATATTTTGGCGGGACACAGCTTAGGTGAGTACACTGCGTTGGTAGCCGGAGGGGTGTTAAGTTTTGAGCAGGGTCTTAAAACAGTTAGATTTAGAGGTGAATTGATGAGTAATACCGGGGAGGAATTTCCGGGAAAAATGGCAGCAATTATTGGACTTTCCCCTGAGCAGATTGATTTAATTTGCCAGCAGGTTTCAGGAGTAGTCGTTCCCGCCAACTATAATTCTCTTTCTCAAATAGTTATCAGCGGAGAGCAGAACGCGGTGGAACAAGCAGTAGAGTTATGTACTCAACAGGGAGCTAAGCGAGCAATATGGCTGGAAGTCTCCGCGGCTTTTCATTCTCCTCTGATGGATAAACCCGCTGGTGAATTTTCCAGTTATCTTGAGAATATTAAGTTTAATAACTGCTCGGTTCCCTTGGTAAGCAATGCATTGGCTGAACCATTGACTGAGGCAGAGCAGCTTAAAAAAGCGTTGAAAATGCAGATGACCTCACCGGTAAAATGGGTTCAGACAATTCAAAAATTCACTGAATTAGGAATAGATAAAGCAGTTGAGTTTTCTCCTAAACCTGTTTTAGCAGGGATGAACAGAAAAATTACCCGAGATATTAAAACCATCACTATATCGGATAGGGATGGCTTAGAGCAAACTAGTGATAAAACATGGGGAGAATGAAATGAATGAATTAAAACAAGCCATTATCACCGGAGGAGCCAGGGGCATTGGAAAACAAATTGCGCTTGCTTTAGCTTCTAGAAAAAATAACATAATCCTATGGGATTTGCTGGAAGAAGAATGCCAGCAAACTGCCCGGGAAATAGAACAACAAGGAGTGAAGTGCAGTTATTATTTAGTGGACATTACTGATCAGAAAGCAGTTCAGGAAGTGATCAATGAAATTACCAAAGATGATCGTAAAATTGATATATTAATAAATAATGCTGGAATTACTAAAGATAATTTAATAATGAAAATGACTGACCAGGAATTTAGAAAAGTTATTGAGGTTAATTTAACCGGAAGTTTTATATGTACCAAAGCAGTAATTAGAAATATGATAAAAAACAGATGGGGAAGAATTGTCAATATCTCTTCAGTGGTAGGATTGTTCGGCAATCCCGGTCAAGCTAATTATTCCTCATCCAAGGCGGGATTAATTGGTTTAACTAAATCTACGGCAAAAGAAGTTGCTTCCCGGGGAATTACAGTCAACGCTATTTGTCCGGGATTTATTCAGTCCGAAATGACCGATAAATTGTCAGATAAAGTAAAGCAGGCATATATGGATAATATTCCTGCCAGAAAATTTGGTGAAGCTAAAGATGTTGCCAATCTGGTTTCTTTTTTGGTAAGTGATGAAGCATCTTACATTACTGGAGAAGTTATCAGAGTAGATGGTGGCTTAGCAATGTAATTTTTGAAAATTAAGGAGGTAAAAATGTCACCAGATTCAGCTCAACTGGAAAAAGAACTGAAAAACATAATTGTAGAAAGATTAGGAGTTGATGAAGCACAAGTTAACTTGGATGCAAAATATGTTAAAGATCTGGGAGCAGATTCCTTGGATTTGGTTGAATTAATTATGGCTTTAGAGGAAAAATTTGGTATTGACATACCCGATGAAAGTGCAGAACAGCTGGTTACAGTTGGAGATTCACTGGAGTATTTAGAAAAAGTCTTATCTGAAAAGCAAGAAATTGAAGGTACGGATACAGGGGAGGAAGAAGAATAAAAGCTGGCTGTGGCCAGCTTTTATTCAACAGGATAATTTTTTTATCTTTAATTAATTTTTCAGCTGAAATCGCCAGTACTTTGAAAAGGAGAATTTATGAATAGAGTGGTAATTACGGGGTTGGGCACTGTAAATCCATTGGGCAATAATGTTGTAGATACCTGGAATGCGCTTGTACAGGGAAAAAACGGTATTGGAGTGATAACCAGATTTGATTCCACTGACTTTTCAGTAAAAATTGCGGGAGAAGTAAAGAATTTTGATCCTCTAACCGTCTTAGACCGGAAAGAAATTAGAAGAATGGACCGGTATGTCCAGCTTGCCCTCTGTTCAGCTGATGAAGCAATCAATGATGCCGGATTAAACTTATCAGAACTTGATTTGTCCGGAGTGGGAGTACTTATCGCTTCAGGGATAGGAGGAATTGAAACCTTGGAGAACCAGCACACCATTCTAGTTCAAAAAGGACCTAAAAAGATTTCTCCTTTTCTTATTCCTATGATGATTGTAAACATAGCTTCAGGTCAAATTGCCATAAAATATGGATTTAAAGGACCTAATTACAGTGTGTCCAGTGCCTGTGCTTCTTCCGGACATGGATTGATTTCAGCGATGAGACTGATAGAAAGAGGAGAAGCCGAAGTAATGGTGGCAGGGGGAGCGGAAGCATCAGTGACCCCTCTGTCTATTGGAGGATTTTCAGTAATGAAAGCTCTTTCTACCCGTAATGATGATCCTGCTACCGCCAGCCGACCTTTTGACGTCAACCGGGATGGATTTGTGGTCAGTGAAGGAGCGGCGGTGTTAATATTGGAAAGTTTAAATCATGCCTTGAAACGTGGTGCAAAAATATATGCGGAGATAGCAGGAGCCGGTCAAACTTGTGATGCTTATCATATCACTGCTCCCGATGAAACCGGACAAGGTCCTGCTTCTGCAATGATAAAAGCCATGGAGGATGCGGATATTACTCCTGAGCAGGTTGATTATGTCAATGCTCATGGAACTTCTACCCCCTATAATGATGTGGTGGAAACCACGGCAATAAAATTAGCTTTAGGGCAAAGAGCTTATGAAATTCCGGTGGTTTCTACTAAATCCATGACCGGTCATTTACTGGGAGCTGCTTCCGCCATTGAAGCATTGGATGTATGTTTAAGCATGCAGAATAATTTAGTCCACACCACTCAGAATATAATTGAACAAGATCCCAACTGTGATTTAGACTACGTTAAAGACAAAAACCGGGAAGTGCAGTTAAATTACGTGCTTTCCAACTCTTTAGGCTTTGGAGGACATAATATTTCCATTGCTTTAAAGAAATATGTTCAATGATTAAATGAATATATCTGAATTTTTGGAGAAAGAATTCAATCTCCAAGTAAAACCGGAATATTTAAAAGATGCCTTTACTCATTGTTCTTGTGATCACCAACACAGTTATGAAGTCCTGGAGTTTTTAGGCGATGCCATTATTGATTTCGTAGTTTCTGAACATTTATACCATAAATATCCAAATTACCGGCAGGGAGATTTGTCTTCCTTGAAAAATGCCTATGTCTCCGGAGAAAATCTTGGAATCATCCTTGAACAGCTAAACCTGGAGTCATTTATTCAATCCGCAGATAATCAAAATATTGTGAATCAGTCAGTTAGAGCGGATGTTTATGAATCCCTGGTGGCGGCAATTTACCTTTCCAATGATATTGCGATCACCAAAGAATTCATTTTAAAAACACTGCTTGCTTCAAAACCTGTATTCACTGATTACAAATCAATACTACAGGAAGAAGTTCAAAAAAGATTTCACCACTGCCCCGTCTATATCCGGGAAGCGGAATTCGGTCCTGATCACGATAAAACCTTTTATGTTTCGGTAAAAGTTAACCATCAAAAGATTGGAATGGGCTTTGGTAAATCCATAAAATTTGCGGAGAGGGAGGCAGCCAGAACTGCCTTGACTTCTGAACTGATGATAAAGGAGGTAAAGTGAAAATTGTAGTTTGTGTAAAACAAGTTCCCGACATATCTCAGGCAAAAGTGGATCCGGAAACTTATACAATTATCAGGACAGGAGTTGATGCAGTAGTCAATCCTTTTGATCTCTATGCAGTAGAAGCTGCCTTGCAAATCAAAGATAATTTACCCCAGACCAAAGTAACTGCAATATCCATGGGGCCGCCTCAAGCTGAAGCAGCACTTAAAGAAGTCATTTCCATGGGTGTAGATGATGCAATTTTATTAAGTTCAAAGCACTTTGCGGGATCAGATACACTGGCAACCTCATACGTACTATCCAAGGCAATTAATCAAATTAAAGATGTTGATTTGATTATCACCGGAAGACAGGCTATTGACGGAGATACTGCCCAAGTAGGACCAGGAATTGCCGCTCATTTAAATCTTCCCCTGGTTACCGATGTTAATGGAATAGTGGAAATTAAACCGGATGAACTGAAGATAAAAGCGATGACTGAAGAAGGATATCTTTATTACTTTTTGCCCCTTCCCGCATTGATATCTATTGGCAAGGGGATAGGAGAGCCCCGGATGCCGTCTTTAAGAAATAAATCCAGGGCGAGGAAGGCAATAATTCCAGTATGGACCCCGGAAGAAATTGATGCAGAATACCAAAAAATTGGTTTAAAGGGCAGTCCTACTCAGGTGGTTAAAATTTTCACTCCTGAAGTAGGGGGAGAGGTGCTGTTTATAGAAGGTGAACCTCCTCAGCAAGCGGAAAGAATGGTGGAGATTCTCGGTCAAAGACATATCATCTAGCCTGAAATGAACATAAAGGAGATTCCATGAGCATAAAAGTTGTAATAGACAGATGTGTTTCCTGCGGGGTTTGTGTAAAAGAATGTCCAGTGGCAGCTATTGCCATGAATGAGGAAAACCTCCCTGAAATAAATTTAGATAAATGCACCCTTTGCGGGATTTGTATTGACAAATGTCCTACCGGGGCAATAGTGAGAACCCACCAGGCGCAAAAAGCACAGGAAGACTACGATCAATATCGAGGAATAATGGTAGTGGCGGAAAGAGAAGATGGTGAAATTGCCAGAGTTACTTATGAACTGCTGGGGAAAGCAACTCGTTTGTCCACCCATTTAAAACAACCGGTAACTGCAGTGCACTTAGGACCAGCAACCGACCAGGAAGTCCGGGAATTAATTGCTTCAGGAGCAGACAGGGTTATTATTGTGGAAAATGAGGAATTGAACATTCCCTTAGTAGGGGTTAGAGCTAGAGCATTGCATGACCTGGTGGTGGATGAATTGCCTGAAATTATTTTAGCGGGTTCTACTTCACAGGGAAGACCGCTTCTATCTAAGTTGGCAGTTAAATTTCAAACTGGTTTAACTGCTGATTGTACCGGTTTAGACGTGGAAATGCCTGACCGTCATTTGTTGCAGACCAGGCCTGCCTGGGGTGGCTCCATAATGGCAACTATCCTTACTGCTCATAACCGACCTCAAATGGCTACAGTTAGACCTAGGGTAATGCGCAGGTTGAAACCTGATTATAATCGAAAAGGAGAAGTAATCAGGATAAAAACTCGGCCGGAAAATGTTGAAGATCCGGTAAAATTCATTGAATTAATCAAAGAATCAACATCTAAAGTTCG
This sequence comes from Desulfuromonas sp. SDB, assembly GCA_001412365.1. Classification (GTDB taxonomy): domain Bacteria; phylum SDB-A; class SDB-A; order SDB-A; family SDB-A; genus SDB-A. The sequence continues at coordinate 17,700 of LKUE01000263.1, read as the reverse complement.
CTTAGACAATGCTGATATTATCGTCTCCGGAGGAAGAGGAATAAAATCGCCGGATAATTTTACTCTCATTGAAAAATTGGCAAATTTATTGAATGGAGCGGTAGGATCATCCCGCCCTCCGGTTGATGATGGTTGGATTGATCATGCCCATCAAGTAGGACAAACAGGCAGGACGGTAGCTCCTAAATTGTATGTTGCGGTTGGAATATCCGGAGCAATTCAGCACTTAGTAGGGATGCAGTCTTCAGAATGCATTGTGGCTATAAATAAAGATCAGGAAGCTCCAATTTTAAAGGTTGCCGATTATGCAATAATAGGTGATTTGTTTAAAGTTGTCCCGGAAATGATCAAGGCTTTAGAAAAAAGACAACAATAACCAATCCCTGCTCCTCTTTTGGTCAGCTTCTTGGATTCTTTGGTTAGATTTATTGGCTAATAAATTCAATAATTTTCTGTACCAGTATCTTTGCTCCCCGAGCAGTTAAATGGCATCCGTCTTCTGCCCTTAGCGATGAGGAAGTGGGATTCAGGGGCTGGTAGTAACTGGCTGAGCTAAAATTATCAAATAATTCGTATGATGAGATGTAAAATACGTTGTTGCGTAAGCTTGCCTGCTCTTCATAGATGCTGTTCAAAACAACTATGCCTTCGTCAAATTCAGGATTTATCATTTTGGGAAGACCTATCCAGTAAACCCGGTCAGCTTTAATTAAAAGCATATCCATGATATTGCCCACTCTCTGATTGTATTCATCATACCACTCGTCGGTGTGGTATCTTATCCAACCTTCAGTGTAGCGGTGAATTGACTGATTGTCATTTGCTCCGATGAATACCATGGCTATGTCAAAATCATGATTAAACAGAAGAGTATTTAATTGGTCATTCCAGTTGAAGAAATCAGGACGGCAGAGACCAGAAGAAGTGTGGAAATCAATAATTACTGATCTCGCTCCTTCTGCTTTTAAGCTGTCAGAAAGAAAATATCCAGTAGCGCCTCCCATCATCGAATCGCCAATAAGCAAAATAACTTTATTTTCAATAGAAGTTTTGGAACCATGGGCATCATCCTGCCAGGTCACCGTGGGTTGCAGGAATACAGCTCTGCAAAGCAATAATCCAATTAAAAGTATTACCATTGTTTAAACCTTAATTTCTTGTTGAAATATCACAACTCCTCTAAAAGCATACAGGCTTCTTCAAATCTATCCGGGATCAGGGCAACACATAATTCTTTGTTTTGAGAGCAGTCACTCCAAAAAATAGATTGTAAATTGATATTATTTTTAGCTAAATAAGAAAGCACGTATTCCAAATCCTGATTGGAATTCTTAGTTAACATAATTACAATTATAGGAGTTTTAACCGGATACAGACCGATATTTTTGAAAATATTCTTCAGTTGACTGTTTTCCCTTTCCACAACAATCCTCAGTATTCCTCCATCAGCAGAAGCACTGCCCGAAGCTGCCAAAATGTTGACATTTTCATTTTTTAATCTGCACACCACTTTGGCTAAAGCACCAACCTTGTGTTCTAAAAATACAGTATATTGATAACCTGATTTTATTAGCATAAATATTCCTTTAGTTGAAATTAATTATTTAATAAAATTAAATTTCCCGTTAAAATTGTATCAAAATGTTATGAAACTTGTATACTTAAGTCAACTGAAACAGAGAATAAATTGCTGAAATGAATACAAATATAACCTCAGAAGTTGAATGCAAATATAAAATCAACAGCCTGGCGAATTACCACCAGGTTCTGGAATACTTAAAAAACAGCTATTCCCTGCAAACTTGTCAAAAATTGACCAATTATCTTTTAGATACTACTGGTTTTAAATTAAGAGAGAGAAAATTGATATTAAGAATGAGAATATCTCCTGAACAAAACTTGATCAGCTTAAAAGGGAAAAATCAAATAATTGATGGATTGAACTTTGCCCGGAGAATTGAAATTGAATTTTCCCTAGAAAGGGAAGATGTGGAAAAAGTAAAAAAAGGGGGAATTTATCTGTCTGATTTATCTGAAGACATCAAGAAGTATCTGATCAATGAATTTAAAACTGCCGATATGCATTTTGTAATTTGGGGCAATTACAAAGTTAACCGCCAGGTCTTTGATTATAAGAATATTGCTCAAATCTGTCTGGATGAGGTTTTCTATCCGGATTTAATTGATTATGAATTGGAACTGGAATTATATGCAGGTCAGAAAGTGGAAAATGCTGATAATTTAGTTGTTCAGCTTGAAAAACACCCGAATTTCAAGCTTCAGCCCAGTCATACAACTAAATCAGAATTATTGCAGAAGCTGATTAAACAGCAAGATAACCTGAAAGAAAAGTAAGTGAATATTTAATATACACAGGAGAAGTAAATGGAGCAGATAAAAGAAATTCTAGAAAAAGTAGATTTAAGCGATATTCCAGCTGAATATGCTGACCTCCGGGTAGAAAAAAATGACAACAGCAGCATCCGCTGGGAAAACGGGCATTCAGTTGAGGATATCTCAATTAAATCGAAAGGTTTTTTTCTCAGAGTATTGAAAAATGGAAATTGGTATTACGATTCTTTTACCGATTTAAATAAATTGCCGGATAAAATAAAAAACGCAATAAGTTCATTAGATAAACTCAGCAGAGGCAATTTTGAAAACATCTGTTTTGAGAAAGATGGATTTTTTGAATTGATCAAATTTTCAAATTTCCGAAATGTTAATGTGGATGGTACTGCCAAGAGAAATTTCATCAGTCAGACAGATAAACTTCTGAGTGAAGAGACTTACCTTGCCCGAAGAAATGTCCATTACCGGGACCGGTATAGCTTGAGGGGATTTATATCTTCCCGGGGAAGAAAATTTATTTATGATTTTTCTTCTTTTGGGATGAGAGTTGATTATTACCTTCAGAAAAATCAAGAAATATTCCGGGGAAATTACAACCGGGGCGCTAATAATTTCAACCAGCTTCAACAGGAATACCGGAATTTTCCGGAACAGCTGGAAAAGTCGAAATACTTTATTTCCGCTCCCCATATACAGCCCGGGGTTTATCCGGTTATCTTCAGTGAGTTAGCAGTAGGAGTTTTTGCCCATGAAAGCTTTGGGCATAAATCTGAAGCTGATTTTATGATAGGGGATAAAGCCATGGCGGAGGAATGGAAAATGGGAAAGAAGGTGGGCTCGGATATTTTGTCAATAATTGACGATGGCAGTATCGAAGACTCCTCAGGATATACTCCTTTTGATGATGAGGGCACTGCTGCGGACAAAACATATTTGGTAAAGAATGGAGTTCTTTCGGGGAGATTACATTCTGTGGAAACCGCAGCTTTATTAAAAGAAAAACCCACTGGAAATGGAAGAGCAGTTGATTTTCAATTTCAGCCTATTGTAAGAATGACCAATACCTATATTGATTCGGGGGATGAAACCTTCGATAATTTACTTGATCAAGCACCAGGAGGAATATACATTGATCAGATTAAGGGAGGAACGGGATTGTCAACCTTCTCCATTGCTCCCCTTACTGCATATACAATAAAATCTGGAAAATTATCAGAACCAATAAATGTTTCAGTGGTAACCGGAAATGTTTTTAAAACATTATCCAGGGTGAGAGCTTTATCCTCAAAGGTCAAACTTTACTTCTCCGCGGAATTCGGCGGTTGTGGAAAAATGGAACAAATGCCGTTAAGGGTTGGATTCGGGGGGCCTAAAATGCTGGTTGCAGAGATGGAGGTGGCTTAGATGAGCGAAGTTATTGAAAAAACCAAAGTCGAAGATAATGAAATCTCGGTGGAGATAAAAGGCAGCAAAATCAAAGGAGTTAGGGAGAAGGCAATAACTAATATGGGAATAAGGGTTTTTAACCAGGGATTAATAGGACAGGCAGGAGGGGTGGGAGAGATAAAACAGCATGATTTAATTGAAAAAGCCAGAAAAAACCTGTCCATTCCCTACAGTTATGTTTTTCCCCAGGAAGATCATTACAAATACATTGCTGAAAAAAATTTGCTTCCTGAACAAATAGTTGCCCTGACTGAAAAGTTATTGAATTCACTGATTGGTAAATATCCTGATTATATCTACAGCGGAAAGATTTCCTTTAAAAAATCTACTAAATCAATGAACACCAATTTAAACCTGGATCTTATCTATTCGGACTATTCTTATGATGTAAATATAATGTTCAAACAAAAAGACTCAATAAATATAATTGATGGGGTTGCTCTTTTCTTTCATGGCAAGCTTTATGATCATGATGAAATTATTTCTCAAACTGATATTTTAATGAAAAAATTTTCAGATACTTTACACATTAAATCAGGCTTTTATCCAGTTATCCTGTTATCTTCCCACCCTTTTAAGGCGAAGATTGCCTCCTTTCTCAGTGCGGACCTTTACCATCAGGGAGCCAGTCTGTTTTCAGGTAAATTAGGACAGCAGCTGCTCCATGAACAATTTTGTCTATTTGATGAAACCTTTGATCCTGATCATAATATGGTAAGACCGTTTGACGGAGAGGGGGTGCGCAGAAGTGATTCCAAGCTGGCGCTGGTGGAACAGGGAATGTTGAAAAATCTTCTTTTCGATTTAAAAAATGCCCACCTGTACAATTCCAGTTCAACTGCAAACGGATCCAGGTCGCCCTTTTCCGGAGTAAGTATAAGACCAAATTATCTGGTCATGGGCAGTTCGAAAAAAACACTTAAACAGCTGCTTTCCGGTTATTCCCAGGCAATTTTCATCACTGCTTCCATTGGAGGAGAAATTACTTCCAGGGGAGATTATTCTTTTCCCACCATACAGAGTTATCTATGGGAAGATGGAAATATTGTGGGCAGGATTGAAAATTTATCTGTTTCCACCAATGTTATTTCAGCACTGGGTGAAAATTGGATAGGTTGTAGCTCTGACCGGTTTTTTCCTGAACTTCCTGAGGGATATTTTGTTTTTAAAGCAGAAGTAAAAACCTAACTGGGTTTTATAGTTAGTTGATTAAGCTATATAAAGCTTAGTATTTAAATATAAGTAAAGTTAAGTTATATTAAAGGTGTAAAAGTTTATATCTTGGGATTAATATTATTGTTTTTATAGAAGCATAGGAGGAAGAATTGAAAAATAAATCAAATGGATATTATCGTTTTCCCACGGTTAAAAATTCTCAAATTGCTTTTGTTGCTGAAGATGATATTTGGAAAGTGGATATCCAAGGCGGAACTGCCTGCAGATTGACAACTAACCTGGGAGAAGTCAGTCATTTAAGTTATTCCCCTGACGGAAAGTGGATCGCTTTTACAGGAAGAGAGGAGGGGATTACTGAAATTTATGTAATTCCCCAGGAAGGCGGAATTTCCAGAAGATTAACCTATTTAGGAGCATTCAGTTATGTGGTGGGGTGGAAAGGAGCAGAAGTAGTTTTTGCCAGCACCTGGGAGCAGCCGTTTAGAAAATCATTCTGGCTTTATTCTGTTGATTTGCAAGGAAATCAAGTAAAAAAACTACCTTATGGACCAGCCCGGAGTATTGATTTCAATCCCCAGGGAGTGGTTATTGGAAGGAATACCGGAGACCCGGCGAGATGGAAACGATATAAGGGGGGTACTGCTGGTGAAATTTGGATTGATATCGGACCTGATGATAACTTTGAAAAACTGATTGAATTAAATGGTAACTTAGCTACCCCTATGTGGATTGGGGATAGAATATATTTTATTTCTGATCATGATGGAATAGGAAATATCTGGTCCTGCCTGACTGATGGTTCTGACCTCAAACAGCATACCAAACATCAGCATTATTACGCCCGTTATGCTAATTCAGACGGAGAGAACATTGTGTATCACCACGGTGCGGATATCTACTTGCTGAAGGTGAAAGAAAACAAACTCGATAATATTTCTATTGAGTACCGAAGCTCATATATACAGCGCAGCAGAAAATTTGTTGATCCTGAAAAATATCTGGAAGATTACGATTTAAATAAGCAGGGTAGTATGCTGTCTTTAATTACCCGGGGGCAGGCATTTGTCATGGGAAACTGGGAAGGGGCAGTACAACAGTTAAATGAGCAGCAAGGGCATCGGGTTCGCCTGGTTAGATTTCTAAACGACGGTAAAAGAATGGTATACATGAGTGACCGTGATAACCTTGAACGATTGGAAATTGCCGATTTAAGTTTAAATCAAAAGATAACTCGATTGGAAAATTTAGATGTGGGAAGACCTGGTCAGATAAAAGTATCACCTGTTGCTGATCAAATAATTCTTTCCAACCACCGGCATGAAATTATCTGGATTGATCTGGAAAAACAGAAGATGGAAGTTATTGATCAAAGCAAATATAGACCAATTGGTGGTTTTGATTGGTCGCCCCACGGTCAATGGGTTGCCTATTCCTTTGCGGTAAAACATCATCAATCTATAATCAAAGTTTGGAAAATAGGTCAACATAAAACCTGGCCGGTTACTGCGCCGGTTCTTCATGATGTAAATCCTGTTTTTGATCCTCAGGGTAAATATTTATTTTTCCTGTCCTACCGTATATTCAATCCAGTTTATGATCAATTGCACTTTGATTTAAATTTTCCTAAAGGGATGAAACCTTATATGGTAACTCTGCAAGAGGAAACTACCTCTCCCTTTATCCCTGAACCCAGGGGATTTAAACCTGATGAAGATAAATCTGAAAAAGAGGAAAATGAAAAACCTGTAGAAATTGATTTAAATAAAATTACAGAAAGGGTAATCCCGGTTCCCTTTGATGAATCCATCTATCAAAACATACAGATTACCGATAAAGCTATTTTTATATCAGAAGTTGATGTGGAGGGATCCCTACATAGAGACAGGGAACAAATAACTCCGCCCGCCAAGGCGAGGTTATGGAAATATGATTTAAAAAAATTAGAGAAAAAAGTGTTTTCTGAGCATATATCCGATTTTATTTTATCTGCAGATCGAAGTGCTATTTTAATTCAGTCAGGTTCAAAACTCAGAGTTCTTTCTACGGAAATGGAGCCTGATGCGGTAAAACAAGATAAGTCAAACTACAATCGGGAAAGCGGATGGATAGATTTGTCCCGGATCAAGGTTTCCGTGGATCCCTTGGCGGAATGGAAACAGATGTTTAAGGAAGCGTGGAGATTGCAGAGAGAATATTACTGGGTTGAGGATATGTCCAATATTGACTGGGAAAAAATTTATGACCGTTATTTCCCCTTAGTGGACAGAATTGCCTCTCGAAGTGAATTTTCTGATCTGATCTGGGAAATGCAGGGAGAACTGGGAACTTCTCATGCCTATGAATTCGGAGGTGATTACCGCCCTAAACCTCAGTACCGGATAGGTTTTTTAGGAGCAGATTTTGAATACGATGAACAGGCAGATGCTTATCGGATAATCAGCATTATCAATGCAGATTCATGGGCAGATCAGCATCCCCATCCTTTAAAACGCCCGGGGGTAAATTTAACCGAGGGAATGTTGCTGCATAAGGTGGCGGGGAAGAAACTGGACGTACAGATGAATCCCTACCGGACATTGATTAATTATCCCCACAATGAAGTGAACATTCAGATTAGCAATGCGGACGGAAGCAAACGGAGAGAGGTTACGGTTCATACTATTGATTCTGAAACCCCCCTCCGGTATAGGCAATGGGTGGAGAAAAACCGGGAATATGTGCATCAAAAAACAGATAATCAGGTAGGTTATATTCATGTTCCGGATATGGGACCCCAGGGATATGCTGAATTTCACCGCTATTTTCTTGCTGAATTTGATTATCCCGGTTTAATTGTAGATGTACGTTACAATGGGGGGGGTCATGTTTCATGTCTATTGCTTGAAAAATTAGCCAGAAAAAGATTGGGTTATGATTTGACCCGATGGATGGGTTACTCTCCCTATCCTGATGAGTCGGTGCACGGTCCCATGGTGGCTCTTACCAATGAGCATGCAGGGTCGGATGGAGATATTTTCAGTCATTCGTTTAAATTGATGAAACTGGGCAAATTAATTGGAAGAAGAACCTGGGGAGGAGTTATTGGAATTTGGCCTAGAAATTGGCTGGTTGACGGAACCATAACCACTCAGCCTGAATTTTCATTCTGGTTTAAAGATGTGGGCTGGGGAGTTGAAAATTATGGAACTGATCCGGATATTGAGGTGGATATAACCCCTCAACAATATAATCAAAATATTGATCCCCAATTAGACAGGGCAATTGAAGAAGTGTTAAAGGAAATTGACAAAAATCAATCGTTGAAGCCAGATTTCAGTAAAAAACCAAAGAAAACATTGCCTTGATAAATTATTTGTTTTTTAAATCGTAAAATACTTCACTAACCGATTGATTGTAGTGCAGCCGATTAATAGTGGAAGCAAATCTTTGGGCTAAGCTATGGATGTGGATGAAATCTAATTGTTTGATTTCTTCCAGGGGGGGGATTGAATCAGTCACATGAAGCTGGACCAGTCCGTGCTGCTGATGAGCTTCAATTAGCTTGCTGATATGATGCTTCCTGATTTTCATATGGGTTATAGCTGCATATATTTCTTTAATTCCGTATTTATGATGCAATGCTTTTACCACATTTAGAAAGGAAGATCCGGTGACCGTTTCATCATCAGTAATAATTGCTTTTTCCTTATTTTCCATATCCCCGATAATGCCAATCATCTGGGTTTCATCTTTTTTACTTCTGAATTTATTTCCAATGGCATGAGATAAATTCATCGCCTCGGCATAATGAATGGTAAATTTTGCTCCTCCTGAGTCAGTAGAAACTACTACTGTGTTTGGCTGATTTTTCAGAAAGCTGAAAACATCAATGAATAAATCTAGCCCACTTAGGGCGATTACTTTCATGTCCGGCTCATAAAGACCGTACAGGGAGAGGGCATGGGGATGGTAGGTTAAGTGATTGTCTGCTCCCGAAATCTTCAACTGGTCCACGAATAAACGGAAATGAGTTGCCTCTCTCTGCATAAAAGTAGGTTTATCCTGTCTGGAATAAGGAGCATATGGGGTGACCACAGTTATGGTCTGAGCCCGGTGAGCTCTTAATGTTCTGATTACCTGCAGAAGCTGCTGTATGTTTTCATTGACGGAGTTACCGCTGATATTTTCGTGGACACACTGAAAAACATAAGCATTTGAACCGGCTACATGACAACTTAACCGCGGACAAGTTTCCGAATCCTCGAATATAGAAGTTATTGGATTTTGGTTTGTGCCCAGCAGAGGAACTTCTTTTAACTCACTGTTGTTTTCCTTGAGCATTCTCTGGTATTCATTTTTCACATCCTGACCTAATTGAATCCCTGAATTACAAGCAACAAATAGTATCCATCCATTAGGCCCGAACAGAGGTTTTTTCTTGGTTATATCAAATTGTTCGGGAGAAATGAAATGTTGAGAATAACGGTCAGTATTAGTCATGTAAACCTCCGGTTTTACTTAGAAGTTCGATTGCAGTGGCGAGGATGTGATCAACAGTAATATTATAATATTTAAACAATTTTTCTCCGGGAGCACTTTTGCCGAAACAGTTTAAGCCAATGGAAACTCCATCTAAACCCACATAATGCTCCCAACCTAAAGTTTGTCCTGCTTCTACTGAAATCCGGCACTTCACTTCAGGTGGTAACACTGAATTTTTATAACTAATATTTTGTTGATCAAAAATTTCCCAGCTGGGAATGGATACTACCCTGGTGTGGATATTTCTCCGGGCTAACTCCAATCCTGCTTGATAACATTTTATCAGTTCAGAACCTGTACCCATCAGTATTATCTGAGGGAGACTATCGGAATTTTCCCATAACACATATCCTCCCTGCAGGCTGTTCTCCCCTGAACTGCAGAGGGAACGGTCTAACCGGGGAATTTTTTGTCTGGACAGGATTAAAGCTACCGGACCGGAGATAAAATACAAAGCGGCTTTCCAGGCGTAGTAAACTTCCGGTTCATCTGCAGGTCTTATCAGGGTAAGGTTGGGGACCGCTCTTAAATTCATCAGATGTTCTATAGGTTGATGAGTGGGACCGTCTTCTCCCAGTCCAATGCTGTCATGGGTAAATATGTAAATTACTTTTAATCCCATCATTGCCGCCAGCCGGATAGGAGGTCTCATGTAATCTGAAAATGTCAGAAAAGTTGCAGTATAGGGGAGTAAACCTCCATGAATGGCAATACCTCCGGCTATTGCTCCCATGGCATGCTCTCTCACTCCGAAATGGATATTACTTCCGCCGCAGTGATCACTGTCCACATCTTCATAATCCTGTAAATGGGTTTTGGTACTAGGCTCCAGGTCCGCAGATCCTCCAATGATGAAGTCAATTTTATGAGCAAAGTAATTTAGAATTTTTCCGGATAAAACCCTGGTGGATAGAGGCTTATTATTTAAACTGTTTTCAGAAAAATACTGCTGATCATCTACATCTGGTAAATCAAATGAATACTCCAGGTTCTTGGATAACTGGTTATACTTGAGGGGGGATGATTGGAAATTTTTCAACCATCTAAGGTAAACTTCTTTTCTCTGCTGAATAACTTCATCACAATGCCGGGATACTTCCGGGGGCACGTAGAAAGTCTCATCACTGGGCCAGTTATAAAATAATTTTGTCTTGGCTGTATTTTTCGTACCTAATGGTGAACCGTGTACTGCCGCGGTTCCCTGAAGGGGGCTTCCCCAGCCAATTACGGTATTGCATATAAGCAAGGAAGGCTGGCTGGTATTACTTTTAGCTTCTCTGATGGAATTTTCCAATAGTTGTAAATTATATCCATCCAGGGGACCGATCACCTGCCATCCATAGGCTTCAAATCTTTCCCTGATATTTTCATTAAAAGCCAGATCAGTACTTCCTTCAATTTGGATATGATTATTGTCGTAAAGACAGATCAATTTACCCAACCCCAGGTTTCCGGCGAAACTAGCTGCTTCACTGGATACCCCTTCCTGAATGTCTCCATCTGAAATCATCACATAGGTATAATGATCTACGACCGGTTTGTTGCCGGATTTTAGACGGCAGTTTAAATTATTTTCAGCTAAAGCAATTCCCACCCCATGGCTAAAACCCTGGCCTAAAGGACCGGTAGTCATCTCAACTCCAGGGGTAAGTGGATATTCAGGATGACCAGGGGTAATGCTGTTCAGTTGCCGGAAATTTTTTAAATCAGCTGTGCTTATTGGATAACCGTAAAGGTGTAAGGTGCTGTAAAGCATAGCGGAGGCATGGCCGCAGGAAAGTATAAACCGGTCCCGGTTGATCCATTTAGGAAATTGAGGGTTATGATTTATAAATTTATCCCATAAAATAAATATTAACGGCGCTGCTCCTAAAGGGGTTCCGGGATGACCTGAACCAGCTTGCTCAATGCTGTCCACTGCCAAAAAGCGGATTGTATTTATACATTTCCAGGAGATATGATCGTAGTTATTATGCAAATCAGGGCCCTTTAGTTTTTAAAGGAGTTACTCTACCATGATATAATCTTCTGCTCCAGTTCATAATTGAAGGCAGTTTAGCGAACTTATCTGAAATTATATCCTTTCTCTTTTTTATTCTATAATACGGTATAAACAGGTAAATGTTAGCAGATATTCTGCCCAGCAGTAAAGCAAATGCTGCTGCATTTATGCCTACCATCCCCCATAGGTTAATTCCGACATACAACACTAACATCAATATGAAAACTTCCAAGCCGGTGGCTATGGTAATGGGATAAGTGCAACCTGCTTTTACTAAAAATGATCTCTGCCAGGATAGCAAAGTGGTCAGGGCAGGCATTAAAATCAAAACAGATAATGGAAGTATAGCCAGATTTGCCAAAATGTCTGATAATCCAGATACATAATGAAACCACAGCATACTCAACGGAGTGAATGCCACCAGGGCTAATGCCACTGTGGTGGATAATCCCAGTTTAAACGCAAATGATTTTAGCGGTTGATAATTTTTATAGTCATTTCCCAGTAATGCAATTCCTACTTCCTGGTAGGAAAAACCAAAACTCCGGAAAATGAATACCAGGGAATTCAGTACCGGAAATATTGCCAGTGATTCAATGGAAAGTCTGCCCTGAGAAAGAAAATAAGTTACCAGGGGATGAATTCCAAGGATCAAATAGGAGGTTAAGGCTAGTGGGTAGTAGAATTTAATTAAAAAAGAATAACTGAAATCTGCAGTAGCCACAAATTTATGTTTAAGCTTAGAGAGAATTTCTCTGGACATAAATCTAGTGGCGGCTGCTTCTAAGCTCACTCCGGCAGAAAGCGCTGCGGTCCCCACGTAAGCGCCCTTTAAATTAGTAAATTTATATAAAATCAAAGCAGTAGCGGACATTGAAATTAGCCGGATGATAGTGCCCAGGGCTACTTTTCTGGTTTGCTGGTGACCGATTAGTATTCCTTGATAAAACCGGCGATATCCGATAGATCCCGGCCAGGGGAGCATAATTAATGTTGCCAGGTGAGCTAGAGAGCTGATGCGGGGATCTAATTTAATTATGCGGTGGGCGATAAAATTGAAAACCGGTGGAATTACCACCACTAGCTGAATAAAGGTAACTAACAGGATTAGAAGAAAAATAAAATTTCTGAGTTTAACATAGGAACAACGGTCCTTGACCAAAGCGGTAGATGCGGAAATGATCATTACTACCGGGGCTTCCACCAGAAGAGCAATAGCAAAAGCCACTCCGTAGGCGGCTAAATTATAGGTGGGAAAAGCTAATCGGGCGATAACTGCCGCCACCAGTGGACCTTCTGTAGCCATCATTAACCAGGTTATGGATAGGGGTATCCAAAATTTGAAAATTTTCCAGGCGTTTAAATTTTCTGAATCAGATTGTTTATCCATCAGTTTATTATTCATAATATTTTCTCGACAGATCAGTTAAGTTATATTAAAAACAATATTTTATCAACCACCGAAAAAAAGAGTAACTTATTTTGTACAGTAAATTAAAACTTAGATAAAAACATGTTTAAATTTAGCCAACCAACACCACCTATAACTCTAAGGAGTAATACATGGCTTATGTAATCAAGGGATCGGGTTTGACCATCGAAGATTTAATTAAGGTCGCCAGAGAAAATGAACCAGTAGAATTGAGTAAAGATTCAGTGGAGAGAATGAAAAAGTGCAGGGCAATGCTGGAGAAGAAAATTGAAGCGCATGAGATAATGTACGGAGTAAATACCGGGATTGGGGAATTTTCCGAAGTGGTATTAAATGATGAGCAGATAAAAGACTTTCAGAAATATTTGATATACAATCATGCCGCAGGAATAGGCGAACCCATGCCTATTGACCAGGTGAGAGGAGCGATATTGGGAAGAATCAATGTGCTTGCTCATGGAAATTCAGGCAATCGCCCGGTTATCGCTCAGACCATGGTGGATATGCTCAACTCCGGAGTTACTCCGGTGGTTTGTGAAAAAGGTTCGGTAGGAGCTTGCGGAGATTTAGCACCCATGTCCCAAATTGCGCTGTTATTGATGGGAGAGGGGGAAGCTTTCTACAAGGGGCAGCGGATGCCGGGAAAAGAAGCTATGGATAAAGCGGGAATAGCCATTCCTGGTTTAATGGCCAGAGATGGACTGGCTTCAATAAATGGTTCCAATGTTCTCACTGCAATGAGTGCATTGTTTTTGTATGATGCAAACAACTGGTTGAAGCAGGCGGAAATAGCCGCCTCCATGTCCTTGGAAGCGTTGATGGCTAATATGAAACCGTACACTGTAAAATTGCATCAAATTAGAGGTTTTGCCGGAGCAATGCGGACAGCTAGAGCCATTCAGAAATTAATTAAGGAAGGAGATCTTGCCGAAGGCAAATTGAAGTGCAAAGTACAGGATGCTTATTCGATGAGGTCAACTCCCCAGGTAATCGGAGCCGCCCATGATGCTTTGGCCTTTGCCCGGTCCCAGGTGGAAATTGAATTAAACGGAGTGGGAGATAATCCAGTATTCTTTCCTGAAGAAAATTTACAGTTATCCGGGGCAAATTTTCAAGGAAGTCCGGTTTGTCTTCCTATGGATATGGCTGGAGCCGCCATTACTATGGTCAGTGTGATGAGTGAAAGAAGAATGAACCGGCTTAATCATCCTGCTCTGAATGTCGGTTTACCTGCTTTTCTAACCAAGGGGGCGGGAATGTTTTCGGGGTTGATGCTCAGCCAGTATACTGCAGATATGCAGATTGTAGAACAGCGCATCCTTTCCATGCCTGCTTCCATTCAATCTATCCCTGCCGCCGCTGACCAGGAAGACTTTGTATCCATGGGAATGAATACGGCTATTAAAAATTTTCAAATCCTGGACAATGCTTACGGAATTCTGGGAATTGAATTTATGGCTGCAGCCCAGGCACTTGATTTTAGAGATTACAAATTTGGCAAGGGAGTAACTAAAGCTAAACAGATCATTAGAAAATATGTTGAATTTTTAGATGTGGACAGACCCCTGTACAATGATCACAATGCCATGAAAAAGCTGGTTAAAAGCTGTGAAATTCTTCGGGAAGTGGAAAAAGAGGTAGGGGAATTAGAATAGCTATATAATTAATATCATCACCACCTTGTCAGACCGAAAAAACTGAATATATTTTCTGATTAAACGGAGGTAAATATGAATGTTAAAATATACACAACTCCTGCTTGTTCTTATTGCCGGTCGGTTAAAATGTATCTACAACAGAAACAGGTAAAATTTAAGGAAGTGGATGTTTCCAGGGATCCAAAATCTGCTCAGGAAATGATTAGAAGAAGCGGACAAACCGGTGTACCCGTGGTTGATATCAACGGCAAAATCATTATCGGTTTCAATAAACCGGCAATTGACAAAGCTTTAGCAAGATGAGAATTTAATTTTAACTGGAATAAATTTGAAAAAGTTCTCCTTTCAAAATAATCTCGCTAATTTTATTGATTTTACCGCTTAATATCTGGTCGGAAGGATAAAAAGGTATTTTTTTTCTTATCAACTGGTAGGCTTTACCTGTAAGTATTCCTAAATTATCTTTTACCTTTCTCAGATCTATAGCTCTTAATGCCGCTAAAAGCTCTACCCCCAGCACTTTAGACAGATGATCAGTTGATTGATACGCCTTCCAGGCGGCATTGGATCCAAAACTGATATGATCTTCTCTGCCTGTTGATGTGGGAACGGAATCAGAACTGGAAGGGCAGGAATTTGTTTTTAAAATATTAAGCAGGGAAACTGCAGTCAGATGGGCAATCATGTAACCGGATTCCACTCCTGGATTGGAGGTCAAAAAGGGAGGAAGTCCGCTGCGGTGCCAATCCAGAAGGAGATCAATTCTCCTCTCAGATATCCCTCCCAGATTAGCCAGACCCAAGCAAAGAAGATCCATAATAATGGCAATAGGCTGACCGTGAAAATTTCCTCCAGAAAGTATTTCCTGCTGCTCGGAAAAGATCAATGGATTATCGGTGACTGCATTTATTTCCCGGCTGACTACGGATTTTAGATAATTCAAGGTGTCTCTAACTGTTCCATGTACCTGAGGAAGACAGCGTAGAGAGTAAGGATCCTGCACCCGTTTAGGGGGAGATGGAGAATATATTAATTTACTTCCATCAATAAGTTTTCGAATATGCTGGGCGGTTTCAATTTGACCGGGGTGTTGACGGAGTTGATGGATACGGTGATCAAAAGCATCAGGGATACCATCCAGCGCTTCTAAGGTTAATGCCCCTGCTAAATCCGCTGCCTGGATTAGCCGTTCAGTGTTAATAATTGCTAAAACAGCCAGGGCAGTCATGTACTGAGTTCCGTTGAGCAGGGCTAGTCCTTCTTTGGCTTGAAGTTCCAGGGGTTTTAGATTTTGTTTTCTAAAGTACTGGTTAGTGGGGATGCGGTTTCCCTCCCACATTACTTCCCCCTCTCCAATCAGGGTAAGGGAAAGATGGGCTAGAGGAGCAAGATCCCCGGAAGCCCCCACTGATCCGAACGCTGGAATCACCGGATGGACGTTATTGTTCAGCATATCCATCAATCTTTGCACGACCTCTACCCGTACCCCTGAATACCCTTTAGCCATCACTACTGCCCTTAAGAACATCATCAGACGGGAAACTTTTTCTGGGAGGATTGGACCTACTCCGGTGGCGTGTGAAAGAACTAAATTTTTCTGAAGTTGAGTTACTTGATCCGGAGGAATTTTCTTCTCCGCCAGAGAACCAAACCCTGTATTTATACCGTAATAAGATTTATCGGATTTCAACAGAGTTTCCACCGTATTCCGGGATTGATTAATCTTTTGTAACGCCTGGGGAGAAATTTCCACTTTAGCATAATTACAGCCGACCGCAATTACCTCTTCAATGGTGGTGTCTTGTCCGGTTATTACAACTTTATCCATATAATCTCCTGTGGTAGGGTTAATGAAAGATTAAATTTTAAGCATTCCCCCATATCTTTTCCAGTACTTTTCCCAGCCAGGGTTTTTCACTGTAGATTGCACTATACTGGCAGTTTTCCTGACAACAGAAACAGGAAATACATTTTCTGCGGTCAATAGTTGGTCCCTTGGCTAGGGCTTTAGCTGGACAGGAAAAAATACAGCGGTTGCAGTGCTGGCACTTGTCTAAATTAAACACCACCTTTGTCCCCGCAATTTTAAGCAGCATCCGGGAGAGGTGAGGAGGAAGAAATAATCCGGGCTTGGTTATTTTTTTAAAATCAGGATAAATCCATGAATCTGTCCTGAGTTGAAGTTTTATTTTTTCAGGATTAAGCAACTTTCTCTGCCGGGCTTGTTGAAGAAATGGTATTTCCAGAGGATTGGTGTATCCCATGATTTTTGCCAGGATGTAATCAACCTCCAGGGGGTTAACTCCGCCCACTAAAAGGCTGGTGTTGATTGGCGTACCTCCCGCTGGTCCATTTCCCTCCATAGACTGTATTGCATCAACAATGATTAAATCGGAAGGGCAAACTTCACTGAGGTCTAAAATTACATCGGCAAAATCACGGAAATCAGGAAATCTTACGTGAAGTTCTCCTTTTAAACTTCCTGGTATGAATCCGTAGTTAAGTTTTACTGCTCCGGTAAGCAAGGTTAAACCATGGGTTTTTAGTTTGGGGATTGAAATGATGAAATCAACTTTTTCCATGATATCGGTTAATTTTATCTGAAATAACTTGGCTGCCCGGGGAATTGAATATTGTTTTACTCCCTGGTCAAAACTGATTAATTCAGCTCCTGAATTTATCGCGGCTTTCTTCATCCCGGTAACCGTAAAAATTTTGTCCATAGTGCTTAGGGATATCCATCCCCCCGGGCTGTCCCCTATGAGAACCCGGTTGTTACGTTTGATTAATTTCCGGGCAATACTCTCCACTAATTTGGGGTGGGTGGTGCAGGCTTGTTCAGGACGGTAGGCAAATAGTAAATTTACCTTTAATAGAACTGTAGAATTTTTTGGAAAAATTTGATCTTCTCCCCCCCAATCCTTAATTAGTAATTCCAGGGATTTATCCACTGAAAAATAATCAGGGGTATGATATACCCCCACTTGGTGCCTGGGTTTCAGCATGTCAAATGAAATGCTCCTGCTTTATTATGTTCAGGAGATAGTTTACAGAAAGTGGTTACTGCGGCTGCTGTTTTTTCTACAATCACTTTTATTTTTTGCTTTTTCAAA
>LKUE01000262.1 GCA_001412365.1 Desulfuromonas sp. SDB | reverse complement strand
AAAAAGAGCCGGTTTTTTCCCTAAAAGGTTGGCAAATAAAAATATTGCCTTACTCTTCGAGAAAACCTCCACCCGTACCCGGGCTGCTTTCACCGTAGCTGCGGTTGACGAAGGAGCTCATCCTGAATACCTGGGTAAAAATGACATACAGTTAGGCAAAAAAGAATCAGTAAAAGACACTGCCCGGGTATTGGGAAGAATGTTTGACGGGATTGAATTCAGAGGATTCAATCAATCAACGGTGGAAGATCTGGCTAAGTATTCAGGAGTGCCGGTGTGGAACGGACTGACCAATGAATATCATCCCACCCAGGCTTTAGCCGATCTACTCACCGTAATGGAGCACTACGGGAATCTAAGTCAAAAGAAAATGGTGTACATCGGAGACGGAAGGAACAATGTAGCCAATTCACTCATGATCGGATGCGCCCTCACCGGGGTGGATATAACCATAATTGCCCCCAAATCACTGTGGACTCAACCGGAATTAATCGAGCAGGCAAAGGGTAAAGCAATGAATCACTGGAAAGTGGAAGTCACTGAAGAAGTGAATGAAGTAAAAAATGCAGATGCGGTTTACACCGATGTATGGGTGTCCATGGGAGAAGAAGATAAACCGGGAATCCAGGAACGTATCAAATCACTTGAACCCTACCAGGTAAATTCTGAATTGATGGCTAAAACCGGTAAAGACTCCATCTTCCTTCACTGTTTACCTGCCCATCATCAGGATGGTATCCACGATCTGGAAGTTACTGAAGATGTCTTCGAAAGCGACACCTCCCTGGTATTTGAACAGGCGGAAAACCGACTTCATACTATTAAGGCGATAATGATCGCCACCCTGGGGAATTGCTAGAGAAGATATAATCACTTCTATCCTGTTGATCCTTTCAATTATTTGGGAGGGGTGATGATTCCCTGTGTTTTCCTGTGTTTATCTGTGGTTAATAATTTGGGGGTGAGGGGGGTATCCTGTTCTTCATCCCGGAGCGGGGTGGTCCTCCTCCGCTATCCGGCACACTTCTTCCGGAAATTCAATCTCCACAGTGGAATGCAGAAGATCATACTGGTCAATGATTTTGCCTATATCATTTTTAATTTTACAGTATTGATCTGGATTAAGATCATTTTCCATGACCACATGTGCGGAAAAGACACTCCTCTGCTCGTCCAAAGACCACAAATGGACATGGTGGATTTGTTTGACTTGAGGTAAGTTTTTTAGTTTTTCCACAATTTCATTTAAATTAATCTGCTCAGGAGCAGCCTGTAGAAATATAGGAAGCATTTTCCTTATATTTTTAACAACTCTGCCCAGCATGTAGGTGGAAATAAGCAAAGCCAGAATGGGATCTAACAAGGGGATGTTCTTAATCCATAACAGACTGGCAGTAATTAATATTGCCACCCACCCCAGCACATCTTCTAAAAAATGCAGGGCAACCGCCCGGGCATTTATACTTTGGTCATGTCTTAAGGTTCTCAGAGCCAGGGCGTTAATTACAATGCCCAATATTGCTAAAATCATCATCCCCGGAGGATTTGGTGTAACTGGTTGGGCAATTCTCATAACTGCTTGAGATATTACATATATTGAACTTACCAGAATAACCAGAGTGCTGATCAAACCGCCCAGAAGAGAAAATCTTCTATAACCGTAAGTGTAGCGGTTTTCCCCGGGCCGGCTTGATTTTTTTTCAAAGTACCAAGCCTGAGCCAGGGCAAATGAATCCCCCAGATCATGTACCGCATCGGAAAGAATGGCAGTACTGTTGGTCAATAATCCGCCCACCACCTCGATTACGGTAAAGGTTAGATTTAGAAAAAAGGCGGTTCTTATGTTTTTAGTTGAATGGGAGTGACTCATTTAACCTCTGTCTGAGTAGTTATATCTCATGCCAAAATATGTATACGGTGGTCCCCCGGGAATTTCTATCCATGCCCACTGACATAAATTTTGTTTGGGGTAATTCCACTACTCCTCCGTACAGGTATTTATTCTTTACGTCCCACCACTTAATATCCTGATGGGGATACAAATTAAAACTGTCTTCAAAACGCCAAATATCCACAATTGAATCAATAAATATCTCCGAGGCTGAGGTCTCCGCAGTACTAAATTTAAACCAGACTGCCACATCAATACCATGGGTAATCTTATAACCTTCTCCTTGAAATTCCAGGTCATCCCGTAGATACATCAATCTACGACACTTACTAATATGTCCAGGGCTTGGTTCAGTGGTTTCGACATCTTCTCCAAAACTCAGGCAACCGCCAAATAAAACAAAAGATGAAACTAATACTATAATAATCTTAGTTTTAACAAAATTTTGCAATAATCTTTTAGCGGTCATCTTTCCAATTCCACCATCTAAGAAGTTCCGGCTGATGTTGCTGATTACTGGCAAAGTAAACTGCGCATCTGAAAACATAAAGTACACAGCGGTCAATTTTAGCATTGCGGATTGAGCAAAGTTTTCGATAAAGTTCATCAGGATTTTTTTCTTTTAAATCACTAATCTTCTTTATCCCCACCTCCCGGAGATCCCTGGATATACTCTTGCCCACTCCGGGAATATTCAGCAGATCTGATTTGATTTGATTTTTCTTATTTTTCATTGTTGTTTTGGTTAAATTTTTTCCGCCTTTACCATTATTTCCATTTCATCTAATTTTAACCTTTTCCGGTTCCAGGCACCTGCGGTACCCCCCCAAAATGATACCGCCTTAAAACCGCTTAATTTGAAAAGTAACTTCATTTCTACGGCGGTGTATCCTTTTTCTTTTATGGTAACATAGTTCATCTGATTTTGCTCATCCAGGTATTCCAATTTCTCTATGGTTTGAATATTTAATGGATCAAATCTGTTTTCCTGCACATCTTCATCACTGTATTCCCGAATCTTCCTCAAGCCATTTAATACGGTGAGCAGCAGTTTTCCTCCGGGTTTTAAAGCATTGTTGATGTTTTTCAAAATACTGACACCATGTTCTAACGGATCCTCAGTTATTTCCAGCAAACCAAATGCCCCTTCACATAGACAAATAGCATGACTGAATGTTTTGTTTAGTTTAAAATCACGGGCATCTGCCTGAATAAAATCAATATTTAAATTTTTCCTGTCCGCTTTGATCCTGGCTTTCTGCAGCATTTGTTCTGATAAATCAATACCGGTAACTGAATATCCCTTTTCTGCCAACCCTACTGAATGTCTTCCCGTTCCGCACCCCACATCTAAAACTAGATCTCCCCTCTTTAAATCTAATTCATCTTCAATGAATTCGATCTCAAATTCAGTGTTGCGGGTAAAACAATTTTCATCATAATCTTCAGCATGAAATTGAAAAAATCTTTTCCATTGGCTTTCCTTCATAACCATCTCCATTAATAATTATTATTAATATTTTTACAATTAAGCTAATTATTAATCAATAATATAAAATTAGAAAATCTTTTTAAATTTCTTTAATTAACTCCATTATACTGACCTCAGTGGGAGAGTTAACAATTTTTAAAACTTTAAATCCGCCTTCCTGGAATAATTGGCGGTATTCCAGTGCTGTCCTTTCTTTACCTCCGGTTGTCACCATCATTTCCAAATCCAGAAGCTTACTTACTGAAGGCTTGTTTCCTGGGGGAATTATAAATTCAAGAACAAGCAATTTTGCCCGGGAATTTAAATCTCGATAGCAATTTTTCAATATGTTTAGACATTTTTCATCCGGCCAATCGTGCAGGATATTAGCCAGCAAGTAAACATCGCTTCCTCCGGGGATTTGTCTGAAGAAATCACATTTTATTGTTTTACACCTTCCGGTCAGGTGGTGAGATTTAATTTTTTGCCGGGCAATTTCAACTACTCCTGGCTTATCCGCAACAATCCCCCGGAGATGAGGATTTAAAAGTAAAATTTCAATCAACAAAGTTCCCACTCCTCCCCCTATATCCGTAATTTTCCTGCAATCTGAAAAATCATAATTTCTAATTGCAGGAAAAAAAGACGTTTTTACTTTAAATGAATTTGCTTGATTGAAAATATCACAATATTCAGGATGATCTTTAAGCCAGCTGTTTAAATCCTGATTATGAGCCAGTTCAAACGAGGTTTTTCCAGTTTTTAAAGTCTGCATAAGTTTTCCCCAGGATTGATCCGACCATTCTGAATTGAATAACAATGCCGCTGCTCTTAAATTACCCGTTTTTAAACATTCTCCCTTGGTATTAATGGAAAATACTGCCGGGGATTCTTCATTGAATACTCCCATGCTGGATAATGCCCGTAACAAACGATATAATTGAGCTGGCTGAGTACCAGTTAATTCAGCAATTTCATCAATATTTGCTGATTTTTCAGATAATATATCCGCAATTCCCAATTTAGCCGCAGCGTAAATGGACTTACTAATCCATTTTGAAGTAATCATAACCATCAGCTGCTGATAACTGGTAATCTGATCTGGATTCATCTATACCTCCGGTTTAAAATTTTTTGGATAATAAACTATATGGGGAAATTTCAGGGGAATACTGGGGATTTAAAAAAGAGTTTTAAGCACTAAAAGATACTTTTATAATTATATTCCATTTATATTTTATTATTATAATCATTTCTTACTATTTCAAATTATATCCTAAATTTTCAATATTCAGGACAATAAATTCAAAGAATGATTTTACATTTTTTTTCATCAGAATCAGATCGTACTCAGTTGAAGCTTGATTATATGAATTTTTTGCTGCTTTAATAAGTTCTGTCCATTGGGGATAATTTGTTGAAAGCCAAGTTCCTGCAGAAAATTTAGAAATAACCACATCTTTGGTAAAGTAGCTGTAAAATATTCTAGATAAATTCAAAATGCAGTAATCAGGATATTTACTTAAAATATCCTCTACATAATCAAATTCCCCTTTAAGCGCTTCCTCTAACTCTCCCCAGCTTGGTTCCAGCAATATAATTTCGGGTTCAACTCCCCACAGAACCTTACACCTACCCGCTAATATGTGTTTACAGTGCAATGCCCAGGAATTATCAACTGCCCCCTCCCACATTAAACTGCGGGGAGGTTTCCTGGATTTAGCATCTTTCAGTAAAATGTAATATCCATCTAATTCATCTCCCCAGGGTGGATATTTTCCGGCTAATTTTAAATGCAGCTTTTCAATTTCTTGTTTTATTTTTTCATCAACCGGATTTCGCACTATTACATGTAAATCAATATCTCTCACTGGAATATCCTCAGGAAACACCACTGCTCCGTAAAGGTAAACAGAATGGAGATCATGATTTAGTATAGATTTCAAACCAGATAAGAATTCATCTAATAATTTTTGAATTTCAGGTGATAAATTTTTCATCCAGGTTTCTACCAGGTCAAAAGATAAATTCGTTCTACAAATTTCCAGACTCATCCGGTTGGAAATCATCAATACGCAAAAGCACCACTCCGTCAATTTTTTTGGTGGAAATCAAAAATCTAATTTTTCTCTTACCAGTCATAATATCCACATCCAGACAGGCAGGTACTTTCACTGAAGGATTGCCAGTTTTAAATGTTTCCTCTACCGTTCTCCGAACCACACAGGACTGACAATGAAGGGTTTTACCGCAGCCTCCGGGTAATTTTGCATAAGCACATCTGAAAACATCCCCTCCTAAATGTCCTTTAATGTCTTCCAGCTCCCCGGATAACATTTCCTGTCCTTTTTTATTCACCGTAACTACTCTTCCCTGCTCATCCATAACCAAAATCGGTTCGTCCAGAGAATCAATAAAGCTGTCCAGAGATTCTCCGTATCCGGTCATTACCTTGACAAAACAATCCGAACAGATACCATGGCTGATCTGTTCATCATCACTATTTTGTTTTTTTACATCTCCAATTTGAGTTTTGCAATAACTGCATATCTGCTTGATGATTTTCAATCCCCTTTAGTTACAAAATTAAATTATTTAAATATAGCATTATTAATATATACATAAAAGATAATGTTTTTATTCCATCATGCCAAAAAATAAGATGTCATTTTCAATTCGATTCTTATACTTATTTAATAATTCCTGCTGATTTTCAGTCAGTTTGTTTAAATTGTAAATTCTGCACATATAGGTAAATAGCAACATTTCCTGGTACTGGAGAAATAAGGAAATTTTATCCAACCACCATTCATCTATTTCATTCTCCCTTCGGTATCCTTCCAGAAAAAGATTTTTAAAATTATTCATATATCCTTTTTTATCATCATCCCCCTGGGGAAGATAAAGCGCCCAATACCAAATAGTGGCAATATCAAGCATAAACCAGGAATACATGCTGTCATCAAAGTCAAAAATGCCAATTTTCCCATCTTTAACCAGAAAATTCCCATAATGTATGTCTGAATGGATTAATCCATAAGAATCCCTATCCTGAGGTAAATTTTTTAGTTTCTCAATTAAAATCCTGAATTTCGACCTGACTAATTTTTCACGTACAGGGATGTATTTATACAAATTTACAATATCATCTTCATCACACCATTCAAATCTTCTGCAATCAGGATGAAGCGGCTGATAATCTTTGGTTAAAGCATGTAATTTCCCTACAGCCTGCCCCCATTTAGGTATGAATTCATCGGTAACATCTTCATCTTCAAGAATCTTTCCTTCTAACTTGCCAAATGAAACTACTTGGAAATCTTGATGTCTAACCTTAACTGTTTCCACTAAATTTCCCCGAATGGAAGGGACGGGGAGATGTACTGGAGCCCCATGATCGTGGAGATATAAAATCCAATCAAGTTCCGCCTGAATCTGCTTTTTATCCCGTCCTTTTCTATGAGAAATTCTCATTATAAGGGGCAATTTATTTCTTTGATATTCATAGACTATATTTTCAGAGATATCTAAAAATTTAACATTTTCTTTGGAGGTTCCGCATAGTTGAGCAGCCTTAGCTAAAACTTCCTTGTCACATATTGCCAATATTTGGTCATTGTCCATAAATTACCAACCTGATTGCCGGATTAGATAAATAAGACTAATTAAGCATTAAATAATTGTAATCTTCTTTACGATATTTTTTTAAAACTCTCAATACTCTAAGTGTATTCCAACGGCTTTCCTTTCCCGTTTTTTCCATATCAAAATGCACTCTTCCCGGGTGCTTTTGCCGCACCAGCCAGCGGTTGTTATTTTTCTTCTTTTTCATGATCAAATTCAGGGCATCATTCATCCGCGGATCGAACTTCTGATCTGCCAACCTAAAATAATCCATACATCGTAAGATATCGTATCTCCACCGGGGAGGATAGGATAACCTGATCATCTTTAAATCAATTATCTTTCCGGTTTTATCAGATTTAAACAATTTATGCATCAGCAAGAATTCATGAGCTTTTTTAACTACCGGATTAAGGTCATGCCTGTGGTAAGAATATCTGTTTGCTTTATATTCTTTCAATCCTTCCAGAATATTGATAGTGGTGTGTACTGAACTGTGATGAGGATTGCGTTCCCATAAACAGTTCCATCCTCCGTCAGGAAATTGTTTTTCCAGGATATAGTCAATAATTTCGTTCATTTTAGAGGACTTGATTTCTGCATAACAACAAACATCCAATATCATCCCGCAGATGCAAAGATCCAGATAATATTCACTTTTCTTCCGGGGGATTTTCCACAATTTATCAATGATGATTTCAGCACTTTCCACAAATTGATTATTCCCTGGATCAATGCCCAGCTTCTTGATATCCAGCAAAGTATAGGTAGTGGAAATCCATTTAGGGGTGTAAATTCCATTTCCCCATAATCCGGTTTGTTTATCTCTTCCCTCCAGAAATTTCTTTCCCCATCCTCTTTTGGAAATTTCTTTTCTCAGCAGCTCCAGTTTACTTTTGTCTGTATCCAGCAAATCCCGGTGTACCTGATAGACAATGGCTGGATCACCCTTTAGCATCCAGTTTAATAAATTTGTATTATCTATACTGTTTTTATTCATTTTTCCTCTTTTTTTGTATTTAAATATCTATTTTTATATATATCAGGATAATTCTTCAATCCTTTGCTTGTATAAAATCATATTAGTTTTTTTATAGATTTTTTCGTACAATTTTAAAGCATTACTGCGGTAAATTTTTTTTCCGGTTAACTTCCACAGTTCATAGTTTATGTCTGCTGATCTGTTTTCATTAAGATTATTTTCATCAAGAAGATCAATGAAACCTTCAATATTTCTATCCATTTTATTTTTCAAAATTTTTGAATTAAATATCACACTGGACCTGTTCACTTCATCGGCAATTCTTAAAGCTTCTTCATTTAAAATTCTGGCTTCATCAAAATTTGAAATCTCATACAATAATTTCGCTTTCTGCAGCAGAAAATTGCACAAATGATGTTTTATTCCCAGTTTTTTTCCAATATTAATTGTAATGTCGTACAGCTTCGTCGCTTCATTGAAATTTCCCTGATCCCGGTAGAGATTACCTAAATTATTTAAAGTGATGGCATAACCCTGCCGGTGTCCGATTTCATCGCAAATATCGATTTTCTTCTGATAACAATCTTTTGCTTTATCATAATCCCCTTGATTATGGTAAATTACTCCAAGATTTCCAGTAGCTATACTCAATCCCCTCTTTTCACCATTTTCCTCACATATCTCAATTTCTTTTAGATAATGCTCAGTAGCTTTGGGAAAATTTCCCTGTTCGAAATATATACGTCCCATGTTACCGTATGCTCTGCCTATTGACTGTTTATCTCCAAGTTCCTCACTGATTTTCAGATAAGTCTGATAACATTCCATCGCTTTGGGGTAATTTCCCTGACTTGAATAATCATTGCCCATATTTCCGATAGTCTTGCTCACCCAATTCTTATCATTAAGTTCTTTAGAGATTTTTATTTGCTTCTTATAAAATTGCATTGCTCTTTTATAATCACCCTGAACTGAAAAGAGAATACCGATATTACCATAGGCTTTCCCCACTTCATTTTTTGTCCCCTCCTCTTTGCTAATCTTCAACTGTTCTTTATAAAATTTCATCGCCTCTGGATATTCACCCTTGTTGAAGTGTATCAGTCCTATTCTTTCCTTTGCATGCATCATTCCTTTCAGGTAATTGATATTCTCTGCGATAGTTGCTGACTTTTTTAAATAGACTCGAGATTTTTCATTTTGACCACGGTTGATGTATAAAAAGCCAAGACTGTTCAGCAGATCAACCAGATGAATTTTGTTACCGGTTTTCTCGGCGATGTTTAATCCTAAATTAAATACTTTTTCCGCTTCATCCCACCCACCGATAAACTGCAGTACTGAACCTTTTTTCAGAAGAATTTCAGTTGTCTTTTCAGGATCTTTTTGCCTATTCAGTAAATTCAGCAGTTGGTCATAATAGGATAAAGCTTCTCGGTTCCGGTAGTTTTGTTTGAAATAATCACCTGCTTTTTCTGAATATTCTGCTGCTTTATCAAAATTCTCCCCTTTCAGAAAGTGATATGAAATTTGAGCATACTTTTCTTCATTTTCCAGATATTTTTGCTCCATGATTTCAGCAGTCAATTCATGCAGTTCTCTTAATTTTCTTTTTAACTGCATTTGATATGCAGCTTCCTGAAGTAAGGCATGTTTAAACAAATATTTTATTTCCGATATGTTCATCCAAATTTGCTGAATTTTTCCTTCTTTTAAAATTTTTTTAAATTTATTTTTATTAAATTTCGCTTGAGTGTTTTTAAATAATTCCAAAAATATTTCCACATTAATTTCCCTTCCCAGAACCGAAGCCGTTTTAACTGCCTGCTTCAACTCCTGGGATAAACGGTCTAATCTGGCTATAATTACTGAATTGATATTTGTGGGCATTTCAATAGTTCTCTGATCTTTCAATTTATATTCACCTTTATCTAATTCAACTAAGTTATTTTCTTTTAGATACAAACAAAATTGTTCAATGTAGAAAGGATTTCCTCCTGATTTAGTTTTAATGAAATTTTCTAGATTTTTATTTACCGGTGAACTTAACTGATAGAAGATAAAATCTGAAACATTTTTGTCATCCAGATGTTCCAGAACAATATCAACCTGTTCAATACTTGTTTTTAAACTCAATTTTGTTTTGCTGCCATCATCATTAAAACGGGAGGTGGTGACTATGGAGAGGGGGAAATCTTCAATGTTTTCAATTAAATTTCCAATTATTATTTTGGAATCCTCATCCAGCCAATGAGAATCTTCCAACAAAATCACCGAAGGCTTCAGTAAACTTTGGGCTTTAAAAAATACTTTTACCCCTTGACTGGTATTTTCAAATTTTCCTTTGGCATCAAGTATTTCATATAGACTATTTTCCCAGTGGACACCCACCAATGCGGCAAAAATAGATTTCAATCTGACTAATTCTTTACCCAGCTGTTCAGCCTGCTCATGATTATTTTTTGAGAAATTATTAATAAATAAATCATACTGCTGTTCAAAGATATCTCGGTTGTTTTTCCTCTGGTTTGTACAATTTGCCAGAAAAAAGTTTCTAAAAAAGTAATTAAAAGGATTTAAACTTTGTTTTAAAATGCTGTCGGTCTGAAGAGTAAATACCTTAATTTTATTGTCTAATGAAGTTAAAACTTCATACACCAATCTTGATTTGCCAATTCCCGGTTCTCCATGAACATATACAATCCCCCTAAATTTCTCATCAATAATTTTCAGGCAATATTTCATCAATTTCTTTTTTTCTTTAACTCTTCCTATCAGTTCGCCTTTAAAATAATTTTCCTCCTGACAGATTTTTTTACCCAGGAGTTGGCATACTGAAACCGGGTTTGTTTTACCTTTCAGAAGGATTTCTTTCAACGCTGAAAATTGATAGTACCGGTCCATCTTGTCGGCAGTCTTTTTCTCAACTAATATCTGTCCCCATCCTGCTTTGGACATCAATCGAACTGCTTGATTCACCTGATCTCCATAAGCGGTATATTCTGCTCTCCTTGAACTGCCTATAAATCCAGTAAAAGCAATACTGGATGTAATCCCCGCTTTTAAACTGTCCGGATATTTTTCTCTAATTTTCCACATAAAATCAAAAGCCCGGTTTAAGTTGTTCTCATAACTAACCGGGACTCCAAATAAAATTAATATAATCCCCCCCTTATCCCCAAAATCAATACGATTGAAATATCCCCCCATTTCATCGCATAGTTCAATTACCGTTGAGACCAGTTTATTTAAATCCCTCCTGTTTATCTGTTCATCAAATGAAATAAATATTGTTGCAATTTCCCTGAATTCTCCCAGATAGCTGGTCTTTAAAAGTTGTTGCGGAAAAAATGTTAAGAGCAGTTTTTCATCAATACCGCGGGTTTTTTCATTTAAATTTAAATTATTTTTCCGGTAAACATTCAACAGTTGAAAATGATTATTACTCCTTTCAACAAATTCAATATTTTCTGTGGGTATTAAATCAAGAATGTTCCGGTCAAAAATTATCTCCCCTCTGCTGCATCTCTCCTCAGAATCAGTGGCTCCGGCAATTCCTGCTCCTCGAAAAAAATATGCTTTATGCT
>LKUE01000261.1 GCA_001412365.1 Desulfuromonas sp. SDB | reverse complement strand
TTTTATTCATATTATCCCTCCGCATTCTATTCACTCCATTCAGCGTCTGCTGAAGTTTGAGTGGTGGTTAAACTGGGCAGGTAATAAGCATTTACAGTCATATTAGCCATTATGGTATTTTTATCAGGATTGTATCCGGCTATACTCATAGCCGAAATTTTTAAAATCCTCTGATTGTTGGCTAAAAGGTCAAGAAACTTACCTAACTTGGAATAGGTAGCTTCCACCGATATTGCTATGGGTATCATATAACTGCCGGTTCCGTCTCCTGAAGATAAGGGTAGAGAGGGAGTAGATGAAGTAATGGTTACATCTGCTTGATGTGAAATTTCAATTAATAATTCACATATTTCATTACGGTCGGCAATTTTAGGAACCATTTCCTCTGCCTTTAATACCAATCCCTCCATGCTTCTTAATCGGGCTTTATACTGTTCTATCTTTTCACTGACATCAGTGACTTGACGAAGAGAGTCTTCATAAGCCCGTTTGGTGTTCATGGTATTATCCAGGTTGGTATTAGCTTCCTGATAGGGGCCAAACTGCATAAAAAAGAACAACGCTACCGCAGCAACTATTCCCAATAAAAATATAATAAAGGCAAGAGCTCTGCTATTCATTTTCCACCTCCTCCCTGTGGACGGTGGTCTTTACCAGATTGGCAGTGAGGGTGAAGCTAACTACCGGCTGTTCCCCGATGGAAGTTAAAGCCCAGTTCTCTATCATTATATTGGTGAGATAAGGAGAATTGCTGAGTTTATCCCACAGGTGAGGAAGCACAATGTCGTAAAGGGTCATCCCGGTGATTGTAATTTTTCCTCCGCTTTCCGATAAGCTGGATATCCAGGTGTATTCAGGAAGGTTATCTGCAATCTCCTGCAGCATGTGGGCATAGGCGGCTCTCCCTGAATTTAATGAGGCAATAATGGCAATTCTTTCTCTCAACTGCCTTTCCTGCTCCTGGAGATTTAGTAAAGTTTGTTGCGCCTCTCTTCTGGATTCCAATTCTTGTTGCATTCTGTTGATGTCAGTTTCAATTTCTTCAATCCGATTTTTCACTGAGTTGATTCTGATCTGTTGAAAAATAAAGGTTAGGGGAATAAGTATTACTGCAAAGATTAAAGCGAGGATAATCGGGATAATATTGAAACCTCCACCACCTTTTTTACGAGCTTTTTGAGCTCGAGGTCTTCTCTTTTGAGTTTTTTGTCTGAGAAGATCAGTTTCTATCATTATAACCTCTCATCTAAAATATTATCCTCTTAAAGCTAAACCAGCTGCTATTGTCAAGACCGGTCCGATTTTCTGAAGATTTTCCCTGTCTTCTTCGGGAACCTGGATGTAATCGAATGGGTTGAAAATTTCAACCGGCCGTTTTAAATTTTCTTCTATAACTTCTTTGATTCTGGGAATAAACACTCCTCCTCCGGAGAGAATGATTTTATCAGCTTTATTCCTTATCGCGGTATCTTCAAGTTTACTGATATTATTGGTGATTTCTTCAATTAACTCGCCGTAAACTTGAGATACGGTGACAGTCTGATCAGGGGGAGGGGGAGTTTCACCTTTTATAATTTTCTTTGCCTCATCTTCGGAGATGCCTAATTTCCGAATCATATCATTGATAATCTGATAAGTTCCGATTGCGTTAATATCTCTGCATATTACCGGATGCCCGTCAACTACAAAATTCAACAGTAAAAAATCAGCTCCGGTATGGGCAAAAATTATAAATTCATCTTCGGGAATTCCCGCGGTTTTTTCATAGATGTTGTGCAAAGCAAAAATATTGATATCCACACTGTTGATCTTTATATTTGCTTCGCTTATGGGATCAACATACTGATCAATGAATCCCGCCTGTGCAGCAATTAGAAGAACATCCATAGTTTTATCTTGTTTGTTCTTTCCCAGAATGTGATAATCCAGCATTATGTCAATATCCTCAAAATCAAAGGGGAAATTGTTCTGAGCATCGAATCTGACTTGATGATTGTATTCATTGTCATTCATCAAATCAGTAGTGATCTTTTTGACCATCACATATTTTCCCTGAATACCCAGATTTATTTTTTTTGCGGTAATACTGCTTTCCACTAAAATACCTTGTGCGGTTTCAGTGAGTAGCAGGGGATCCATAATGTGATTGTCTACAATGACATCTGGAGGTAATTCTTTGATACCGTATCTAACCAAGGTGGGTTTTTTGCTGATATTGCTTAATTCCACCACTTTCAAGGAGTTGGTCCCGATATCCAAGCCGACCCCAGATTTTTTTCCTCCGAAAAACATCTAAAGTCACCTCCTCAATCTTCGATAAATTTTCTGATTACTGCACCCTTGATATGCCATCGCCTGCCAATCTTCTTGCCCTTAAGTACGTAGTTGCGGAGATGTTTCCGGACAGTCTGTTCGGAAATATCAAGGAACACCGCAACCTCCTCCACTGTGTAGAATTTATTAGGGTCTACTTCCCTTGGAGAGATTACCATACCATGCCTCCTTTGAAATCTATATTTTTTATGATGAAGACAGTCAACATAAATAGGCATAATTTAATATAAATGTTTAGTTTTAATTATCATTTTATATATATTAATAAATATAAATAAAA
>LKUE01000260.1 GCA_001412365.1 Desulfuromonas sp. SDB | reverse complement strand
GAAGCAGAAGATTTTGTTGTGGAAAAAAGGGGCAAAAACTATAGAGTAAAGGATTTTGAAAAATATCTGGTTGAAGTTTAATTGCTTATGTTTTATTTAAAATAATGAGTATTATTGTAGTAAAAAATGTCACAAAGTCATGCACCGTCCCCAATTCTATCTTCTTCTTTTTCTTCCTCTTTTCTTATTTTTTTCTCTAATTTTCTTTTTCTTTTATCTTCTTTTTTCTTTTGTTTCTTTAATTCTCTTTTGTGTTTTTGAAATTTGTAATATCCTTTAGACAACATCCTTCCTTTCGATTTGTATTACAAGCTAGTAATATGTCATGATTACATCGCTTGTTGATTATTTTTATAAAGAACATAAATTAAACTTTATTTACCCTAAGGTTATAACAACAATTGGTCAAGGTAAACTTAAAAATATATCGATAAAATGATATTTATTTATCCTGAAAATAAGCTTAAAATCATAAATCATAGATTTGTAAGAGAAAGTTTTATAGATATAATATGGTAAAAAATGTCACAATGTAGAATCTAATGAAAATTTTCGACCAAAAAAATTATTTTAAGCAATATACTACTGTTTTCATTTTAGTTATTATAGTTTTATCTGTTATTGCAACTTTAAGTGGAATTTTAAGTAAATCCGGACCAGGGGAATTTAAATACCAGTCCATTCGAGGACAAACCGTAAATATTTATGGTAAGGGCATTTACCAGCATATGTCAGTTGAAGTTGCTGTTCAGGGAATAGCTCAAGATTACATAACCTTAATTTTAGGAATACCTTTATTAGTATTATCCTGGCTAGTTTTTCTGAAAAAATCTTTAGTTGGTAAATTTTTATTATCAGGAATTCTGGGATATTTTCTAATAACTTACCTGTTTTATATGTGCATGGGAATGTATAATCAGTTATTTTTAATTTATGTAACTCTCACCGCTTTGTGTTTTTGGGGATTTGCCTTGAGTTTGGGTTCAATGGACTTCCAGACTTTGGGATCAATTAAATTATCCCCTAAAATTAAAAATTTCTGCGGCGGATTTCTGATTTTTAATTCTGTAATTATCGGTTTACTGTGGATTAGAGTAATTATTCCTCCTCTTCTTAACGGTACAATATATCCTCAAGCTTTGGAACACTATACAACTTTAATTGTTCAGGGATTGGATCTTTCTCTGCTTCTTCCCCTGGGATTTATAGCTGGTTTGCTGCTTATCAAAGAAACTACCTGGGGAATTATCCTCGCCCCAATTTATCTGATCTTTCTATCAGTTCTTATGGCTGCCCTGAATGCTAAAATCTTTGCAATGAATATGGTGGGGTTAGGGGCAGGTCCCGCTTTGATTATAATTCCGTTGTTAAATTTAGTGGCAATAATATCAGCTTTTATTTTGCTGAAAAATATCCGAAGAGCAGTTAAACTTTAAGATCTATTAAAGGGGGAAAGATGGAATTAAGTGTATGCGGAAGTAATTGTAAAACTTGTCCTTATTTCCAGCAGACAATTTGTAAGGGCTGTCATTTCATCGAAGGAAAAGTATTTTGGGCTAAAACTGTTTCTGCAGAAATATGCCCTATTTACGACTGTGTTGTAAATAAATATAAATACACTCATTGTGGTTTCTGTGATGCTTTGCCCTGTAATTTATGGAAAGATTTAAAAGATCCCAGTTTATCCGATGAGGAACATGAACAGAGCATAGATAGCAGAGTGGGAAAATTGAAATCATTGGTAGAAAAAATAGAAAATTGACTTGTAAAAGGCAAGGATTTATTTTTAATACAATTAAACTGTTTAAACAGAGGAAAATATTTTAAAAACAGATCAATATATTTTTAAAGTAATCATCTTTTGCTTGATTACTTTTTA
Source organism: Desulfuromonas sp. SDB (assembly GCA_001412365.1). Taxonomy (GTDB): domain Bacteria; phylum SDB-A; class SDB-A; order SDB-A; family SDB-A; genus SDB-A. Next base: position 5,666 of record LKUE01000260.1, on the reverse strand, counting down.
CTCTTGCGGAAAAGGTGATTCTAATCCCAATGATCCCGGAAATGGAGGGGATAATGACACTATTGAACTTTTCTATGATGACAGCATCCCCTCCGGTTTTTACTATGAAACCAATAATGAGATGGGACCGGGGGTTCAGTTCACTTTGCCGGGATTAGCGGACAGTTATCAGATAATCGGATTGAAAATGCGGTTGGGTACAACTAATGCTGGGAATATTTCTTTTTCGTTCAGATTATTTACCTGGGAAAACAATCAGCCAGATTCACTGCTCACAGAAATTTCCGTTAACTACGGTATAGAAGATACCTGGAACACCTGGGATATCAGCAGCGAAAATCTGATCATGGAGGGCAATGACCGATTTATGGCAGGTATGATCTGTGATGGGGTGAATCAACCATCCTACGGTTTTGATAATTACGACAACTATCATTCATGGTATTATGACGGACTTCAGTGGACGGCTTTTAATCAAACAATATTTATGAGAGCATTAATCCTTGATCCTGCCCACCATGAGCTTATTGAACTTCAGCCAGTGCCGAATTACTGAAAAATTATTTCAATGAATAATTTTAAAACTGGGAAAGGTTAACCATGGATTTAAAAATTTTTCTTACTATTTTTGGAACAGTACTTCTAGCGGAATTAGGCGATAAAACACAACTTGCCACCATGCTGTTTGCCACCAATAAAGAAAATTCAAAAATTATGATTTTTATCGCAGCGGCTTTAGCTCTGGTTCTGGCTACCTTATTAGCAGTAGCGGCAGGTCATTGTATTGCCAAATTTATCAAACCGAAATATTTGACCTGGATTGCCGGTGCCGGCTTTATTGTAGTCGGAATTTGGACTATAGTAAAAGCTTGATTGTTTTTAAAATCAATTGGTCTGGTCCTGAAGATTCTATGATTTTAATTGAATATTTTCTTCTTCGAAAATACTTTGTGGTATCCATCTAAATGTTTTTAGATGAATTATAAAACAATAACTAATAGTACCAGGTAAATGGAATATTCATCTTCAGTATTTGATCAACTCCTCTACTATGAACACCGTGCGGAGATTTACGATTGTACTGCTGGCTATCAGGATGAGGTGGTGGAACAACATAGAGCCCCCCTTAAAAATTTGATACCTCAATATTTTAAACATAGATCTGTTTATGAAGTTGCCTGCGGAACAGGGTACTGGACGGAAATTATCGCAAAATTTTGCAAATCGGTTTCTGCTATAGACATATCTGAAAATATGGTGAAGATTGCCAGAAGAAGATGTGGTTATTTAAACAATGTTCAAATTTTCAAAGGTGATTTTTACCGGAAAAATTTTATTAACCATAATTTTAATGCTGCTTTTCATCATTTTTGGTTTTCTCATATTCCCAAAACTGAAATTACTAAGTTTATTAACCACCTTCACCGCCAATTACAAGATGATTCAGTTATAGTCATGTCCGATAATATTGTTCATAGCACTTATCCTGAATATTTCCATCAATCCGGAGACCGGTATGAGCTAAGAACTCTTCCCAATGGTAATCAATATCGAGTTATCAAAAATCTGTACAGTCCGGAGATGATATCGGATTTACTTATAAAATATGATGGAAATATTAATATACAGATTTCTGAAGATGGAAAAATGTGGATTGCAACATATCGCTTAACTAAAAGATAATCATGCAGTAAGGGGGAATAACCATACCTGATTTTGGATCAGACTATTTACATATATACAATAATATACATATCCTGGTGTTATTAACCGGTTTATTCTTAACCATTGCATTAAGTTTAGGCATCTTGGTAAGTATATTAATTGCTTTTGCTAAAAGATTAAGATTTTCAATCTACATTTGTTTATCAATACTACTGTTGATACCACCTTTTATTTCCTGGTTAACTGTAAAAATATTATATTTTGTCACTTCGATATTCTGGCCTCCTTCTGCCCATGAAATTCCATCGGAAATCTTAATGCAGCTGCAATCTTCCTCTGCTATAATTATCAAAATGATGTCTATTCAAATAGCTTTAATTGGATTTACTTACCTGTTGTTATTAGTTAAAAAAATAATATTAAGGTTTAACTGTTATTAAACCGGAGAATTTTGTTTTATGCTAAAAATTATCAGTGAATATTTTAATATCCCTCAGATTGTGTTGATGAAGATATTAATTTCCCTGCTTATATTGATTGGTCTTTTTCTGCTGAAACTGATTGCCAATTATGTGGTCAACCGGAAAGTTAAAGATATCAAGCAAGCCTATCATTACCGCAGAATTATCACCTATATCTTTACCCTGCTGATGGTGCTGCTAATTGGTCCCATCTGGATTGAAGGTTTTCAAACTTTAACCACTTTTCTAGGTTTGACCAGTGCTGGTCTGGCTATTGCCATGCATGACACTGTAGCTAATATTGCCGGTTGGCTGTTTATAATTACCCGCAAACCATTTAATGTGGGAGACCGGATTGAAATCGGAGGGATTGCCGGAGATGTTATTGACATCAGATTATTTCAATTCAGTTTAGTGGAAATTAGAAACTGGGTGGAGGCTGATCAGAGTACTGGAAGAATTGTTCATGTACCTAACAACAAGATATTAAGAGAACCGATATCAAATTTTCAAACTGGTTTTCAATATATCTGGAATGAGATCAAAGTACTGATAACTTTTGAAAGCAACTGGAAAAAAGCCAAGGAAATATTATCTAACATTGCCGGAGAAAAAGCTGAACATTTATCTTCAGGTGCCCAGAAGCAGATAAAGGAAGCGGCTCGAAAATATCTGATTTTTTACGATAAATTAACTCCGATAGTTTATACATCAGTTAAACAAAGCGGAGTACTGTTAACCATCCGCTATCTGGTTGATCCCCGTCAGCGCAGGAATACCGAACAGCAGATTTGGGAAGCAATTCTGGAGTCATTTTCTCGGGAAGAGGACATCAGCTTGGCTTATCCTACCACCCGCTTCTATACCGGAGAAGAAAGTAATAAAAGTTAGTTGATATTGGAGGACATAATGGGAAAAGTTATAATTGTAGATCATCCCCTGTTGAAACACTCTCTGACCATCCTTCGTGATAAAAACACCACTACTGAAGAATTTAGAAATCACTCTGCCCTTGTTTCCAATATTATGATCATTGAAGCCACCCGGAACATTAAGGTCAATACGGTGGATATAGATACCCCTCTTGCTCCCGTCCAGGGGAGCAAGGTGGAAAAATCAATTGTGCTGGTGCCTGTTCTCCGAGCAGGCATTTCCATGCTGTTACCTGCCAGAGATATGATCCCCTGGGCACAAGTGGGATTCATCGGATTGGAAAGAGATGAAACCACTGCCATTGCCAGGGAGTACTATAAAAAGTTCCCTGAAAATTTAAATAACAAACAGGTTCTAGTGCTAGATCCGATGTTGGCTACCGGCGGTTCATTGGTGGATACCATCATTGCATTGAAAACTAAAAACATCAGATCAATAAGTGCGGTGTGCATTGTGGCTGCCCCGGAGGGGATTGAATATCTTCATCAGAAGTTTCCGGATGTTGATGTATTTACCGCTGCGGTGGATTCACATCTGAATGAGGTAAAATTTATTGTTCCTGGTTTAGGTGACTACGGCGACCGATATTTTGGTACTGATTAATATTGTTGTTTATTGATGAAAAAAGCATTGATAATGGTTCATGGGATGTGGGGAGGGAGTTGGTGTTGGGACAATTATATCAGATACTTTACCAATAAAGGATTTGATTGTGTCCCGGTTATTCTGAGGCACCATCAGAATAACCCTGGCCAAAAATCTCCGGTTGAATTAGGTTTTACCAGCATATCAGATTATGCAGATGATATAACTGAATTGATAACTAAATTAGATCATCTGCCGGTATTGATGGGACATTCCATGGGAGGTCTAATCGGGCAAATTCTAGCATCCCGTGGGTTGGTAGATAAGCTGATACTTCTTGCTCCTGCCCCACCCCGGGGAATCAATGCCCTTTATTTTTCAGTGGTTAAAAGTTTTTTATCCTTGCTGACCAGATATCAATTTTGGAAAAAACCCCACCGGATAAGCTACAGTAATGCCGAGTATGCATTGTTTAACCAACTGCCGGTTGAACAGAGAAGAGAAGTATATGATAAATTTGTTTATGAATCGGGAAGAGCAGCCCTGGAGATTGGCCTGTGGTGGTTAGATGTAGAAAAAAACACAGAGGTAGATGAAGCTGAGGTGAAATGCCCGGTATTGGTATTGACCGGGACTGAAGACCGCATGGTCCCCCCGGCAGTAGCCAAAAAGATAGCAGAGAAGTACAAAAAAGTTTCAACCTACATGGAATTTAACCATCATGCCCATTGGCTGGTGGGGGAGCCGGGTTGGGAAAAGATTGCTGGTAAAATAGACCAGTGGATTAGTAAAATATAGCTGATGGTGATACAAATTTAGATAGTCAGAGGAAATAATGAAAAACGGATACAATACTTTCTTTGATAACGGGGCAACTTCGTTTCCCAAGCCTCCTGAAGTTGCCAGAGAATGTTCCCGGTATTTAAATGAAGTAGGAGGATCATACGGTCGGAGTTTTAACTCCAGGGCATTGGAGGTTTCCCGGATAGTAGAAGAAACCAGGTCTATGCTGACCAAGATGATTAAACAAGATGATTCATCCCGGATGATATTTACATACAATGCCACTCAATCCATAAATTTAGTTATTAAAGGATTTAATTTTGAGAAAGGAGTAGTAGTTACCACTCCTCTGGAACATAATGCGGTGATGCGTCCGTTGAATAGAGCAGTAACTGAAAATAATTTAAAATTAAAATTTTTTCCGACTGAACCTGATGGAAGAGTTATTATTGAAAGAATTGGAGAGGCGGTTGATAAAAATACTGATTTAGTAATTATCAATCATGCCAGTAATGTTAACGGATTGATGCAGCCGGTTGAGGAAATTAAGGCAGCTATCTCGGATATTCCCCTGCTAATTGATACCGCCCAATCTTTAGGACATGGTCAACTGGATGTAGGAAAAGGGGAAATTGAATTCATTGCTATTACCGGTCATAAGGGTTTGTTGGGACCAACCGGCATTGGGGGTCTGTATATTAGAAAAGGATGCAGTTTAAAGTCTCTTTGGGAAGGGGGTACGGGAAGTCTTTCTGAAAAACAGGAAATGCCTGATTTTCTTCCGGATAAATATGAAGCAGGCACTCCTAATATTGCTGGTATTTTTGGATTGAAAGCGGCAATGGAACACAAACCTGAATCCCGGCATACCCGGAATGATTTCTTGGATTTAATTAGACGGCTGGAATCAAATCCCAAGGTTATTTTACTCAGATCTGAGGATTTAGATAATCAAGTTGAATTGTTTTCTTTTAATATTAAAAACAAAGACTGTTCTCTGGTCGCCCGGGAACTATTCGATCAGTTTAAGATTGAAACCAGAGTTGGTCTTCACTGCGCTCCATTGGCGCATCAGTATTTGGGAACTTTCCCCGGGGGTACAGTTAGAGTGGGGCTGTCCCCCTATCACCGCCCGGAGGACCTGGAATATCTGCTGGATGCAGTTAAAAAGATTAGTTGAGCCGTTATTCTGTCCCTAGAAACCACAGAAGAACACAGGATGCCGCCCATCGTCCCGGA
>LKUE01000259.1 GCA_001412365.1 Desulfuromonas sp. SDB | reverse complement strand
TTTTCATTATTTGCGTTAAAGGCAAAAAATTTATTTTTAATCGCCCAGCAGCAATTAGATAAACTTAACTCCACCATTCAACAGAACCTTGCCGGAATAAGTGTAGTTAAATCTTTTGTTGCAGAGGATCAGGAAATATCAATCTTCAATGAAGAAGCAGACCGTTTGAAAGATCAGAGAATTCAGGTTGGAAAGTTGTTATCCGCCGCCTTTCCCACCCTTTTGTTTGTGGTGAATTTCGGAGTATTAATGGTGTTGTGGAGAGGAGGAGCAGATGTAATTGAAGGTTCTATGGACATTGGAGCACTTATCGCCTTAATCAATTACATTTTCATGATTATGTTTCCCTTGATGATGCTGGGTATGGTGATAACCATGTTCGCCCGAGCCAGTGCTTCTGCTAAGCGGATAAAAGAAATTCTGGAATTAGCTACCAGCTACCGCCCCTCCGGAAAAGGGAAATTTATTGAAAATGGATCTATAACCATTGAACATTTAGACTTCTCCTATCCTAACCGTACTAAAGTTATATGTGATTTAAACTTAGATATAAAATCAGGAGAGGTAATTGGCATAATCGGATCTACCGGTTCGGGCAAATCAACTCTTCTGAATTTAATCGCCGGATTTTATCAGCCGAGTTCAGGAACCATAAAAATTGACGGATATTCATTGGATGAAATCGGCATTGAAAATCTCCGCCAGAATATAAACATTGTTTTCCAGGATCCCATGCTGTTCAAGATGTCTCTGTTTGATAACATCTCTTTTGCCAGCAGCGCAGGTAGTGATGAAATATTGAAAAGTGCGGAAATAGCTCAGATAAACACTTTTATCAATCAGCTGCCCTCCCAATTCAATACTGAAATTAAAAACAGAGGCACTAATTTATCCGGAGGGCAAAGGCAGAGAATCGCCATTGCCCGGTCATTAATTGGCAATAAGCCCATTTTAATTCTAGATGACGCATTCAGCTCTTTAGACCGGATAACTGAAAACAGATTAATTGATCAGCTGCTGGATTACCGCAAGGGGAAAACCACTTTGATTATATCCCAGAAAATCTCCTCGGTCCGAAAAGCAGACCGCATTGCCCTATTAGAACAAGGTAAAATTTCGGCAGTAGATAATCATCAAAATCTCCTTTGGCAAAATAAAACTTATCAGGAAATTTACATTTCCCAGGGCTACGAATTATGAGAAGAAGACCTAAAGTAGAAAAAGCTAAAGATCCCCGCAAAGCAGTATCCCTGATGTGGAATAATTTAAAACACTACAAATTTAGGATTTTCCTGATCTTTATTTTAGTAATTCTCACCGGAAGTTTTTCTCTGGTCAGCCCTTATTTGATGTCAATAATAATTGACCGGTATATCGCCCAGGCTGATTTTTCAGGACTTAGTATAATGTCCGCAGTTTTACTGGGAATTTTTATATTCAGATCCCTGTTCAGTTTTTTTCAGCAATTTGAAATGATTAAAGTATCCCAAAATACACTTAAAAGGATTCGGGTCAACCTATTCAGCCATATCCAAAATCTTGCTTATTCCGCCATTGATAAAATGAAAAAAGGAGACTTACTGAGCAGAATCAGCAATGATGTTGAAAATATCAATAATTTCCTCACCAGCGGATTTTCGGAATTAGCCAGCAATATAATTTTCATCATGGGAACTGTTATCGCAATGCTTTTATTAAATTGGAAATTAGCTTTGGTCAGCCTTTCGGTAATACCCTTGATAACCATTTTAACCATATTCCTGACTAACTGGACTCGTAAAGTATTCCGGCAACATCAGAAAGTGGTGGGTGAATTAAGCAACTTTCTAGAGGAAAACCTGGTGGGAATAAAAACAATTAAATCATTCGGCTATGAAAATAATGCCAATGCTAAATTTGAAATTCTCAACAACAAGGCACGGGGCATAGAATTCAAGGCAGAATTAGCTTCATTAATTTTACCTCCCACCCTGCATGCCTTGTCCGGAATAGGTATAGGATTAATCGTACTTCTGGGAAGCCTGCTGGTGATGAATGGACATGCAACCATTGGGGCTTTAGCGGGGATTATTGTATACACCCGACGGTTTTTTCATCCCTTCCGTGCTTTAGCTTCCTTGTACAATCAGCTTCAGTCTGCCTTAGCCGGTTCGGAGAGAGTAAAAGAAATACATTTAAATCCTGGGGAGAAAGATCATCCTCAAGCTGAGGATATAGACCGGATAAGCGGGGACATCAAATTGGAAAATATAAATTTTTCATATGACCAGGATCAGCTAATATTAAAAGACGTTGATATCACTGTACAGCACGGCAAGACTATCGCTTTAGTGGGACCTACCGGCGCGGGAAAGACTACGGTGGTAAAACTGATATCCCGGTTTTATGAACCTGATTCAGGGGAAATAACCGTTGACCATAAAAATTTCAGACAAATTAAGAAAAGATCTTTTCGAGAAAAATTAAGTGTGGTTCTTCAGGAACCGTTTATATTTTCCCGTTCCATCCGGGATAATTTGAAATACGCCAATGCCTCAGCCAGCGATGAGGAGATGATCGAATCCTGTAAAATTGCCAATGTACATCATTTCATCGAGCAGCTTCCGGACAAATACGATACGGTGATCAGCGAGGAATCATCTAATATCAGCGCGGGGCAGAAACAGCTGCTTTCCATCGCCCGGGCAATATTAGCTGACCGTCCCATTACCATCTTAGATGAAGCTACCAGTAATGTGGATACCCTGACCGAAAAGAAAATTCAGGAAGCACTTAAACACCTCAGCAAAAACCGGACCAATATTGTAATCGCCCACCGTCTTTCCACCATCAAGAATGCTGATCTGATTGTAGTAATTGATCACGGAGAAATTGTAGAATCAGGGAATCATCAGGATCTGATGGCAAAACATGGCTACTACTACAAGATGTATTTAGCCGGTGAAGATTACTAAATTAATAAATAATAAAGCAAAGGAATGAGTATGAAATTAATTTTTTCAGTTTTTTTAATTCTGTTTCCCTATTTAATACAATCATCAACCTATTATGTCTCCAATCAGGGCAGCAACAGCAATACCGGCTTGTATCCCGATTCTGCCTGGGAAACCCTGCAGTACGCATCAGATCAAGTTGTTGGCGGGGACACCGTCCTGGTGCTGAATGGAAATTATACCGGATTTGACTTGAGAACCAGCGGAAATCCCTATGATCCTATTGTATTTAAAGCATTATCTGACAGTGTGATAATTGACAATCATAATCCGGTTACCAACGACGGGATTAATATCGAAAATGCTTCCTGGGTATGGGTAGAAGGTTTCAAGATCATAGATATGCCCAGAGCAGGGATAAGAGCGGTAGTTGGCAGTAATATAACCATACGCAATAACTTCTGTCACCAAAATTACCGTTGGGGAATCTTTACCGGATTTGTGGATTCAGCACTAATTGAGTACAATGAGTGTTGCTATACTGATGATGAACATGGCATCTACTTTTCCAACAGCGGTGATTACCCGGTAATCAGGTATAATATCTGCCATCACAACAGCTGCTGCGGAATTCACATGAATGGAGATGAGAGTATGGGAGGAGATGGGCTTATTTCCTTCGCTTCGGTGGAAGGGAATATCATTTATGAAAACGGTGCTACCGGGGGATCAGGGATTAACTGTGATGGAGTTGCCCAATCAGTTATATTCAACAATCTTTTGTTTTTCAACCATGCCAGCGGGATCAGTCTTTACAGGATTGATGCTTCCGCAGGAAGTTATCAGAATAAAATTTACAACAACACCATTGTTCAGGCTGGCGACGCCAGGTGGGCGTTAAATATAAATACTGAATCAGTAGATGATACTGTTTATAATAATATTTTAATAACTTTACACAGCTACCGGGGAAGCATTTCCATTGATTCCTCTTCCCTGCCCGGATTTCACAGCGACTACAACCTGGTCAATGACCGGATGACTTTAGATCAGGGTAACACCGTGATTAGCCTAGCTCAATGGCAAAATATGGGATACGATCAACATTCCTGGTTAGCCGGGGATTATAATTCGATTTTCGTCAACTATCCCAGCAACGACTTTCATCTTCAGTCTGCCAGCATCGCAGTTGATAACGGAACATCCATGGTTAATCCACCAGTGGGATATGATTTGGACAGCATAATCCGCCCTCAAGGTTCAGGTTTCGATATCGGAGCTTATGAATATTCTAGCACCGGTGTGGAAAACGGTAATATTACTGAATTAACTTCACCCAGTTTGATTACTTATAAGGGAAATCAAATTTTATTTTCCGGTTTAAATCCTCTTTCCAGGATAATGGTTATAGATCTATGCGGAAGAATAATCCATCAAAGCGGAATAATTTTTAACCACTCCTATACATGGCAAAACTGTGAAAATAATTCAGGACTATTATTCTTCATCATCTATAATCAAAACACTTCGAAAGCACAAGGCAAATTACTGTTAATACATTAAATTTACTCAATTACCTGCTAAAATTTTAATATTTTTTTAATAGCTAAAATATAAATTGTTAAATAAAAAGGAGTATTAATGAGATTTGTTTTTCCAGTTTTCTTAATAATTTATGGAATCATGAATATTTTATCTTTATTTGTGAAATTTCCGGGAATGTTGAATATAATTTTCGATACTAACAGAATTCCGGGAATTTTTATTTTTCTACCTGAACATATTCGAGTACCGGTTAGCAAAGTCATTGTAGGGGGATGTGCAGTTGGGCTGGGAATATTTCTCATGGTTGTGCTTGTTTAAATAAAAAATGGTAAAAGAGCTTGAATTCAATACTTTTCAAGCTCTTTTTTTTACAGAACAATCTCATTTTTTCCTGAATATCCATTTAAATACCTGGTTTTAACCAGATAGAAGTAAAATTGCAACATTTTGCAAATTTAATATGTCTAATAAAAAATATTAAGCTAACAGGAGGAACTACCTTGGTAAAATCATGCCCGTTTTTAAAAATCTTTATAATTTTTTTAGTCAGCTTTATTAGTATGCAACTTTTTGCTGATTTCAATGAGGAAATTGACAATCTAGTTCAGACCTATACTGATCAAAACAAGTTCATGGGATCAGTGCTGGTAGTAAAAGATGATCAGATTATCATCAGCAAAGGATATGGTTATGCAGATATCGCTCATCAAATACAGAACAATCCCCAAACTTGTTTTAGAATTGGATCTGTAACCAAGCAGTTTACCGCGGCGGCAATTCTTCTGCTGCAGGAACAGGATTTAATCAGCGTCCATGATCCCATTTCCCGGTATATTCCCGATTATCCCCGAGGAGATGAAATAACCATTCATCATCTGTTAACTCATACTTCAGGGATACCAAACTTTACTGATTTCGAAAATTTTCAGGATATAATGAAGCAGGATTTCGATATTGATGAAATTCTGGATTTATTTAAATATGAGCCCCTGGATTTCAGTCCTGGTGAAAAATACAACTACTCCAACTCCGGTTATCTGGTACTCTCTAAAATAATCGAAGTGGTATCGGAAATGAACTATTCAGAATTTATACAGCAATCTATATTCAGTCCCCTCGGGCTGGAGCACACCGGGGTAGATGATTACTACACCATTGTACCCGGAAAAGCGGAAGGATACATATTTTACGATGGAGAATATATTTACGATGATTATGTAAGTATGACCTTGCCTCTGGGGGGTGGAGCAATTTATTCCACAGGGGAAGATCTCCTTAAGTGGGAAAAAGCCTTGCACACCGAACAATTACTATCGGAATCTTCACAGCAATTGATGTTTTCTTCCCATGCAGTAATCAGCCGGGATGATCCGGTTAAATACTACGGTTACGGCTGGATAATTACAGAAACTGACCATGGAATTCGTTACGGTCATAGCGGGGGAATTCAGGGATTTGTGTGCAATATTTCCAGTTACCTGGATCATGATCTGGTAATTATAATTCTATCCAATAACTCATTAAGTCCAATTTTTGAAATTTTGCAATCTATCACTGCCATTGTATTCAATGAACCATACCAACTACCTCAAGAATATGTGGAGATTGATCTGGATCCCCAAGAATACCGAAAATTTATAGGAACCTATCAATATGAAGATGAAATTCAACTGATCGTATCCGTTGATGATCAAAGTATTTACATAAATCCTCCCGGAGAACCGATAGCAGAATTATATCCTTTAACTGAGACTCAATTTTTCTTAAAAGTAGTTGATGCCACTGTTGAATTTATCTTGGAAAATGGAGAGGTGCAGGGAATGAATTTCAGGCAAATGGGAGTTGATCATTATTTTGAGAAGATCGATTGAAAATAAAAAAATCAATTTTATTATTTAACTAATAATAATTTTTCTAATCATCCTAATATGGGGCAAAATATATGGGTTAAATAAATTCACCATGCAGATTGAATATTTATATTTACCCAGCTTTATTATCCATAACTATCTGTAAAAGATTTTTCAGGTAATTTTACAGGCACTAGTTCAATTTACAGATATTGCCGGAGTTACCTCTCTAACTTAATCTCCACTTAACATGGGCAAAGAATGTCAGTGATAGTATATATTTAACTGTTCAGTAATTAAATCCCATGACTGATTTAGTTTTCAACCATCATGGATTTGTAGCCATTTTCCAGGGAGATTCATTAATTACTATATTCTTTTTCCTCTCTTGCCGAGAAATTAATAAATTATCAGTGCATTAAACAGTGTCCAGGATTTGTTTGGAAAACTCTTCATTCACTCTATTTCAGCCAATATCTCTATAATCCTTGTATTATTAATGTTATCAAGTTAAATGCTCAACTAGCGACATTAATAATGTATTTAAACAAAGCACTGAAAATTTACACTGAGGTAGAATGTAGTCATAAAATTGCTGAAACAGAAAATTTGTTGAAAATTATCTCCGGTAACTAGAATTTAATATTAAATTCACTTTATTTCTTTTTCATTATCTATTATAATATTATAGTTACTAAATTAATATTATTAATGCCATGAGTAAACAAGCTTATATTCTCCTTTTGATAATTCCTACTGTAGTTCATCCAGGTTGGATTAGAACTTACGGTCATGACTTATGGGATTGCGAAGGGAAATCAATTATTCAAACTAATAACGGTAGTTATTTAATTATCTCAATAGTGATTTACAACCAGCAATCTGACATAAATTTACTGTATTTGAGTTCCGGAGGAGACAGTATCTGGGCAAAAACTTATGGAGGAAATCAAGATGACTATCCCTACAATGCTATTGAAACTTTTGACGGAGGTTATGCTGTATTCGGATGGACCAAGTCCTATGGTGCTGGTTTGGAAGATGCCTGGTTGATCAAGACTAATTCTCAGGGAGATATAATCTTGTCCAAAACATTCGGTGAATATTCCTTAAATGATTACGGAATACATGGTCAGCAAACCTCCGACAGCGGATTTATCATTACCGGTTATCGGGGAAATTGGGGAAGTTACCATGTCTGGCTAATAAAAACTGATCAGCAGGGTGAAACTTTATGGACCAAAACTTATGGACAGGAATTAGGCACAGTAAATCAAGGTCTAGCCGTCCAGCAGACTGATGATGGTGGATTCATTGTGGTAGGAAAAACCAATTACAATTTTCCCGAATCTGACATCTACGTCATCAGAGCTGACCACCAGGGTAATCTGTGCTGGTCTCAAATATATGGTCTTAATCAATACGGAGATATTGACGCGACTGCAGGATATTCAATTGATCAAACTGACAATGGCGGATTTGTCATTGCCGGTTCGGCTTTTTACACAGGACATGACCATATAAGCGCATATCTTTTGAAAATCGACAGCCTGGGCAGAAAGGAATGGGAAAAAATATATGGTGGATCTTCCTGGGACCGGGCATTGTCAGTTAAACAGTGTGAAGATCAGGGATATATCATCGCCGGATGGACCTGTTCATTTGGTAATGGCAATCAGTATGCCTATCTGATAAAAACTGATTCAACGGGTGACAGTATGTGGACCCGGATATACGGAGGGATAAAGGATGACGGAGCGAATTGGGTTGAACTAACTGCAGATGGTGGTTTTATAATCTGCGGATGGACCAAATCTTTCGCCGCTTACTATTCAGCAATATATGTAATCAAGACCGACAGCCTGGGAGTGGCAGT
>LKUE01000258.1 GCA_001412365.1 Desulfuromonas sp. SDB | reverse complement strand
AACGGGAACTGCACGAAAGTTTGAGCCTGCGAAGACTTTGTGCAAAGTTAGGTAAAGATTATTCATATTTACTAATAAAATCAACAAGTTCAGTTGGAATCTCATCATCCTCATTAAACAAGTAATGTTCATTGGGGAAAGTAAAAGATTTTGATTTTGAAGTTGGTGAATAAGTCCTAGGTACAAAAAGACTTGTTAAGGTTAATGCGATACTACTAAAAATAACGGAAAAAAATAAAATCAAATTTGTATCCATATCTTTACTACCAAGATAACCATCAGCACCAAAAGCACCTGAAAAAAATAAAGCACCCCCCACAATCATTGGGATAAAATTGATTTTACCGTCTGTCTTAATATACTCAATATCATTGTAATTACAATAATCAGCATACTTGTCTATCTTGGATGGATCAAAAGATAGCGTACTTTTCCAAATTATTACACCTTGTTGACCGAAATAGATTATACTTGTTTCAAAATCTTCTATTCCAACCAATTTCATTTTTACTGGTTTTACTTTCTTAATCTCATCAGAAAAAGCAAATGTGAAACTCAAATTAATTAAAGCAAGTATTAGAATAGTTAGTACTATTTTATTTCTCATTCGATCTCCGAAATAATTTTACTAATGAGCTCCATATCACTGTCATTCAGTAGAAAATGACGATGTAACCGTTTATGTAAATATGAGAAATCCTTCTTGGAAGGATTTTTAATACTGTTGGGAGTATTTGATACCAATGATATAACAGCTCCAACGGGAAGACTAACTACAAAATTAAATAATCCATTTAGCAACAATACTGTCCCAGGAGAAGAGAAGTCTCCTATCCCCAATGTAAGTGCTGCACCAGATACTAAAGTAAATGGCAAAACTTTCTTGATACCGTCATGCCAGCTAATAGGAGATCTCAGGTCTAATTTTTTTATATCCGAAAATTCAATCTTTTCAATGAATTGGAAACTCAACGAATCAAACTCATTATAACTAGTCCAGATGTATAAGGCTGATTCAGTACCAAACAACAACTCAGCTTCAAACTTTTCATCTTCATAAGTAGAGATGACAATTCTATCCCCAAACAACATGTTTAAAAATGAAATCAATAAGATGATTCCAAAAATCCTAAGTTTATTTTTTACCATAATAATTTTTACCTAAC
>LKUE01000257.1 GCA_001412365.1 Desulfuromonas sp. SDB | reverse complement strand
GGCATCTGCGAAGCAGTATCCATTATTCTCTGTGTTCTGGGAACAGGGGTGGTAAGTTGGGTCACTGTGTTCATCTGTGGTAAAAAATTCCGGGGTGCTGGGTGGTACCTGCGAAGCAGTATCTTTTTATTCTCTGTGTTCTCTGTGGTTAATGGTTATCTTAACTAAATAATTCCAGGAGGATGTAGGCAATAGTGAAGGCAATAGCCAGGAAAATAGCGGGAAGCCATAAATATTTATAGCTGTCCTTCCAGGAGGCGTAGAAATAATCCTTGGAAAAAAGAAAACAGGCATGAAAAGGAGAAAGCATCATTCCCACATATCCCCATCCGAATGCCAGCACCAGTACTGCTATTTTAGAATACTGGGGAAAATCAGCCAGCATTTCCACAATCAGAGGAAAACTGGCTCCGATATACCCCACCGCAATACCGGTAATCACTCCGGCAATAAACGGCAGCAATACAAATAGCAAGATTACCGGCAGATTGAGACTTTGAATGTCCGCAGCTATCCCCGTGGCGATGTTAGCCTGTTCAATAATTGCCTTATATCCCATTATGGTTAACAGAAGAACGGCAATAGGCAAAATCCGCTGCCAGTTCAATACCGCCGATAACTTGATTTTCTTATGCCGGTATTGAGTTAAATTGATCAATATTCCAATTAATACTGCAGGAATTATCAGAAAGGCAGTTTGAATATCAATTTTAAACAACACTGCCAGGATTTTAAATATCACTGCCGATATTATCACGCTTAACAGGGGCATAAATGCTTTAGGGGAATTTTTGGTTTGACCGGATTTATTTTTTACAAGGGTTACTTTTACTCTGCGTAATAAAAATATCCATCCTAAAAATATTGCCAGGGGAGTGAAAACAATGGAAACCGGAATCCACTGAGATAAATCCAATCCGGTTACCGCCAGCAGAGCGATAATTCCCGGATAAAGGGGCCACCAGAATTCCCACACATGCCGGAACCAGTAATTAAGGGCAGTCATCAAACCTGGGGAATTCTTCTCCCCCTCTCCTTCAATACTCGCTCCCACCAGGGGGGCGCTGAACAGGGCTCCTCCGGGCATAGGCAGAAGTCCGATCAGAGAAGCCATGAATGCTCCCGCTGATCGGGCGGAGGGGAATACTTTTAAAGCGTATTCTCTGCAGTCATCCAGCAGGTTGGTCTCCTTCATCAGGCTTCCCATCACCGTAATCAATGAAACCAGCAGGGATAAGGATACTGATTCCAGGGTAAACATCCCTTTGAACACTACCACAAAAGTTTTAACTGGAGAGAAGGCAAATAATATCCCGCTGAGAATTGCTCCGGTAAATATAGCCACTGCAATCCACTTCTTCAACCGGGTGGACAGCAAGAATATAACCAGGAATATTATTGCAACCTTAACCAATGACATATGCTGAAATTATCAGGGTTTTGGAGAAATGGCAAGTTAGAAAAAAGCAGGATAGTTTATATACTATCCTGCACAAATAAATAATTTATAGCTTATTTAATATATGAAAAACTTCTTATTTCACGATCTTCAGCAGTTTTAACTTCAAAAAAGTAAATTCCAGCATTCACTTTTATTCCATTATCATCTCGACCATCCCATGAAACTGTATACTCTCCAGTTATATTTTGATTATTAATAATATTTCTGACTCTCTGTCCTGCAACATTGTAAATATTAACATTGATATTGCAACTTTTTGATGTTTTTATATCAAAATAGTATACATTTTCCCGACTATAGAAATCTAATGAACTAATTAACTTTGATCTATCTAGATCATATTCATCATCACTGGGCGGGGTTTGGAACTTTAAAGTAAAAGTTCTAGCTGCAGCATAATAGCTGTACCCCCCTATCCATACATTCCCTGCCGTGAAGAAATTATTTATTTCCTGATAAATTGCTGATAAATCACAAGCACTTGTACTAGGAATATCAATTGGTTTGAATGAATCTAATTTGATGCCTAAAGTATCAATATAGTATATATATCCGCTTGAACTAGTTACCAAAAAAGTATTATCTTCTGGACCAAGATTTATTGAAGTTGGCACTCCCGATATAAAAGAATAATTATTTGTGACATAAATTGCACTGTCTAAACTTATATCTGTTTTGCCAAAGAAGCTACACAAAAATTGATTGGGAGTATTTAATTTATATCCGATAAAAAAAAGATTTTCTCCACATTCTACAAAATCTAAAATTTTTGTAGATGAACAATGAACTGAATCAATAATTATTCCAGAATCCGAACTTATATTAAAAATGTATCCATTATTGTTCTGCCAATAATTATATTGAATACATCCAACTGCGATATATGAACCATCACTAATTTCTTTAACTTTGTAGAATAGCCCCGAATGCTTACCACAAAGATATGATTCACCCCATAAAATATTAAAATCATCAGAATACTTTATCACTAGAGGACTGTTACGAACTGGATAGTTATCAAAACCATAAAAGCCACAAACAATGTAGCATGAATCAGAAGTTGTTGATACATGATAAGCACAATCATTCCTATCATTAGGATTATAATAATAAGAATTTGTTTTATTCAAATTACTATTTAGTTTTAAAATTAAAATATCATCCCAATAAGATTTATTAGTTACTGGTGATTGAGGGTCATGACCTTGACCTACAACTACATATCCTCCATCAAATGACCTGCATATACTAAATGCAGTATCGTCCGTAAACCTGTAAGTTATAGAATCAATAGTAATTTGAGTATAAAACAATTTATGATTTCGAAATGAGCCATCTGAATAAAATTCTAATAAATAAATGTCACTAGTCGTATCATTATTTAGCAAATGATTATTGACATGTCCAACTAATACATATCCATTATCTGTTTTTGTTATATCTTCACATCTATAAAATGATTCAGCTCCTAACCTGGTATAACAAGTATCCCATTGTGTGATAAAAGCCACATTAGCAGATAAAGCTACAGTAAAAGAAATACTAATTAGCAATGTTAGTAACACTCGCAATTATTCCTCCTTGTTAATAATGAAAATATGATTACTTATATTTTATGATAATGTCAAGAACTTTGTTTGTATATATATAAACTAATATAACTCATTATATAATATGTAATTTTAAGGATTTTTTTATTATTCTATTTTGATAAATTAGATGAATATTTAATTAATTTTCCAGGGAGAGAAGGCAAATAATATCCCGCTGAGAATTGCTCCGGTAAATATAGCCATTGCAATCCACTTCTTCAACCGGGTGGACAGCAAGAATATAACCAGGAATATTATTGCAACCTTAACCAATGACATATGCTGAAATTATCAGGAATTTCGATAATTGGCAAGTTGGATTAGAAAAGTGACCAATATATCTAACTTAAAATTACAAACACAATCAAAATGAACCGGAGGGGCATAGAACTAATATTGTATCAGTCGAGCCCTCTTTACCCGCTGCGACGATAGTATAGGGATCGACACTATAGCCACCATGGTTGTACCCTACACATCCAGCGATAGATGGAGCGCCAGCTGAAACTGCAACTCCTCCACTGACAAAAGGATTTTTTAAATTACTTAACATGGGGAGATTTATAAAATCAGCTTGGGGGATATAATATCCGTCAGCACCTGTTGCATATTCTTCAGCAGCTAAATGGGAAGTATGGGCATTAGCTTTTACTTCTGATTCCTTTGCCCGGTCTTTTAAACGGATAAAGTTGGGAATGGCAATAGCTGCCAGTATACCGATTATTACCACTACTACCATCAACTCCAGAAGAGAAAAACCTTTTATTTTTTTCATTTCAATCACTCCATTTTTTTCATCATTACATTAATATTAAGCAATTTTCATGCCAACTGTTAACAAAAAACAGAATTAATGATATAATGTAATTTACAAAAGAATAACTTGAAAATTATTTAGATAATATTCGCATTTTGCAAATATCATTTTCTGTATTGAAAGAAAAATAGAGGTCTATTGAATAAATTTTATAATAAAAATAATATCTTGCCTAAAAAATATTTCCAAATGCTATTGTAGTCTTCATATCCAAGTTCCAGATAAGTATAGTAAAGATAACGGTGAGCATGTATGTTTTGTTTATCCAGTCTTATTGAGGTAAGATAAAAATATTTAGATCTTTCATAATCCCCTAATTTGAAATAGGTATTAGCTAAATTAAAATGAATTTGAGCATCTGAAGAATCAATAGAAATCCCTTGTGAAAAGTACTTCAAGCTGCTGTCATAATTTTTACTTTCAAAATAAATTAAACCAATATTATTCACCGCAGTTAGATTTTTAGGATTATACTTTATAGATCTTTGATAATACCTCAAAGCACTATCAGTTAAATTCATTCTATCATAAACTACTCCTAATGCAGCATTGATATTAGAGTTTTCAGGATTTATTTGCCAAGCTCTATTAAATTGATAAAATGACGAATCAATCATATCTGATTTTAAATATTCCATCCCCAAGTTATGTCTGATTACCCAGGATTCTGGAGATGCTAAAACTGCAAATTTGAGGTGAGTAAACGGATTTTTATATACTGGAGTATATGTTAATGTGATTACTGAAAAAAAAGCAGTAATCAGGATTATAAAAATTTTTCTATATTTGTACAGTACTTTACCATAATCAATTTCAGCAGTGATGATTAAAAAACCAAATAAAGCAGGATAAATCCTGGTTTCAATAAAACTGGGAGTGGTAAATCCTTTCTTAAAAGTGACTAGGGAAAATAATAGAAATAACATAAGACCAAACAAAAAATTCTTTCTATCTTTTATCCTTTGCATCAGTGCTAGCAGCACCAGGATAATTAAAACTGCAATTCCATAATAAATATTTACATTTTCAGGAATTGGATAGGGAGAAAGATCAAATGGAAAAACTAATTTTCCAATATAGCTTAATAGTCCTCTCCCTAGATCAACAATTGAATAAAAACCTCCTGAATAATAATTTACAAAAATATTTCTGAGTAAAAACCAAAAGGATAAACATAAGAACCATATAAAACAGATGATTAAATTATTTTTACTCTTAACCGGCATCTTTTTGATTAAAATAATAAACAGAAAAAAAATAAATGGAAGAACAACTGCTGATTCTTTAGTTAAAAGAGCCAAAATAAACATAACTAAGTGTAATACAAAATTATAAACATGTTTTTTTTCAATATATCTGTCT
>LKUE01000256.1 GCA_001412365.1 Desulfuromonas sp. SDB | reverse complement strand
GATGGACATGAGAAAAAAAGAACATTTAATTAATTCCATGCTTAATATGCTGGCAACTCCAGAAATGAGTTATGATCAAGCTAGTTTTGATTTCATGGTTTCAGTGGACAGTGCTAAGTTTGATTCATCTCCCATCCCTTATTTCCCCAATATTACTCCTCAGGATTCTCAGAGGATATTGGCTTATACCCCCTGGGGAGAAGTTACCCTGGGAGAAGCGATGGTGAGATTGAGGAGAAAAGGATTTTTTCCCAAATTCAGCGAGACATCGAATTTTAAATATATGCTGGAAAAAGAAATTATCTTCCAGGATTACTTAGTTGATCAGTATAATCAG
This sequence comes from Desulfuromonas sp. SDB, assembly GCA_001412365.1. Classification (GTDB taxonomy): domain Bacteria; phylum SDB-A; class SDB-A; order SDB-A; family SDB-A; genus SDB-A. The sequence continues at coordinate 13,595 of LKUE01000256.1, read as the reverse complement.
CAGCTTCAGTCAGATCAATGGTTATGGGCTAAGATAAGATTTTTATCCGATCAATATTTAAGGGATAAACTGGTAAATAATATTGCTGACACTATATTTGTAGATATGGAAGAAATGGAACAATGGTATCAGACTCATCAGGATAATTATCGGAGAGATGAAAGCTACCGTTATAGCATAATTCTGGTGCCGGACAGCATTTTTGCCGATTCTCTTCGTAATTTAGTAGTTCAAGGATATTCCATGGATTCACTTGCCCGGGAGTTCTCTATTCACCCCACTGCAGATAAAGGAGGAGACGGGGGATGGAGAGAAAGATCCAGGGGAGGGACTTTAAAACCGATGTTCCAGGAATTGGAACTAGGGGATGTTTCAGATTTATTTAAAACAATTGACGGTTGGTCGTTTATTAAAATAATAGATGCCAGGGAATCTTATGTCATTCCCCTGGACAGCTTGCATGTACAGGTAGTCAATGAATGCCGCCGGGAAAAAATCAATAAATTATTAGAGCAGTATTATCAGCAGTTAAAAGATAAATACCAGCTGGAGTTAAATTTTGAAAACTGTTCTGAGGTATTCAACTCATTTTTAATTGATAATTTGAGGCTTATCCGTTAACTGTTTAACTTGTAATTGCCTTGTTGACATTAATTGTTTATTTAAGTTTAATATCAGGAACATATGAGGTGGAATATTATTTCTTGAATCCTCAGCCCCAAATGGGAATTGGACAGGTAGAAGTAGCATTGTATTCTCCCTCTGACCAGCTTATTGAATCTTCAAAAAACAATCAAAACTCGATTCCAGTGATTTTTGTACTGCCCGGTTTTGACGGCAATCCTCAATGGTATGAAAGTTTTATAAGTTTAAAAGAAATTCTGAACGAGTTGACCGCAGAATTGAAAATCCCCCCGGCAGTGGCGGTAATTGTTAATCCTACCATGGACGGGGGTAGCGGTTTCTATGTAAATTCTTTAAACGGGGGAAGATGGAGAGATTTTATTTCCCAATATTTGTGCCGGTGGACAGAACAGATGGTCAAAGAAAAATTTGATCTTGAAGTTTCTGAATACATATTAATCGGTCATTCCGCGGGGGGATTCGGATCTTTTTATCTCATCCTCAATGAACCAAAGTTTTCCAAGGGAGCCTGCCTTTCAGGAATAATCAGCGTGGATATGGTCCAGGACTGGCTTTTCTATGTACAGAGGGAAGGGCAGTGGGCAAATCCTGATGAGTGGAATGAAAATCACTTTTTCACTCGATTGACTTATTACATGTTCAAGGCATTTGGGGAGAATAATCATGAGCTGCCATTTGTGGAAATTGACGGTTCTCTTAGAATATTTGATGATTTGTTGTATCTTTGGAAAAGATCCGGCTACGACCTGATTACTGAATTGGAATATAATCTCATCCCGGAAAGTATTGATAAATTGTATTTAGGAATGGGGAGAAGAGATATAGTAGTTGATTTGGATTACTATCTGCAGGCAGATCAGATATTAAGCAAACAGTTGTCCGGACAACAGTACAGGTTTGAGGTATACGACGGCGATCATGTCAACGGCTTAAAGCAGGCAGTGGCTAATGCACTTATATTTATTTTTGAAAGTGGGGATTGATGCTTTTTCCTACAGTTGAATTTGGAATATTCTTTGCAGTGGTGTTTACCTTTAGCTGGTTGCTGAAAAACCGGCAATTTGAACGTAAAGTGCTTTTAACTTTGGCGTCTTATTTTTTCTACGGATTTTGGGACTGGCGGTTTGTTTTTCTTCTTCTATCCTGTTCATTGGGTAATTATTTATTCGGCTTGGGTTTAGGGACGGCAGGTAAAGATAAGTACAGGAAAGTCATTGTCGGTTTCGCAGTATTCTGGAATCTGGGTATTTTGGGATTTTTCAAGTACTACGGTTTTTTTGTAACTTCTCTGAATAATTTACTCAACCGTCTTCATTTGGGCACTAGCTTGCCCTTACTGGAAATTGTCCTTCCGGTGGGCATTTCCTTTTTCACCTTTCAGGCGATGAGTTATGTAATTGATGTCTACCGGAAAGAGATTTCCTATTCAAAATCTCTGCTGGATATCCTTCTGTATATTTCCTTTTTCCCTCAATTGGTAGCAGGTCCCATTGTCCGGGCGAAGGATTTCATACCCCAGCTGAAGATAAAACCTGATCCCAGTAGTATCCGGGCAGGAAGGGCTTTTGTATTAATTGCAGCAGGTTTGGTTAAAAAGGTTATCATTGCTAACTACATTGCCACCGAACTGGTTGATCCTGTTTTTGAAGACCCCATGGCTTTTTCAGGATTAGAGGTCTTATTCGGGGTATACGGCTATGCGGTGCAGATATATTGCGATTTCAGCGCCTACAGTGAAATAGCTATTGGGATAGCCGCTTTGCTTGGTTATTATTTTCCGGACAATTTTAACTTTCCCTACCGGGCGGATTCAATACAAGATTTTTGGAGAAGATGGCATATCTCACTTTCCACCTGGCTAAGGGATTACCTTTACATTCCTTTGGGGGGAAGTAAGAAGGGAAAATGGAAAACTTACCGCAATCTTTCCATAACCATGATCCTGGGTGGTTTGTGGCATGGGGCTGCCTGGAACTTTGTATTCTGGGGTACTTTACATGGAGTGGGTTTGGCAGTGGAAAGATTTTTTAGAGAAAAATTCTTTGCCAACTCCAAATCCAAATCACTGGTTTTAAAAATAATCACCATATTTCTGGTTTTTCATTTTGTGTGCATTGGTTGGGTATTCTTCAGAGCCCGGTCGTTTACCTTAGCTTTGGAATATTTTAAATCTCTGGGAAATCTGACTGTGCCCATAACCATGCTGACTCCGTTTGTTTTATTTCTGATAGTAATTGGAATTGGAATGCATTTCATCCCTCCCCAACCAGGTCAGTGGATTAGGGACAAGTTCAGTGGACTGCCCCTGGTGGTGCAAGGTATACTCCTGGGAATAGTTTTACTGCTGATAAGTGCATTTGGACCTGAAGGGGTAGCTCCCTTTATATATTTCAGGTTTTAGGAGGATTTAATGGATTATATGAAACATTTTAAACATGAAAAGAAGTACAGCTTAAAAGATGTTTCCATAATATTAGCCATTGCCCTGTTTTTTGTTCTGGTGTTTGATTCGTCAGGGTTGTACGGATGGGCTAAAAGGTTAAAGGTGGGTAAAACCAGAACCTTTTTTGTCAATGTATCTGAACCGCTAAATTCCGCCATGGATAAAGTAAAACTTACCTATCCCCGGAAACTTTTAAGGCAGTCTTTCCACTATGCTATGGGCAAACAGAGAGAAGCAGGATTTATTGCAGCCAGCGGAGGAATTTATCATATTGAAAACGACAGTATAAACCACCTGGCTTCAACTGATGTTCATAGCGATAACACTTCGGCGGTAACTTATTCCTCCTCTAACCCTCTGTCCGTATTATTAATCGGAGATTCAATGATGGGGGATGGATTGGGAACCATGCTGCTTCGAGCATTAAATGACGATGACCGCATGAATCCCAACCGGCATTATAAAGTATCCTCAGGATTGTCCCGCCCCGATTTCTACAACTGGCCGGCTCAGATCAGGCAGTTGTTCTCTCAGGGACAATATGATGCGGTGATTATTATGATGGGGACTAATGACGCTCAGAATTTTGAAATGGACGGAGTAATCTATACTTACGGAACTGAACAATGGTATGATGTCTACCGGGACAGGTTGAATGATTTCCTGGATACATTAAGCGTCTACACCTATCATGTATACTGGGTGGGCATGCCTCCGATGAGAGCCTCGGGGTATAATCAAAGAATGCAAAGTCTTAACCAATTATTTGAACAAGCCTGCGCTTCTCATCCCAGGGCTACCTACGTATCCACAGTTCCCCTGCTCGGTGATCAAAATGGAAATTATTCAACTTATATAACCGTAAACGGAAGGCAGATATTAGCCCGGGGGGAAGATGGCATCCACATGACCAGGGCAGGAGGACAAATTGTCGCGGATGAACTGATGAATCTTTTACAACAGGAATTTAAATTTGCTGATTGAACTGTTAAACATATTTCTCTTAGGGATATTGTTAACCGGGGATGTTTCAGATTCCAGCGGCAATCAGTTTGTCAACCAGCAACAGCGCCAGTTTTACCTGCAGAAGCTATATCAGTTCCGCAGAGAAAATGAGGATATTGCCCCGGGAGGAGTGGTATTTATTGGAAATTCCATAGTTGAAGCTTTTGATCTTGAACAGTACTTTCCCGGAGTTTATGCAATAAACCGGGGGATTACCGGGGATAGAATTGGTTTGGGTACTGATGGGGGGATCTTAAAGAGGATGAATGAATCATGCTATGCATTAAAACCTTCAAAAGTATTTATAATGGTGGGGATTAATGATCTGGGAGACCGGCGAAGACCGGTGGAGGAGCTGGGAGATGGCTATGGTAAAATTATCAAATGTATTTTAGACAGTTTTCCGGATATTGAGATTTTTGTACACAGCATTTTACCTACGGGGGGAGTTTATGCCCGGCTTAATCCGGCAATAGATTCATTAAACATGATTCTGCAAAATTTATGTGACAGTCTGTACCTCCACCATTATCAAATAAAATATATTGACCTCCACCATCAGTTTTCCGATGAACGGGGCCAAATTAAACCAGAATTGACTATAGAAGGGCTTCATCTGAAAAATATTGCCTACCAGCTATGGGCGGATTATATATTTCATTATGTCTACTCCGGTCAGTGCTATCAAATACCGATTAATTTCAATGACAGCACCGATAATCAAGGAGAAGACCAAAAGCAGGATAATTAAATTATCTTTGTTCAGGTTAGAGAACATCAGGGTAAATAGTGAATTGTTGATCTAAACTAGCCAGGAGAGAAGAAGCTTTTTTGTTGAAAACCGGATGAATCCAATTTGGGAAAACTTCCGTAATACCCTTTAAACTAGCTGGTCTCAGATGTAGCCGGGGATGAGGAAGAATTAAGTTTTCGTCGGCAACCATCCAGTTGTGGTAATCCAGAATGTCAATGTCAATAATCCGGGGAGACCACCGTTTATCTTTTTTTCTTCCCAATCTTTTCTCAATTACCTGAAATTTTTCCAACAGCAGAAAAGGGGGTAGGAGGGTTTCTATTCGGATAACTTGATTTAGAATATCCGGTCCGGAAATACCGATGAATTTTTCCTGGTATATCCTGGAACAAATTTTAACTATCACTCCGGGGAGGCAGTTGATTTCGAACAAAGCCTGATTTAGATTCCAAATTCTCCAACCCTGATTGGAACCTAGTAAAATCAGGCAGCGGTGTGTTTTTCCTTCCATAAAATTACCTAGATTTCTTTCTGGGTTAAGGTTTATATATGTTAGTATTATCAGGTTAATAAATTCAACTTATTTTGGAGGAGATGGTGAGAAATTTTAAATATCCCCAGGCGTTCAGATCAGAAGAATCTCAAGATTATCACGGAGTAAAAGTGCCAATTCCTTACCGGTGGATGGAAGATGAGCATTCCCCTGAAGTTAAAAAGTGGATTGAGGAGCAGGATCAACTTACCCGGGAGTATTTCAGTAAACTAACTCGGAGAAAATCAATCCACCAACGGTTAAAACAGCTTTATTCGGGGATTGATGTGATCAGCACTCCCACCAAGATTGAGAACAAATACTACTACTTTAAATATCCCGGCTCCCTCAACCAGCCTTTATACTGTGTAAAAGAAAAGGAACAAGAAAGAATTATACTGGATGTCAATAAACTCAGTGAAGATCAAACTGTTTCTGTGGGAAGCATTTCATTAAGTGAGGATGGTAAATTTCTGGCTTATACTACATGTGAAAGCGGCAGCGACTGGCAAATTTTGAAAATTTTAAATACCGAAACCGGAGAAAATCTTGCCGATGAAATTCCCTGGGTAAGACATACCCATGTTGCCTGGATGAAAGATAATTCAGGTTTTTATTACAGCCGGTACCCCGATCCGAAATCAGTGCCCTCAGGAAAAGAAAGCTATCACAACAAACTGTATTACCATCAACTGAACACTAATTATCAGCAGGATAAGTTAATTTACTATAGACCCCAAAATCCGGAATGGGCTTATATCCCCACAATAAGTGAAGATGAGCAGTATTTAATTGTAAATATCTGGGAGGGGACTGAAAGAAAGAACAGGATATTTTATTCCAACCTGAACGAAAACACTGAACTTATTCCCCTGATTATTCAACCTGATGCGGAATATTCCTTTTTAGGAAATGATCATAAAAAGTTTTATTTTTTAACTAATAATCAAGCCCCCCGCTACCGGATAATTTCCATTGATATTGACCTCCCCCAGGTCAAACAGCGGAAGGAAGTAATTCCGGAAAAAGAGCATTTACTGGAGTTGGCGGTGTGGGTGAGAGGAAAATTTTATACCAGCTATCTGGAAAATGTGGTTTCCAAAATAAAGATTTATGATCAAAATGGCAGCCCAGACGGTGAAATAAGTTTGCCGGAAATGGGAACAGTGTACTTTTTCAGGGCAAAGAGTGCCAGTTCGGAAATACTATTTTCCTTTAGTTCCTTTTTCATTCCAATGACCATATATGAATATGATGTCCTCAGTGATAATTTAAATGTCTACTATAAACCGGAGGTAAATTTCAATCCTTCCCAATTCACCGCCAGACAGATTTTTTATACCAGCAAAGATAAAACCAAGATTCCCATGTTTTTACTGCACCGGAAAGATCTAATTATTGATGGGAATTGTCCGGTTATTCTATACGGATATGGTGGATTTTCCATAAGTCTTACTCCCGGATTCAGTGAAGAGAAGATATTCTGGTTGGAGAACGGAGGGATTTTTGCCATTGCCAATCTCAGGGGAGGAGGTGAGTTTGGCGAGGAATGGCACCAGCAGGGAATGCTGGCTAATAAGCAAAATGTTTTTGATGACTTCATCCAGGCAGGCAAATGGCTGATTGATAACAACTACACTTCATCTGAAAAATTGGCGATTATGGGAGGCAGTAATGGAGGGCTGCTGGTCTCTGCAGTGATGGTTCAGCAGCCGGAACTGTGGGGAGCGGTAATCTGCAGAGTTCCGGTTATTGATATGCTCAGATATAATAAGTTCACCGTAGGTAGATATTGGGTGTCTGAATACGGAAATGCAGATAATCCGGAACATTTTCACTTTCTGTACCGGTATTCTCCAGTTCATAATGTCGAAGATGGTCAGGAATATCCTCCCACCTTTATTTTAACTGCAGATCATGACGACCGGGTTGCTCCCTGTCATGCCTGGAAATTTGCAGCACAGCTTCAGCATTCGGATAGCGGCAAAAATCCTATTTTACTGAGATTTGAACGTAAAGCCGGGCACGGACATGGAAAGCCGATGTGGAAGATTATTGATCAGTTCACCGATATATTTTCCTTTCTGTTTAATGAAATGAACATCCAACCAGGAGGAAAGGATGCTTGATAACGGAAAATCTGCTCCCTTGTTTTGCCTAAAGGATAGTGAGCAAAATAAGGTGTGTTTAAAGGATTTTAGAGGAGCCTGGGTGGTAGTTTACTTTTACCCCAGAGATAACACCAGGGGATGTACTTTAGAGGCGCAGGATTTCACCATGAATTTAAAAAATTTTAAGAAATTAAACTGCCCGGTTATCGGTATTAGCCCTGATTCAGTCAGTAGTCATCAGAAATTTGTTGAAAAGTATAAACTGAAGCTGATTTTACTCAGCGATCCTGAACATCAAGTGCTGGAAAAATATCAGGTATGGCAGAAGAAAAAAATGTACGGCAGGGAGTATTGGGGAGTAGTTAGATCAACCTTTTTGATTAATCCCCAGGGCAAGATCAGTTATGTTTGGACTAAAGTAAAAGTTCCCGGGCATGTGGATGAAGTTCTGGATACTCTTAGTGAAAAAATCAGTTAACTTAATATATTTAAAGCCAATGGCAGCAGCAGCATACTTAAGATAAGAGAAACGGAAACTGCAGTAGCAGCAGTCCTGGCATCTAAATTATGGAGAGAAGAAAATATAACTGAATTAAAACCGCAGGGTGAACTGGCGGCTAAAATTACCACCAAGCGGTAAGATCCGGAAAATCTAAATGACAACACTAATATTATCCCCAGAATTAATCCCAATCCCATTCTGAGAATAATTGGAGCAAGTGAATATTTAAAACGTTGCCAGTCAAATTCCAGCAAACCTCCCAGAGCAATTAAAATTAGAGGAAAGGTGGCTTGACTGATGAAATCCAGGGAAAGGTTTACGAATTCAGGGGTACTGAAATTGGTTAGATTAATAATGTATCCCAAAATTAATGCCCACAGGGGAGGTGAACTAGCTAAAGATTTAAATGAAGAAAAAATATTTTGTTTTCCGTAAAGAGAGGAGATAAAAAACAGAAAAGTAATCACTATGGTCATATTCCCTAAATCGAAAATAAACAGCTGACCCAATCCTAAAGCTCCTGAAAATTCAAAGACAAAGGGCATGATGAAGCTGGTGTTCATAATTGAGGCAGCCAAAACCATTGCCCCCCTGGTTTTACTGGACTTGCTGATTTTTCTGGCTAGTAAAGTGATTATGATGAATTCGGTAAAAAGTATTATTGAAGCGGCAATAGGCAAAGTGATCTGTTTAATCTCTAAATCAATAGTGGGTATGGTTTTGAGAATAAGACAAGGAGTGAAAATATAAAAAGTAAGTTTTAATATATGCTTACAAATATCTGAACTGAGAACTTTAAATCTCCGGGCGGCAAAGCCTACCCCGAAAGTTAACAGAAATGGTAGTATTCTTATATATACATCAGCCATGGCAATTGGTTGTAAAATTAATTAATATGATTTAATATAATTTTTTTATGTCAATTTAACTTATTTTTAACTGAGGATACAATGATTAAATTTTGCTTATTTAGCTTTTATTTGGGAATGGTTGCAGTTCTACCCGGACAGGAAATTCAAAAAGATTCCTTAAATGCCCGGATAGTCCAGCTGAGTCCGGAAATTTTCAGTGAACCCCGTTCCGGAATTACCATAGTTGCGGTGGGGGATTTAAATTTTGCCCGTTCGGAAGCACCTGTAGATTCCTCGGGAGGTGTTTCCAACCGGGGAGTATTTCCGTTCAGCCATTATTCGGCAAACATTGCCGATTTAATTGACGGGGATATCAATTACTGCAACCTGGAGACCACTGTGATTGCCCATAACCGGTTATCTGCCGCCGATAAATCCTACTGTTTCCGCATACATCCTAACGGGGTGAAACATTTATGTGATATAGGTTTTAATTTGTTCAGTTTAGCCAACAATCACATGGAGGACTACGGCAAACAGGGAGTGGTGGAAACGGTGCAAAACATGAAAGAAATTTCCCGGCATTATGACCTTGCTTATTCCGGAGCCGGAGAAAATCTGGAACAAGCCACCCGTCCGTCAATTTTGGAAGTAAGAGGTTACCGAATTGCTTTTTCCAGCATTGGTTTTTCCGGTTTGCCTGCCTATCAATCCTCCCCGGGGGTAGCCACTCCTAACTATTTTGAGACCATCTGTGAACGGTTAGCGGCGGAAGATGCTGACTACCGGATTTTGGCGATGCACCGGGGGCAGGAAAGAGATCCTTATGTGCAGGGATACCAGATGGAGATTGCCCGGAGAGCTATGGATGAATACGGGATTGATCTGGTGATCGGAAACCACCCCCATATTGCCCAGGCAGTGGAGTACAGGGAGGGTAAAATGGCTTTTTACAGTTTGGGCAACTTTTTAATGCTGGGAGCCAGGAACATGGCTACTGTCCCCGGAGGAACTAACCGGATGGACTTCGGGGTATTGGCTAAAATCTATCTTTCCAATCAACTCACTTTGGATTCGGTGGCGGTAATCCCTATTTACGATATGCACTACCAGCCCCACCCGGTGGAAGATTCATCGGGGGTTAGACAAAGGATAGAATGGTTAAATACCATCAGCACTAGTCCTTACATATCCGGCATTGAAAGCCCGGTGGTTTTTTCCAGTGACGGCAAACAGGGATTGTTTGTGCCCCCCGGGGATTAATAGCTGCTTTGAAAACTGGTGATTAATTCTCTCATCTGCGGTGCTTCGGGATTATCCGGATTTAATTCCAATACTTTTTTGAACATTTCCACCGTATTGGCGCTGTCCTGGTTGATGATATAGTAAACTCCCAGTTCCCGGGCAAACCTCCAGTCCCCCGGGAATTTTTGATAACCTTGGCGGATATGTTCGAGCCATTTAACCGGTTCATTCAGATCAGAGTAATAAACCAGACAGATATCGAAAAGAAGATTAGAATCCTCAGGATGATTTTGGTATAACTCAGCCATTAAGTTTATCTGATGCCGGTACTTTTCGGCTTCCTGGAAAATCTGAACTGCTTTGTATTTCAAGCTGTCTTCCAGTTGAGCTGAATTATCCTGCAAGGTTTCAAGAACATAGCTCAAAACCTTGAATTCCGGCTGAGTGGGATTTTCCATAGTGTACAATAATTGAGATGCCTGGGTGATGTCCCCCTGTACCAGCAAAATATGAGTTAAATTTAATATACCGTCCTGGTAATCCGGTTTCAGTTCCAGGGAACGGCGGAGGTTTCTTTCCGCTTCCGGATAGTTGTTCTGTACTGCAAAACAGATAGCCAGTTTATTGTATATTATATGATTCTGGGGATACCTCTGGATAGCCTGCTGGTAGAACTCTATAGCTTGGGAATTATTGCCCCGAACTACCGCAATGTCTCCGAAACTTATGTAAAGTCCTCCGTAATGAGGATAGGATTTAAATATTTCCCGGTAAAGCTGTTCAGCTTTATCCAGATATTCAGCATTAGTTGTCTCTTCCCGGTAATGGTCCAGATAGACCCCAGCTAAATTGTAGCGGGATCTAATCCATCCCTGGCGGCAGTGAATACCGGTTTTAGCCACTGCATCTTTCCAGAAAATTTCCGGATTTTTCCAAATTTTACCCCGGAGAAATACTGTGACCGCAAAAGTTAACAAAATTATGGGGAAAATTTTTATGAGTAAATTCTTTTTGATTACTAAACTGGCTAAAAAGATTGATCCGGCAGTTAGTGGCAAATAAAGGTAATGTTCCATCCCCGACTCGAAGGCGGGAATTATGTTCAGTAATGGGAACAGAGATATAATCCAGAACAGAATAAACCACCGGTATATTTTGTTTTTCCACATAATTACTGATAGCAGAATAGTTAAAGCTATTGAAAACAGCCCCAATATGAATTGCCAGTCATTCCAGGCGTAGAAAAGATGTATTCCTGTTTCAAAGTTGAGATAGTAGGGAAATATTCCCCTCAGAAGATAATAACCCCAGATGGCAGGAAGGGTTAGGATTCTGGTGAGATGACCATCCTGGGGATACCAGAAGCTTTCATCAGAACCGACAAAAGGTGATATCTGAACTGCTCTGACCCTCAGCAGCATGTAAATTGCAAAAACCATTACAATCAAAGCGGTAAAAACTATCAGAGAAATTTTCTTTTTTTTAGGTGAACTGAAAAACAGATAACTCAGGGGAATCAGCGCCAACGATAATATTCCGGTTTCCTTGCTGAAAATAGCCAGAGCTGTTGCCACAATAACTCCTGGATATTTCCGCCAGGAATTAATCAGGCAGAAATATATACCGGCAACAATTCCCAAGGTTGCCAGCAGATCTCCTCTTGCTGAAATCCAGTATACAGTTTGAGAATTGGCAGGATGAAGGGCAAAGGTCATCGCCGCCAGCCAGGGAAGATGTGGGGAAAGGTTGGATTTTAATTTGTTTTTGCTTATGTTCTCCGCAAACGCCCAGATGAACAGTGCGGTGAGTAAATGAAGAAGGACATTATCCAGATGATATCCCCGGGGATTTTGTCTCCACAGAAAATATTCCAGAGTAAAACTGGTGATAACCAGAGGACGGAAATAAGGGGAAGCTCCCCGGGTTGATTCCCAGTGGTCGCTGGTGAAAATTTTACTCCACTGGTGCTGGGTAACTACCTGATTTTCTAAAATTAAATCCTGGTCGTCGTAGATAAAGCCATTGAAAAAAGTGGGAAAGTAGGAGATAAATACCGCAATTATCAAAATCAAAAAGATTAGTAATTTTACTTTCAAACTCATAACCAATCTGACCTTTCAGTTTTTTAGTGAAATTTAATAAGATAAAATTATAGCTTAAAAAGGACAGAATTAACAGGATGCCCCACCTTCTCTTCCATCAATGGATAACTACAAAAGATAATATAAATCTTCATCATAAAATTACAAAACATTGATTTCAGTTAAGTAAATTTCTAAGTAATATCTTGTTTTATGATAATATAAATAGCGCTGTCTACAAGCGATAAAATATAATACGATAAATACTTAAGTTTAATGCAGTAAATTTATTGAGTTATTATTGGATGTATACCTAGTCAGAAATGAACAGTATGAAAATAATATCGCTAATTGTAATAATAATTGGATTTGTATTGATATTCCTACAGGTAAATTCAATATTATCATTTGCCCATCTGCATCCGGAGTGGGTTGGTGAAGCAGGGAAAAAACTCATAAACGAGAGCACAAATGAAGAAACAGCTGGTGAATTTTTACGTATATGCGAACAACATGATCAACAGGTCAATGTTATTAGCCAAAGGGTGATTACACTTAACTTAATATCTGCAATGTTGGGTATTATTTTGATTTTATTGGGGATGATATTATTTGCAATGTCCTTTAAAATTAATCGTCAGAAAATTCAACAAAAAGAATAATTAAACATTAAGGATCCATAGGCAGATTCAATTGTTAACACAACAAAAAATTATAATAAGGAGATATAAATGAAATACTCAGTGCTTTTATTGATTTTAGTCATTGGATTATTGGTTTCCTGCAACAGCAGCAATCCCAATAATCCCCAGCCTCAAGGCATTTCAGAAGGAACCTGGAGGGGGGTAACTTCCACCGGGGACAGCATAACTTTCATGGTGGAACAGTCTCATGTGGACAGTTTCAATATTGTTTTGATCTACAGATTTCAAAGTTTAACCGATACGGTTAGCTGGCATTTACCCCGGACTGAAATTGTAACCAACTCTATCACCATTAACGATTCCATTGCTGGAAATCCTTCTTATAATGTTGAAGTTACCGGGAATTTCACCCCTCCCAACAGTATTGCAGGAATGGTGGACACCGACGGCAGATACCATCCGGACAGCTCTTCCACTGAACTGGTGAATTATTCTGTAAGCTGGGAAGCCAGTCATTAGTCAATGAACAATTACCAATGAGCAGTTACAAATACTTCCACACCACCCATCCGGGGAAATAGAACGCGGATTCACCTGCCAGGTGGCAGGTTAACTGGATTGTTTCATGTACAGGATTATCAGCTTGATGAAAAAAGATGAATCCATTTCATCTGTGTTGATAACCCTTAGCTAAGATCTTTGATCTTAGCCCTGATTGCATCAGCATGAAACAATAACAGGATGACCACCGCCCAGCCCTAATAACAACCACAGGTGAACAC
>LKUE01000255.1 GCA_001412365.1 Desulfuromonas sp. SDB | reverse complement strand
ACCCGTCCGGGAATATTATTTACCAACGGGGACAATGACACCTTTCCCCTGTGGTTCCAGCAGGAAGTTCTGGGCACTAGAAAATTTGACCCCCAGGCGGATACCGGCATCATTGTGGCGAATTTTTCATTACTCAACACCAACTGGTATGTCAAGCAAATATATCAGCAGGGATTGCCTATGGACTTAGCTTCCGCTTTCCAAGGATGGGAAGTAAAAGAAATTCCGGTGGTAAATGCTTCAGTTAGCTATAGCTTTGAAAATCCCACCATTGATCCCTGGAATGAATATGTGTACAGCCGCCATATACAAGGGAATGCTGATTTAGCTTCAACTTGGAATCAGCTGAACCGTCTAGAAAAACAGCAGTTGGGAATTAATATAACCGACAGCTGCGAAGTTAATTTTAACTTATGGCTGATAGATCAGTTAATTATGGGAAAACCGCTTGAATTCATGCCGGTTGCTTTTGCTCTATACCAGGGAGAAATTGTACCAGTGGAGATAATGCTTCCCAAGGATATTACGTTAAGAGCAATAATAACCGGTATTAACCATATTGAATTAACTCCTGAATTATTGTTCTTAACCCAGGAAGAGTTTGCCCAAACTGTAGGTCCCCAGGTGGATACCAATGCTACCTTTTCCGTATATTTTTCTTCCACCTGCAGCAGGGAGAATATGGCTAACTTCACCGAACACTTACTCACTGAAGGTATGGTTTACCGTTTAGTTCCAACCCGGCACAGCCCCCAAACTCCAATTGGAACTTTGGAAAGAGTAAATTACGAATTAACCGAAGATCTATACCTCAACCAATACCGGTACCGGGGAGTATTTAATCCTTCCATGCTCAATGCCGCGGGAAATTTAAAAGAAGATATCAGTTTAGATGATCAACTGTGGCTTGATCCTGATGTGTTCCGGGGAGTGGAAGCACAGAGGATAAGTTCAAATTACGCCGCAGGATTTTTCATATTGGGAACAAATATATTAACTCAAATGGAAGCTCCCTCCTCCCAGGAATTAGAAACAGCATTGCTTTATCTTAAAATCGGAAACTTAATTAACCTGGGCAATGAAACCCAGTTCACCTACTTCATCACCGATGTGTACAAAATGCTGGGAGAAAAAGACTCCGCAATCGCTTTAATTGACCGGTACTTATCAAATACCACTGATTTGTTAAACCAAAGTTACCTTAGACCAGAAGTGGAAAGATACAGTTCGGGAATTGGATTTTTCACTGCTAAAAAGATTTTTACCTTGATTTATTTCGGTGACTACGGAAAGGCGGAAAAATTATTTTCTGAATCAATATCCCTGCTCAATGCGACCAATCAGCAAGATTTAATAATTCTGCAAAGTTACTTCAGTTTTTTCCGAGGAGATTCCTCCACTGCTTTATCCGTGCTGGAGTCAGCCGGATTATACCAGGTTGATTACGAGTTTATTGATAATTGGCTAAATCAATCAATCCTCAAAGAAATTGGAGATACTGCTTTTGTTGAATTTATTACCTCTGCTTATGTCCGAAACACCATGCCCCCTGATCAGCTGGATTCAGTTGATTCAATGGAAACCAACTCCTCTGTGGACAGTACAGATCAATTTGAGCAGGATGAACCGGTAAGTGAACAGACCCGGTAAGGGTAATTGCAGTTTTTTTAGTGGATTAATCCTGAGCTTCAACATTAATATTTAGTTTATCAGTGCAATCATCTGTGCATAAATACAAACAGCTGGTTTGGCCGGTGGGGGTGTTCAGTGTTTTATTAGCTGTTTACGTTTATACTCTGGCTCCCAGCATATCCTGGTGGGATTGCGCTGAATTCATAACTGCATCCTGGTGCTGGGGGATTCCTCATCCCCCCGGGAATCCACTGTATATAACCTTGGGCAGAGTTTTCTGTATGTGGTTCAGTTCTCCGGAGATGATAGCCCGTGCAGTAAATTTCATCAGCGGATTAACTACGGCGGCAGCGGCGGTTTTTATCTGGCTGGGTTTACGCATCTGGATCAAACCTGATAATTTCAGACAAAACCTTTCCCTGAGCTTGGCAGTGATTTGCGGATTTATCACCTTCAGTATGTGGGATAGTGCAGTGGAAGCGGAAGTTTACGGACCGGTAAGTTTATTAATAGCGGTACAGCTCTGGACTGCAGTAAAAATATTGAATTTCCAATACCGTTACATATTTTTGTTGTGCTACCTAACCGCTCTATCTGTTGCCGTGCATCCCTTACCCTTATTAACCATCCTCCCCATTATTATTGCCCTGGTTATCCATCTATCCGTTCATCCCCCCCCGCTCAATCTGAAAAAATATATGAAAATAATCTTGATCATATTTGCCCTGATTGTTTTGGGGATATCCGCAGTTTTTATTATGTACTTCCGGGCACAGCATAATCCCCCTCTCAATGAATCAGCTATTAGCACTGTTGATGATTTAACTGAGGTCCTCACCAGAAGGCAATATCAAAATTATTCACCATTGACCAGACAAACTTCCCTGTTCACTGGTTATCCCTACTGGAAGGGTTTGTTCTGGCAAGTGAGCTCATATTTCAACTATTGGTCCTGGCAGCATCTTCCCATGGTCCGCACAGGCACAGGCGGATTTGTGGGATCAGTAACAGCTTCATTGATATCCGTAATTATACTGTTGATGTCTATTTATTCATTTTGGAAATACAGGAAATTTAAACCTAATACCCTGTCCGTGTTGATTATTTTAACTTTAGCAACTTATTCCTTACTGCTGCTGTGGATAATGAATTTTAAATTCTGCCCTTCCGACAGCAATCCCCTCCACCTCCCTCAGGAACCCCGGAGCAGAGATTATTTCTTTTCTTTCAGTTTTGCTCTGATCACCATTACCGCGATGATTTCATTTGTTAAGTCAAAAAAGATATTCCTACAGTTCATTCCCGGTATTTTTCTTTTACTATTTTTGTACAACGGATTTACCGGACATCCTAACCGCAGGGGCAATTACGCCGCATCCAGTTTCGCTTATAATGTGTTCGCTTCAACAGCCGGTCACTCCATTTTATTCGTACATGGAGATAACGATACCTTCCCCTTGTGGTTTGCCCAAATAGTTCAGCAGGCAGATTCCCAAACAGTCGTGGTAAACACCTCTTTACTCAATACTTCCTGGTATGTGCATAAAATTGGAGAAAAATTGCCTTTTAAGCTGAGTAAAGTTTACGGGGATATTTACAAAGAGCAATGGAATTCTGAATACTCTGATTATGAAACTTTCTGCCGGAACAATCTGACTTCCATAATAACCCAATCCGGCAGGCGCATCCTGCCAGGGGAAATCATCCAGAAGTGCATTATCCTGGAAGCTATGAATATTGACTACAACCTGAATGAGGTGATGCTGGATGAAGATGAATTTTCCAAATTAATTAGTTCAGGTTTGACATCTTGTAACATTTACACCACCCAAAAAATCAGTTTT
>LKUE01000254.1 GCA_001412365.1 Desulfuromonas sp. SDB | reverse complement strand
ATTTTTCTGATACCACTCAGTTTATTCTCCGGTTGGGAAAATAGCTATGGTCATTTATACTGGGAGTGTGGAGGCAATTCAGTAATTCAAACTTCCGATGGAGGATACCTGGTAACCGCAGATGTACATGTCAACCATCCCTATAATTCTGAAGATAAAGTATATATAATGAAGCTAACTCCCCAGGGAGAAAGAATATGGGGAAGAGAATTCAATGGTGATGATAATGAAAGAGGATTGAATACTGTTCAAACTTTTGATGGTGGTTATGCTGTATTCGGGTGGACCAAATCATTTGGTTGTGGTTTAGAAGACCTGTGGATAATAAAAACCGATGATCAGGGATATTTTTTATGGGATAAAACCTACGGAACAAGCGATTTCAATGATTACGGAATGTACGGGCAACAAACCAGAGACAGCGGTTTTATAATAACCGGCTACCGGGGTTATTGGTTAAATTTTAATATCTGGTTATTAAAAACTAATTCTCATGGAGATACTTTATGGACTAAGACTTTCGGAGGTGAATTAGGATCCTTAAATAAAGGATTGATGGTTGAACAAACTCCGGATAACGGATTTATAATTGCCGGTTATACAAACTATAATTTTAGTAATACTGACAGGGATGATATTTACATAATTAGAACTGATGAACAGGGTAATTTACGCTGGTCCACTATTTTTGGGATATGCCAGCAGGGAGAATATGATGCCGACCATGCTTTTTCCATTGATCAAACTGCTGACGGAGGTTTTGTCCTTACCGGTACCTGTCATCAAACATCCATAATCAACCAAGATATCTATGTTTTAAAAATTGACAGTATGGGATGTAAACAATGGGAAAAAATCTATGGAGGTCTTTGCTGGGAAGAAGCGACTTCCATTCAGCAATGTAGCGACCAGGGATATATAATTGCAGGGACCACTCAATCTTTCGGACATGGATTGAAAGATGTTTATGTAATTAAAACCGATTCCCAGGGTGACTCCGTTTGGACTAGATGTTATGGGGGAAATAAAAATGAATTGGCAAGATGTGTAATTGAATCTACTGACGGAAGCTACATTGTAACTGGATTGACTGAAACATTTTCCCAAGGGCCTTCTTCCATCTATGTAATAAAAATTGATCAAAATGCTACCGGAGTGGAAGACCATTATATAACTTATCCGGTATCTACTGAATGTCAGTTGATTTCCCGATCAAATATAATCCAACTATTTCTTAATATTCCTAGGGGAGGAGCCATTGATTTCAACATTTTTGACCTCGCTGGCAGGAACACCGGGCATTGCATAAATGGTTATTACAATCAGGGAGCTTATCAATTTAAATTTAATCAAATCCAGCCGGGAATCTACTTTTACCGGTTTATTTACGGTAGCTATTCTCAATCAGGAAAAATAGTTCATCTGCCCTAAATTAATAAAATCAATCAACAACAATAAATTTCATCAGGATAACCTTCTCCCCTGCTCTTACTGAAAGAAAATAGCTGCCTGAAGTTAAGGGCTGATTATTTCGATCAGTTAATTTTAAATCTAAATTATAGTTACCCTCATTCAAAGGTTGATTTAAAAGAGTACTGACTTTTCTTCCGCATACATCAACTAGGTCAATTTCAACTTGTTGAGTTGAACTAATATTCAAAACCAAATTTATAATATTGCCCCGGATTACCTTGCTTTTAAGATCAAACCCAAATCCCCGTTCATTTACCGGATTCTCCTGAACTGCAGTATATCCAGTAATTAATTTTCCTTGAAAAGGATAAATATTATGAGCAGTCACACATACATTCAATGTACAGGGAGATGAAGTGTTAACCTGTATATCTGCTGTTCCGGTGGAATCAGTATAGCCGCACCAAATGGAATCTTCACTGGTTACCGCGACCAGGGCATATTCCACCGGTCCTTTAGAAACATTCACTTCAATGGTCACATGAACATTTCCCACTAAAATAAGCTCAGGATAACTGACAGTAGGCATTATTGGATATTCAGTCCATAGATCCAGAGAAGGATCTCCGAACAAATTGTAAGCCTGGTGGTAATACAATGGAGTTACCACCGTTCCACCATAAACGAATATTCCATAAAGCCCATAGTTATAAAATCCCCTCGCCCAGGTTATGGAAGAATCAAAAATTCCTTGAAACACCCATCTCTCCAGACTGTCATCTTCAGTCCAATGTGATCCCGGAGAAGATCCCCAAAAGGTAACTGCTCCCTTATCACCTGCCCTGATCCAGGTTTCTCCAAAACATTCAGCATAGGACCATTTACCAGTGTAACAGGCGTAGCTTTGAACCATAGGGTACATTAAACTGTTGGTTAAAGCATTTATATTGGATTGGGTGAAAGCAGGTCCATCTACCCAGGCAGTAGGGCTTCCATGACCTGAAAATACACCTAAACTTCTACCGTCGTTGAAAGCATCGCTAACCTGAATGGTAGTGGCCCCCGCATTTGCCCATAATGAATCGCATTGGTATTGATGAGGTCCAAGGTAATTCTGGATAATCCAGCGGTGAGTGTTCTCACTGACACTATGATTATCCACACTGGCCATAAATACTGCTTTTTTCACCCAGGCATCTCCATTAAACCACAGATCCGGCTGTTCATATATCAAAGTTTTAGCAATAATATTCTGAAGTTCCGAAATATTGGATACAGGCCATCTTCCCAGCCATATATCCGGAAACATATCTCCGCCTGATAGTAAAGAATAAGGAAGATCTGTTATGGAATTGGTATAAGAGCCGTTAAATGAGGGTATTTGATCATCACCCACCAACAGTAAGAACTGAGGAGGAATATCCCAGTTATCATAAGCGTTTTGAATGTAATTTTTTATATCATTGCTGGTTGCTCCGGCAACGGATAGAGGAGTAACTGTAACCTGAAAACCTTTAGTTCTTTTCCAGTGTGCAAAGCTGTCCAAACAGCTTACCCAGGCATCAGGGGCTATAATCAGATATCCCACCGGCAGAGAATAGGGCTGATTTAATTTAAAACTACCGGAGTTAATCATAATTGATTGTACAAACCTATCCATGAAAGGATTTCCATATAATGAATTATCAGCAATGGTTCTGGCTAGATTTCCTCCTTTAAAAATCAGGTCAATTTCCATTTCATCTCTTACCGTCAGTTCCTGGGATTGAAGATCATATTGAACTGGATATACTTCCAATGCAGCATAATGATGTCCCCGGATGTATCCCTGTTCTATTATCTTAACCGGGACTTGACCGTAAACCTTTCCATTTTGATAGGACTGGAGATTAAAGGAGAAATTTTTTTCCGCTCCCGGAATTTTCAATTTACCAGGCTGAACCGGGAAAAGAGGGTGATTTAATGATATTTGATGCTTACTGATTATCCGGCAGTTAATTATTATTTCTGCTTGACTGGGAATTTCAACGGTAAATCTAAATACGGGAATTTGAGGTTCTCCGATATTGCCTGAAGGATGGGTACGGGGAATTACAATCCGGGAAAAAGTCAATTCATCTGCATCTTCATTGACAATAGTTAACTTGCTGATCAATGAACGCAGAGATAAGGAATGCTGATCACCAGCAGTTAATAATATTTCTGAATAATCTGCAGAGTATTCATAAGTTTGTGCTTGCAAGGAAATTGAAGAAATAAAAAATATCAGTACAAAAATTTGAAACTTTTCCATTTTT
>LKUE01000253.1 GCA_001412365.1 Desulfuromonas sp. SDB | reverse complement strand
AAAATTCTAATATCTTTTTTCGTAAACCTTTGAATGCAGAAGTGTTTAGATATGTGTTTTTTGTAATCAGGCCTACAACACCTGTACCTGTCTGTTCAATTTTCCAATGGCAGAATCGGATGAATTTGGCGTAATCATCTGACAGTAGTTGAATGTTTTTTTCATCTCTTACGTCCTGTTTATACAAATCCATTATATCTTCAATAAAATCAGATTTATTGTAGGAAGATATTGAATATGGTGGATTACCCATTATCGCCAGAATTGGTTGTTTCTTTTTTACTAAAGAGGCTTGTTTGCTTTCTTCTGCCAAAGAAGCCATGCCAGGTATTCGAGTTTGTTCAAGATCTTCTACTTCTAATGTATTAGTCAAGTAGAGCTTAAAACGATCATTGTCCTGCATCTTATATCCATATTCATCCAGTAAGAAAGACATTTTAAGGTGTGCAATGGCATAGGGGGCCATCATTAGTTCAAATGCATAGAAATTTTGAAGTATATGATCTCGGATAAAATTTGCTTTATGTCCTTCTCCAAATTTGTCAACAAAATTTTCTATGGCAAATTTGGTAGTTTGTGCTAAAAATGTAAGTGTCCCACCTGCTGGATCAAGCACTGTAACATCAGTATTTGCGAAACCGTTTTCTTTTCCAAAATCATTAATTAGAGTTTCATTTAGAGAACGAACAATATAATTTACCACTGGTTCAGGTGTATAATAAACACCTCTTTTCTCTCGAGTTTTAGGATCATATTGATTTAGAAAAGTCTCGTAAAAATGGATAATCGGATCTTGTCCCTTGCCTTTCTTATAGTAGTCTTGTAGTATTTTTGATATGTCTGCTGCAATAAGTACTTCTACTATATCATCAATAATCACTTCCATTTGTTGAGGTACTTTCCCTAATGAAATAAATTGAAATACATCTTTCAATATTCCAATTGTTGGCGGGATAAAGTTATAAGCTAATCGTCTATTGAATTCTTTTTCGGAGCGAGTACGGGCAGCAAATAAACCATAAGCTATAGTTTGTGAATATATATCAGCAAACTCATCTTTTTTTAATCCTGCTATCAAGTATTTTTGAAAAGCATCAAAAAAACCTATGACCTCATTACTGTTATTTTCTTCATCTTCCAATTCTTGATGAATCACTTCATCTTTTAAAAATCGAGTTCTTTTAGCAAGTTCAATAGCTAACGTTTCTGCACTAAATACTTTAGGTAAAGAAAATGCAAAGAACTTTTCAAATATTTTTATGAGTGATTTTTCATTTTCAACCGGTGATGCTATTTTAAGTTTTTGAGCGACATATGGTCGACCAATAAAGATCTTATCTATAAGCTTACCGTCTCGGAATAAACGGAATTCGTAAAAATCAGTAAGTATTAGATTTGGGAAGGTACTTCGATATCTTTTTAACTGTTCGGAATCTTCAATCCTGTTCAAATCAGTTCCAGGTACTTTAGCTTCAACATAACCAACGATATGTTGTTTTCCATCCCAAATCCTAAAATCTGGATTTCCTGCATCAGTTTTTTTCGGAAGAGTTGTAACATGTATTTTCTTCTTCCCAATCGATTCTGAAAAATTTATAAAAAGATCAGCAAGTTGAGGATAATAGCTTTCTTCTCTAGCGTCACCTTGTATCGTTGTCTCAGCTATTTTCTTCAAATATTCTTTTACCATAAATTCAATTCTCTTATGTGGAACTAAGCCGCCGTAGCGTGGCGCGGACTTTGCTTGCTCTGCAAAGTGAGTGACATGCGTAAGTAGTTGGCTTTAGTGATTTGTTATGCGCATAACTGCTAATGCTTGTTGTCATTTCACTTCCTCTGAGTGATGCTAAATGAATGAGCCATTTGAGCCGTTTATGAGCCATTTCCAGTATTGCGGTAATGTGAGCCGTTTGAGCCATTGTTGAGCCGATACCCGGAGAGCCGGTAATGGGCGGATCGGCCAGCCCCTTCGAGTTTGAGAAGTCCTAGCTTTACCATTTCATCGAGATCACGTTTGGCAGTCGCGCGTGATACACCGTTTAACTTTTGGAATTCGGCATTAGTGATGTGGAGGTCTGATTTGAGAAATTGAATGGTTTTGACTTGTCTCTCATTAAGGTTAAGGCCCTTTATGCGATCATCGGTAAGCCAGTTTCGCCAAATGGTGACTCGAAAACGGTTCTCCACCGGATCGAATTTAGGGTCTGGAAGACCAGCTTCCCGACACCATTTAACAACGTTTAGAGTACCGTAGCCTAGTTGATTGATATAACCGGCCAAGTAGAAAGGTCTAGCTAGGAAGGGATTCACCGGTACCGAGAGGTGTTTCTTGACTAAGTCGTCGACCGTTAGTTCGCCAGGAAGCCCACCAGGATTCATGATTTCAACCCGGTCTGTAAATACGTCAATCTGCACAGACGCATTGGAATCGTAGTTCCGGTGGGCTACGGCGTTAACAATGATCTCGCGAATCGCCTCTTTGGGAATTTCAAGCTTCTCCTCGGCGATTGTAGTCTCCTCCCGATTCCCAATAGTGCGGTCAAGGTGGGAAAGTACGAAATCTACCGCATTGTCAACTTGCTCGAAGAGGGTATTTCCAAAAACTTGATGACTGGGTATCGGTCGCGTCACTTCGGTACCATGATAATGTGAACATTTTACCACAGCTGCGGGACAGAAGCGCTGAGGCTTTTTACCGAAAAGCATTAAGGCAGCATGAAGAAGGCGGTTATTGTCGAGCAGATCCAGTTCGGTTAGCACATTCATTAGTGTCGGGGTTGTCTCAAAGGAAAACTTTCGCTTCTCGGAAGCTTCAGCGACAAACCAATAGATGCGGTCCTGAGCGATATCCGATAACTTACTGCCTTTTGCCGGTGTTAGATAAAAAGGAACTTCCATTATTTGGTCCTCCGCGTTTGATCTTGTTGCCATAAAAGCAAGCTTCTCTGGACCTCGCTACAGAGTTGATCCGTGTTACGGAAAGTGGCATAGGTATAGGCGTTGGCCTTCCGAATTAGTGCTTGCATGCGTTTCGCGCGATTCGCTCTCGGAGTCAATATTTTGATGAAAATTAGAGGATCTCGACCTGTCTTAATCGCATAGTCAAACTCCTGTTCCGTGGACGAAATCCCGATATCGATAAGCTTTCCATAGCGATATCCAAAGATACCCAGATAGATTGTGCTCTTGTCGATTTCAGCCAGATAGATATCTGATGGACTCCGCCGACTGGCCGGGAGATTCTCAAAAATAAAAGCATAGAAGAACTGGCTCCAATATGGATCGTTGTTGATGAATGAGGCCAACTTATCACGTGCTTGGGCAAACTCGCTTTGGACGCTGCTGATGAAAATTTGCTTACGCTTCATGGTGTCTCTCCTAGTTTCACGTGAATCTTACGCAACACTTCATCAGCCTCCTTCGCTTGAAAAGCTATAAGCAGCATGTTAGATTTAGGTTTACGACAATTCTCCTTTGCAATATTGTATATTATTAATAATAATTTCTACATTTTCTCAGCACCCAACGCTGCTTTTCAGCGGGTGCGCGTTTTTTGCGCTCCGCTGCAAAAGCCTTGTTGGAAAGCTTCACTTTTTATCCCTTTGAGATATTGCATTAAGTTTTGATTCTGGTAAAGAGCTATATATTTGATCAATTTCTTTCGGTTCAGTTATCAATTTTGTTGCTATAAAATTAACAAGCTTAAAAAGCATATTGGCTGTATTGCGATCATCATTAAGGTCAATCGTGCCCGGATGAACTGCTTCGTTTCCAATTACCCGCACACTATCAAGCGCTTCCTGCACCTTCGCAGGCAAACCAGACGCGACTAAAGCCTTGATGTCATCGTTTATGTTTTTTCCGGGTTGTCCTAAATGAGCACATAGTTTTTGAATAGAAAGGCGAAGGAGAGCCGCTGAACCCCTTGGAGATTGTGAAAGAATAGACCTTGCCTCCTCGTAATCGGCCTTTATTTCAGGGGGTAGGTCAGGGTTCGGTGGCTCTGCACCTGCCGTGACAGGATAAATCATTTTGTCACCAAGCCATATTGTTGGGAAGCCGCATCGTTCACAGTTACTTACCATGAACCGTTCATCACGGAATTGTGATCCATACCCGTCTTTTCTTTCTGCAGCCGCTAAGTAATACCAATGCTGGCGACAATACACATGACAATTTGGACAGTTAAATGCTTCAAGATGCAATTCAGGAAGTACATATTCTGGTTTCATATTTATTGTCCTATGTTAATAATAAACACATGCTTTCCAACATTCAAACTCACCTGCTGGTAGCCGACGCCGAATGGCGGCGGGTACCAGTCAGGTGTAGTGCTTTGTTATGTTTTTTTATAAAATCCACAGTAGTATTTATTAAGTTAAAAATTATCGTAAAATTATCAAAAGCTTCTTTTGGTAATGTAGGAACTATTGTTTCTGCAAAATATTTTTTTGTTGAGTCTACTATTTGATATAAATGTGGCTCGGTTGCTTCTTTCGTTTCTTCTAACCCCGTTCCTATAACAGTAGTTTTTACTAACCTAGGTTTCAATTCTAAACCTTTCTGTTTAACCTTTTTTTGTAAATATGAATCATTAAAATAAAATTCTATTTCAAGGTTATATACCGCAGCGAATTCTCGGCGACTATCTATAGAAGGCAGAACAATTGCTGCAGAAGTGCCAGCCTTATGAATTTTAACGTCTTTACTAAAAGAACTGATAGTAAAATTACGAGTCAATCCATTGAATCCTTTATGATACCCGGGCATATCTCTATCAAATAAACCGATAGTAATAGCTTCATCTTTACGTGTTGATTCTAAGCAATGCTTAACAGTGTTAATGCCACCAAAAGAATCTGTATTTGATCCTTGATATGGATCAGAACATATAATTCTGAAAGGGATACTCTTGTTATCATAGAGTTTAGACCATGCGGTATTAAGTATTAATTCATCCCATTTTCCTTCAGTTAATAAAATTGGAGTATTGCTCTTAGTGGTCTCCTTCTTTATTTTATTTAAATCCTCGCGTTCTTTCTCTAAACTATCAAGTTTCTTTTTATATTCATTCTGTGATTGTATTTGAAATTTCATTAGTCCCATTTCAATCCATAATTGATCGGATGCATCTTGATTAGCAACGTTAAGATTTATGCATGCTGTTCCAGAATTGTTTTTAAAGGTACGATATATGGTTATATTGTTTTCAGATAGCGAGAAGAACGCAGGTGAATGTGTTGTTATGCATATTTGTGAATCTTGAGAATATTCTTTAGCCATTTTTTCTGCTAGTTCTATTGCTAAGGAATATTCAAGATTATTTTCCGGTTCCTCAAATCCCCAAACAAAATATAGTTTTGAATTTTGTGAAATATGATGCAGCAAGGAAGGGATAAATCTGGTTCTAATACCATCTCCCCGGAGTTGTAAAGGAAGATTCTCTCCTAGTTCTGTCGTGTTTACAGTAAATGCCTTAAATAAATCTGATAATTTTTCAGGTAAATTTATTTGAGTGCTTATCTTTGTAATGAGTGCGAATTCGTTTTGTAAATTCCTAATTTCATCAGAAATAGTGTTGTTCAATCCTTCTACAGATTCTTTAACTGTTGATTCATTGGAACCTTTTGCAAAAATTATATGCTGCAAGCGTCCTAATATATATGTGAAAAATAGATTGTCTTTAATTGCTGGAATATACTCAAATCTTATAGTGTTTAGATATCTTTGAAGGCTAGAATTAGCACGGTTGATAGACCATTTTGGCTTTTTTATTTTTCTGTGTTCTTTTGAAAGAGAATTCTTTTCATCTGGAAAAGATGAATTGCGATACCATGTACGTGTTACCGTGAATTCTTCAGGTAAACTGTTTTGATATCGATCGCCTCTTTTAAAACGGATTGCAATACGTATAAATTGACGAGTTTTCAACTTAATGGATTCGTTTTTCCTTTTATATGAAAAATCTTTTTTAAAATCAAAACTTGTATTCCAATCAGTTTCATTGTTGAAAAATAAATTTAATGCTTTCAAAATATTAGATTTCCCAATGTCATTTTTACCTGCAAAGATTGTTAAATCGCTTAAGTTATCAACTTTTAAACTGTAAATTGAACGAAAATGAGAAATCTCAATTTTTTTAATTTCAATCATATTTATTTCCTTTTTTTAAACATAACGGGCGAGTTGAGCGGAAGGTTCTGGACGTGTTCGAGCTTGCTCGGATACGGCCAGGTTCTTTCCACTCCAATGGATTGTTGGAGGGCGCGAGTCAGCGCGCACAGAAACGATTCATTGGAGTTCACTCAACTCGCCCGTTGCAGGGCGCGCAGCGCCCTGCAACGACAAAGCTCACCGGCGGCAATGAAGCGCAGCGGAATTGCCCTCCGGTGCAGCGCCTTGTTGGGCAATTATTTCCACTGGACTGGCCCCACTTTGATCGGTATAGCTCTGATAATTTCCCTAAAAGCTTCTACTTCGCTATTAGGTTCTTTCCATACATATTGCTTAAGCAAATCTGGGACAACACCCCTGTTGGGGCCTTCTGAAAACACTATCGTAACGATAGAAAACCTTTCACCTTTATTCCTCTTTTCTTGAATGGCGTAGTTTACCTCGGTTGATAAGTATTCCTCGTCTTGAAAATTGGGAGTGACAAAAAATACTGCTGCACACGAATCTTTAAACCCTTGGAGTATTGCTCTTTCAAGCTCTACTCCAGCGGCCATCGCATCCTCATCCAACCATGGATCAAACCCCAATTCTTCAAAAGTGCGCTTAAATTCACGCACCATAGGTTTATCTGCGCCTTTATGGCTTAAAAATATACGCATTGGACAAAGCCCCATTTCTATTTCATGTTGAAGCATAGCTGCGTTCAAATCTTCTTGTATATCGCCTCTCCTGTCAAAAACAAAAACAGCATCACGACGCGATAGCCTGAAGTGACGAGCTATCCGCTCTCTAACACTGACCTTGTTACCATCTGTTATTTGGTCATATCCGATTATTGCGGAGGAAATTTCTCCAATGCCACTACTGCTCTTCATAACGGGGTTGCCAGTATGTTCAAAAACAATGATCGTCCAATCCCCATAAGAGCCGCCTTTTATATTATGCCCGGTAAGGATTGGCCAACCGGAAACTAAGTCAGGATGTTTATTGGCGACCAAATTTCTATACATCTCAATGATCTGCTCATCCACCGACTTTTCATTTTGCATATGACTCTCCATTCTATAATGCCCAACATTTATATTTTACTGTATTATATTTAATACAGAGTATATTTAAATCTTTCTCTTTAGTCAATATAAATTATAATGACTTCACAGTAATTGTTAATAAATATATTGATTATTTATTATTATGCAGTATTATTATAATAATGAAAACAATTACAGATTTTAAAAATTATCTATTAAATCAGGTAAATATCAAATCGAAATACATTAAATTTTACCTGAAATGGGTTGAATCTTGTCTGAGTTATAATTCAAAAAAATTTGACCAGATGATAGATCAAATAGAGAAGGATACTTATATCAATCACCTTTCTAAAAATTATCCTGAATGGCAGGTTAATCAGGCTGATTATGCCATAAAACTTTATAATTTCTTTTTAAAAAGCAAAAACCAGCAGTCATCATCAAATTTAAATGATAATTATGAAAATTTATGGGATGAGATATTTGAAAAAATGAAAAACAAACTTAGATTAAAACAACGGTCTTATCAAACTGAAAAAACTTATATTTCCTGGCTAAAACAATTTAGCGGATACAATAAATCTAAAAATCCTTATACCCTATCTGGTGGTGATCTTCAGGATTTCCTAACCCACTTAGCGGTAGATCGCAAAGTCGCTCCAGCCACCCAAAACCAGGCGTTAAATGCAATAGTTTTTTTGTTTCGGTATGTTCTGGAAAAGGATATTGAAAATACCATTGATGCAGTGAGATCAAAGCATAAGAGAAAACTTCCGGTAGTTTTAACTAAACAAGAAATTCATCAGATTTTTTCCAACTTAAATCATTCCTCGAAACTTATGGCTGAATTGATTTACGGTTGTGGCTTGAGATTAAGTGAATGCCTGCAATTAAGAGTTAAGGATTTAGATTTAGAGCAAAATATTTTGATTGTCAGATCGGGGAAAGGAGACCAGGATCGAAGAACTGTACTCCCCATAACTCTCCATGAGAAATTAATGGTTCATTTAGAGGAGATAAAAAAACTATATCAAAAAGATAGAGACAATGATGTACCCGGAGTTCAACTACCTTTTGCTTTGGAAAGGAAATATCCCAAGGCAGGTAAGGAATGGGGGTGGTTTTGGATATTTCCTTCTAAACAGTTATCAGTTGATCCCGTAACTAAAACAGTTCGACGTCATCATCATCATCCAGCTTCACTGCAAAGAGCTTTTAAAGTAGCCTTAAGAAAAACAGACATAGTCAAGAATGCCTCCATACACAGTTTAAGACATAGTTTTGCCACTCATCTGCTGGAAAAAGGATATGATATTAGAACTATTCAGGAATTGTTGGGTCATAAAAATCTTCAAACCACTATGATCTACACTCATGTGGCAAAAAAGAATATATTAGGAGTTAAAAGTCCATTAGATGAGTAAATAAATTGGACTAGACAGCACTTGATTTGACAGGTGACAAATTTCTCTCATTCAAATTGT
>LKUE01000252.1 GCA_001412365.1 Desulfuromonas sp. SDB | reverse complement strand
ATATTCATTATTTTATCTAAAAAACACCTAAACCAATAAGCTTTTTATTACTTAATTATGATAAAAATTCTAACAAATAATTTATAAAAAATCCACTATAAAATTAAAAACTTCTACCTTATTTTCACTAAAATCTGTGAGTATTTTTGAGCTGATAGATTTATTGAAATTCTATACACTCCCGCACAAAGTTCATCCCCCCGGTCATCTTTGCCGTCCCAGTAGATGTGGTGTTCACCCTGGGACAAAAACATTTCCCCGAAATTTCTTACCACTCTTCCGCTCATATCGTATATGAGTATTGAAAATTGTTGATCTGAAGGCAGTGTAAAACAGATATCGGTTTGTCCGGTAAATGGATTGGGATAAGTGTTAAATTTCAATGGAGATGATATCTCCGGATGAGGTTGTTCTTCAATTCCCACAACTTGAGATATTGGATAATTAGCGCTTTGGTATATGTTTTTATCGGGCAAAACACCTGATTGCAGCCACACTGCAAAATAAAGTTGATCGTAATCATAGTGCCACCAGGTTGTATCCAGCTGGAAAGGTGTGGAAACCACCACCGTATCCGGAAAGATTGAGTCAAAATGAACCGGCCAACCCCCGCTGTACTGGAAAAGATCTCTCATCGCTTGATGGAACTGAGAAAAATAACCTTGTCCATAGGGAACTAATTCCGAACAGACCGCATGATGAAGAAGGTAATTTCCCGGTCCTGGTTCCTGCTCGGCAATAATAGTAACATGTAGAGTACCGCTGCTGGTTACCTGATTGTACCGGGCAATCATCTGTAATTCCACATAACATGATTCCGCCATCGCCTGGTTATAAGCATTTATCAATACTCCGGAAGAGGAAGGATAGATGTTGATGAATCCATCCATATAACAGTCGGGTACTCCGGAAACCCCGTAATAACTGCTTCTGGCTAAATAATCATCTTGGACATAAAAGGGGTCGTTGGGGTCCGGATAATCATAATGATATCTGACTACAGTGACACTATCCCGGTAAGTGCTCAAAAAACTGTTAATATTGGGTTCTACATTCCAGCAGGGGCCACAGGCACAGTTAGTAAAATTTTCAAACATCGGTTTTCTTTCTGCTGCGTTTAATGGCAGACAAAAAATTACTATTAAAAAACTAACTGATAATTTACGATACATTATCACCCTCCTGAATTTTTGTGAATTTTCATTACAACTTAATAATCAATTGTGATTGCAACAAATTTGAATTACTTATCTGAACTCGGTAAATACCCGGAGTCACCTCAGTTCTGTTTTTATCTAAGCCGTCCCACTGCACAGAATGGCATCCGGAACAGAACAATTCAGATTGATATAGATTGATAATATTTCTTCCGGCCAAATCATAAATAGAGATATCTAACCTGGATGGTTCAATTAAATTAAAGGAAATAGCTAGATTGGATAAAAAGGGATTAGGTGCAATAAGCAAAGAATTTAAAAAAGATTGACAATTTTCTTCAATCTGTTCTTCTACCCCTACCCAAGCCAGGGACATGTTTTCACTTTGATAAATATGCTTGTCCGAAGCTCCTGATTGAAGCCATACCGCCAGGTAAATCTCAGACTGATCAAAACCGAACCAGGTTGAATCCAGTTGAAAATCCGCTTGATAGTTGACCGTGTCGGGAAATCCGGAAAAACTTATTGAAGTTCCGCTGGGATTGGGAAAGATATATCTCAGGGGATAATGAAAATCATCAAAAAAACCTGCATTGGAATCGCAGAATTCAGAACATACTGCACAGTATAAAAGGTAATTACCCGAGCCCGGTTCCTGTTCAGCTATTATCTGAATATCCAGGCTGCCGGACAGGGTAGCGGGATTATAGCTGCCGCTGAAATCAATCTCCACATAACAGGATTCAGACATCGCTTGATCGAAAGCAGCTTGCAGAACTGCCTGATTTTCCGGACTGAAATTGTACCATCCGTCCATAAAAGCATCAGGTACTCCTTGGACTCCGTAGTACAGGTACCTGATCTGATGAGAAGCATTATTAAAGGGATCCTTGGGATAATAATGAATTTTTATCGGAGTGAGAGAATCACGTTTAGTAGATATAAAAGCGTACTGTGCGGGAGAATAAAGATGGCAATTTATACATTCATGACCTGTAAATATCTCTAAAAGCGGTTTGCGTACCGCAGCGAACACTGAAACTGAAATGGATAAAGCGAGGAAAACAATTAAACTTTTTTTCAATATTTCCTCCTGGTAATGAGATTAGTTTATATTTGAAAAATATTAACTCAACTTTTACCGATAAAATATCTTTATGTCAACAATTACAGGGATTATTTTTGCAGGTTTGAAATATCTAAGGGCAATTAAGTTCAAACTGATTGCAATAAATTTTTTCTCATTATACAATTTTCAAGCTTGAAAATGCAAAATCAGTGGATTTAATTAAAATTTTATGAGATATGTTTTACCTGTTGATTATATGGTTAACCTTACCTTCAGCTAGGTCCTGGGATCAAACCATGAGATTATGCGGTGAAAACCGGATGGCCATAGAACAGGCGGTAGCGGAGTTGCCCTGGGAAAAGCAGGAGGATATAGTTTGGATTCTCAACAGATTGCCCCAGGGTGATTTGACCTGTTTGTCTCCGGAATTAATCAGTCATTGGATAATTTATCCTGAAACTGCACAAATCCTTTATTCCTGGTCTCAGCCGGTTGATGATGAAATCTGGAGAAACTACGTTCTTTTTCCCCGGTTTTCCCAGGAACCATTGGAAGATTACCGCCCCTGGTTTTACCGTCAACTTGGTGAACTGGTGGATACCTGCAGTGATCTGGTTTCGGCAGTAAATACTATTCATAGTTGGGCAACTGAAGTAGTAAAGTTTAAACCCACTCAGAGAAGAGATCAGGGACCTTTGGAGACTTACGCTTTTGGATATGGAAGATGTGAAGAATTAATGATTTTCAACGGATCAGCCTGCCGTACATTTGGAATTCCGGTGAGACAGGCGTTTGCTCCTTACTGGGCTTTCACCGATAACAATCATGCCTGGACTGAAGTATATGTGGATGGAAAATGGCAGTATATCGGAGTCAGCGGGAATACCACTCTCAATCAATCCTGGTTTTCAGATCATACCAAAAGAACCTCAATTATAGTAGCCATATCTCCTGAAGATACATTTTCTTCTGATGTATTGTATACAAACAGAGGAATTTCCTTGATAAATTCAACTGCAAATTATGCCCCCACTGCTAAGATTAATGTGCAGATAACCTTCAACTCTCAGCCGGTGGATTCAGCCACAGTGAGTTTTGCAGTATTTAACTGGGGAGGGTTTAGAGAGATACTGAAATTATTTACCGATAGCAAAGGCAAAGTAAGTGTTGATTTAGGCTTAACCTCAGTTTGGATAATGGCTCGTAAAGATAACAACTACGGTTATCAAATTTATACTCCATCAGGCAGCATATCGGAAAGTTTAACCATTGAACTTCAAACCAACTTGGAAATAGATACTGCTGTATTTATGTTGGTTCCCCCTTTGAAAAATGATTAGAATTCTGCTGAATAAAATATGGATACTGCTGTTTTTTAGTTACCCCTGCTGGTTACATTCACAAAGTGATCTG
Source organism: Desulfuromonas sp. SDB (assembly GCA_001412365.1). Classification (GTDB taxonomy): domain Bacteria; phylum SDB-A; class SDB-A; order SDB-A; family SDB-A; genus SDB-A. Next base: position 18,360 of record LKUE01000252.1, on the reverse strand, counting down.
GATGATATTCTCAGCCGTGCCGGAACCAATAGCTCAAATTTAATTGAAATTGTAAATTCAGCAGATTCCATTCAAACTGAAAGGATATTGTGGCTGTTATATAATCTTCCCGATTTAGACCTATTGGAGATAGATTCATCAATTATCTGCGATAATGATTATTATTCCAATTTAGTCAGAAAATACCAGTTCACCGATAGTATTTTTCTAAACTACATTTATTATTTGAAAATTGACCAGGAGCCCTTATCTAATTATAAACCAGTAATTTACAAATATTTCGATCCCGTTTATCCTGATCAGGATGACGGGCAGAAGGATTTTGTAAAATTTATCAATAAATGGTTAACTGATTCAGTTTCTGATGCTCCCGTCGAATTTTATGGACCGGTTAGATCAGTTGATCAGATATTCCGGCAGAGAACTGCTACTGAAAGAGAAAAAATTATCCTGTACAGTGCAATAATGAAAACTTTTGGAATCCCCTGCCGGTATGTGTATATACCGGTAAGTACCAAAGGTTTGGTGAATTTCAGGTGGATAGAAGTATATCTGGATGAGAATTGGATTCCGGTTTATTTAAATCAGCCGGATTTTACCGGCAACTTCTTTTATCCCCAGGATACGGTTGGGGTCAGTATTGTGGTGGCTTTAAATCCGAATGGTTATGAATTAATTACAGAAAAATATACTGTTGCCTCCACGGTGAATTTTAGATTAACTAACGGTTTTCCCCATTATCAAGATTTTTCCGTAAATTTACTGGCAGAAGGTATGCTTCGACCTTTGGATGAATTGCAGACCGGACTGGACAGCACCGGTGAATACAGCTGTACATTAGGAGAAGGCAAATACTTTTTAGTTTTGGGTAATCGTAACGATCAGGGATCAACTAATGTAAAAATATCCAGTTTTACTGTTCATCAAAGTCAAAAAATTTTAATTGAGGATGTGATACCTCCGGAAATTCCAGTAACCGGCATGGATACATCTATTTATGAATGCTCCCTTCCTCCCCAGATAGATACCTTGGAAGGGAAAATATTGATATTCAGGGGTGATCCAAATCAGGAAGCAAGCATAAGAGCTTGGAGTCAAATTCAGCATTATTCCTCAACAGTGAAGTTGTTAACTGTAGGTGGATTTAAACCAGGGGAAATACTGGAGATTGAAGAATTTAATCAATTGGTCCGCCTTCAACTTCCCCTGCCCATTGTTATCGGCATTGATGATCATGAAGTTGTTTTATTTCATTTTGGATATAACCTGAATTATGATGATATAATTTCTAAATGGCTGTATTGAAATTCTTATAAATTAGGAGTTCACATGAGATTGATGGTAACTGGGGGAGCAGGGTTTATCGGATCAAATTTTATAAGATACTGGCTTGAAAAATACTCAGAGGACTATTTATTAAATTATGATTTATTAACCTATGCCGGAAATACTGAAAGTCTTATTGATGTACAGGAAAAATATGACCTTCATTATCAATTAATTCAAGGTGATATCAATGATCTAAATAAGGTAATGGAGGTTTGTAATAAGTTTAATCCCGATTTAATTGTCAATTTTGCCGCTGAATCTCATAATAGTTATGCAGTGGTTAATCCTTCCATCTTTTTTAAAACCAATGTAATGGGTACTCAGAGTTTGTTGGAAGCGGTAAGAAAAATGAACATCAATCACTTCCATCATATTTCCACTTGTGAAGTTTACGGTGATTTACCCTTGGACAGCGATGACAGCTTTACCGAGCAATCTCCTTACTGTCCCCGCACACCTTATAATGCCTCCAAGGCATCTTCAGATATGCTGGTAAGGGCATATCATTTAACTTATGGAATTAAAACTACTATCAGTAACTGCGCCAATAATTACGGACCCTATCAATTTCCCGAGAAATTAATACCTTTGTTTGTAACCAATTTACTGGAGAATAAAGAAATACCCCTGTATCAGAGCAGCTCTCACCAGCGGGAATGGATTCATGTTAACGATCACTGCAGGGCAATTGACTTGATCATAAACAAGGGTAAAAGTGGGGAAACTTACAATGTGGGTACGGGGGTGGAAAAAAGTGTTGAACAAATAAGCGATATAATTCTGGAAAGATTAAACTGTCCCCCTAGTTATAAAAAATATGTCCAGGACCGCCCTGGTCATGACCGCAGGTATTTATTGGACAGTTCAAAAATCAGATCGGAACTTGAATGGAAACCTGAAATTAGTTTCCAGGATGGTATGGAGGAAACAATAGACTGGTATGTACAAAATCAGTGGTGGTGGAAAAAAGTTAAACACAAATCATTGGTGACCGAATTAAATTGGAATAGTTCCGGTTAAAATTTTCTTAAAATTACCACATCCGGAATTAAATTATCCGGCCAAAATTTAAATCCATGTTCGATTAACTGCCCGGTGAGTTGTTGATAATCTTCCGGTATCATAATTTCCAATGATTCTTCACCAAGTTCCAGGGCTTTTGCCTGCATCACCGGCAGAAGTTTGACAATGTAATCCAATTCCAGCCGGTAAGGGGTTATGATCAACTCAAAAACAGTTAGGGGGAAATAAAATAGATTTTTTTCATAACTTAAAGTAGTTGTCCTGGATTGCAGCCATTTTCTTCCTTGCTCAGTATTTCTGGGAAATTCCCACCCCAGGGGAAGGTAGTTGCCGTATTGTTTTAAATAATCAAGTTCCCGGGGGGAGGGAGTTACCGGTTGGGCTTGTTCTAAGATGGATTTAGCCTTAGGGGGATTGTCCTTCAGAGATGATTCAATGTCATAGTGAAGAATATAATATCTCTGTACAATTTTAAAATTGTCTTTGCTGCCCAAATGAAGAGATTCAGCATTTTTATAATAGGTGCAGAACTCAACATCCTTAACTTTATTCTTTTCCAGAAACTCCCCGGCTTTTTTTATCACGAAATTGTACAGAATTTTTCCGTAACCCTGCTTTTGAAAATTTTTATGAACTCTAAGTCCCTCCAGCCATAGCACATTTTCCGGATAAAATGAAAGTTTCACTGTGCCAATTAGCTTACCGTCAACATACAAGCCGTAGAAATTACCGTCTTCTATCCATTGATTATAAATTTTTCCCAAGAAATCGTATCCATTCCAGGTAACCTTGGAAATATCCATGATCTGTTGATGATCCTGGGGTGTCACCAATTTTATTTCAGTACTTTGATTCATGGTTATTCCTTATTGATAATGATCATCTTTACTATCTACCTTCTTCTCGATCCGGTCAGCAGAAAAACAAAGTAAAGCAGGGTGGAAACAGCTTGCATCATAGCGGCAACATAAGTTAAAGCTGCGGCATCCAGTACAGATTTAATACCTGCTTGTTGATCCCTATCCAGATTTAAATACTGCTTGGACCATTTTTTCGCCCGAGTGCTGGCATTGATTTCAACGGGCAGGGTAATTAAAGTAAATACTGCTACTAAAGAAAATAAGCCCACTCCCAGCCAGGCAATTGGCTGTATGCTGAACATGAATCCCACCAGGAAAATTAGAGGTCCCAGATAGGATCCAATGGATGTGGTGGGAACCATCCAGGTCCGGAATTTCAACCACCCGTAAGATTCAGAATGCTGCAGGGCATGTCCGCATTCATGGGCGGCAACTCCCAGAGAAGCGATAGATGCTCCGTCAAAAACCTGGGGAGACAATCTGAGTTTTCGAGTTCGAGGATCGTAATGGTCGCTTAGAAAACCTCTAACTCTTTCGATAGAAACATTATACAGACCGGCACTATCCAGCATAGTCCGGGCAATTTTAGCTCCGGTCATACCAGCTTGATTGGGAATTTGGTTATATTTATTAAATGCTGATTTTACCTTAATTTGTGCGATAAAACCTAAGATAAGTGCAGGTAAGGAGATTATCAGGTAAAGCGGATCAAAGTAAAACATTTTTCCTCCAGTTAGTGATCATGGATAAAAGATAGTATTTTTTGCAGTTATGTCAAGAAATGTTTACACTGGGATTGCGAACAAAATTCACCTATATTCCATCATTAGGCAGATTTTATAATAATGCCTTGACATGATTTTTTTTTTTTGTATCATTATTCAGATATAACCGTACCGGGTCCGTAGCTCAGTTGGTTAGAGCATCTGACTCATAATCAGGCGGTCGTAGGTTCGAGTCCTACCGGGCCCATAAATAATTAACTAATGGAGATGAAAATGAGGGCGAATGGCTCAGGTGGTTAGAGCGCCGGTTTCACATACCGGAGATCAGAGGTTCAAGTCCTCTTTCGCCCATTATTATTACGGGGTAGGTTACTATCCCGTTTTTTTTTATAGGGGAGTCGGAATTGTCTGAATTACTGGATAACCTTTATAAGTTACATTTACTGGACATTAAGCTTAAAAGGATTCATGACCGGATGATTACTATCCCCAAACGGACAGAGGTGCTGGAGCAAAGATTTCAACGCAGGAAAGATGAAATTGTTGAACATAAGGAGAATTTAACCTCAGCAGAGGTGGAAAGAAAGAAAATTGAATTAGATATCGAACAAGCTGAGGATAAAATTAATACCTACCAAAATCAACTCCAAAAAGTAAAAACCAATGAAGAATACCGGGGATTGGAAGCTCAAATTGAATTTCAAAAGTCTAAGATAAATAATCTGGAAACCCAGGAAATTGAGTTGTTGGATAAGATTGATCAATACCAGGATGAATTAAATGAATTTAAAAAAAGAATGGAAAATGAACAGCAGAGATATGAACAAGAGAAAGAAAAGCTGGAAAAAGAAAAAATTACAAGTGATCAGATTATAACTGAATTAAACCAGCAGAAACAGCAAATATCCCAGATCATACAGCCCCGCTTTTTAAAAAAATATGAACGCATCCGCAATGCCAAAGGAACAGCTATTGCAGTGATTTCAGAAATGGATTTCAATACTCCCGGAACCACAAACGATGTTTGGATTTGTGGTGGGTGTAATTCAACATTGCCTCCTCAGATTGTGGAAGAAGTTAAAATGAACACAAAAATGATAACCTGTGAAGTTTGCGGAAGAATTCTATATTATGATAGAGATGAAATATAAGGAGTAGTTTAAATGTTTCCATCAATTGTAATTGCCCTAGTTGCCCTGTGGCTGATAGCAGCGGCACTGATTTTCCCCTCCAAGGCAACTCCTTCCAATATTGTATTTGGAGTTATTATTATAATAATAGATATTATTCAGATGGTTTTAATAAATAAAAGGAAAAAGGAAAAATAATATGTGGACTGCGTGGGTAATATTTTATATATCTTTATGGATTACCGGTTCCGGATTTGTATTCGGCGGACCTAATAAATTTACTAATGTCGCCGCCGGCTTCTTTCTAGCCTTTTTTTCAGCTTGGGTGGGAATAGTCTACCGAAGATCCCTGCTTCTTGATCCCCCAGGATCTGATAAAAACAAGTAAGGCAATTCCTCCAGCCAGGGAGGGAAGGTAGGAAGTGGTCATTCTCCACAACAGTATTAAGGCGGCAATGGGGCCGTTCCAGAAAAAGGAGAAACTGAGTCCGGACAATTCAGCAACCCCTGATGCTCCGGGAGTGGGGGAAAAGGCGAGTAGATAGCTGAGTACTATTCCGGTGAGGAAAATCCCCATGATGTTTTCACCGGGAGTCAAACCCAGGGCTAGAGTGGGGGGGATTAAAAAGTAAACAGTTAATTCAGCAGTAGTTATCAATGTTGCTTTTAAGGTATTTCTGATACCCCGGGTAAAGAATATTTTATAGCTGGTTAAAAAATCCCTTATTCCGATAAAAAATTTGCTGATAAATTTTTGGACAATCTTTCTAATTTTTACATTACCAATACAAAATGTAATTCTCAGAAAAAACCGGTGTGATTTACGGTTTTGCATGGTGGCGAAAAATGCAAAGATAATTACCAGGGAATACAGCACCATTAAATATTTAGTTAAGTTGGTGACAAAGGTGCTGTGAAAAAGAGAATTAATTTTCAAAAATATCAAGGGAAGAAATAAAATTAAAACAAATCCGCTTAAAATCCCCCGGAAAGTTATAACCGCCAGACTTTTGGACAGATTACTGCCTGATTGATTCAACAGGTAGGCTTGAAAAGGAATCCCTCCTGATTGAAAAGGAGTCACTGCAGCCAGGAATAAACCCCCGGTGGTAAAATAAAAAGCCCGGTGAAAGGGCAGAGAAATATCTTGGGCTTGGGAAATAGCCTGGATCCTCTTCATACTCAGAAACTGCTGGATCAGCATCAATAACAGGGCAGCAGCCAGCATCCATAGATTTATTGAAGCCAGAGATTTCCACAGGTTAAATAATCCTATTTTCCAGCGAATTAAAATCTCCGCTTGATCGGAGTAACTTAAGGGAATGAGCAGAACCCAACTGGTCAAGGTTAAGATCACAAACAGGGTGATACCGGTTTTAATCTTTCTTTGGCTGATAAATTTCAATATCTTCCCGTTCCAGATGGAGTACCCGGAGGGTTAGAATTGCTCCGAGAATAGTGGGAATAAAACAGGTTATCATTCTCCATACCAGGGTCAGTAATCCCACTGCGGCTCCCGGGGACATGGTGGAGGGAAATAAAGAATAAAAAGACTGCCGGAATCCAATTTCTGCTACTCCGCTGCCTCCGGGAGTGGGAGCAAATAAAAAGGCAAAAGTGAGTATTATCTGGATAACTATGGTCTGAACCACCGGAACATTTTCCACTCCTAATCCTTTCATCAGGGCAGCAGGGATTAAGTAGTATGATATTAGAAATAGACCAGTTAGCAGAAATGCTCCTAACAACATCAGTTTGCTATGTTTAAGGTAGGTTTTTAAACCTTTCTTGAACGCCCTCAACTCTTTAAATATTTCGGAAATGAATAAAAAGTACTTGCGTGGTTTTTTACCCCGTTTATTCCAAATCCAGTAGCCGATTTTATGAAAAAATCTCCGGGCAGGCATAGGATAGAATACAATCCAGAAGGAGATGGTAAGACCAACCGTAATTGCAATGATTACCCAGTAAAATAAAGTAGTTATTAAAATATTATTGCTGGGAAAAAAAATCACGATTAGGGGAATTGCTAAAATTGTAGTCCCCATTTGCAAAATACCTCTGAATAATAGCACTAATCCGGCTTTTCCCGGCGAAATATTCTTTTTGTGAAAAATGTACATCTGAACAGGTAATCCGCCAGTTTGAAAAGGAGTTACTGCAGCCAGAAAAATACCGGAAATGATAACTTCAATTCCGGTAAAGAAACTGATCCTTTCTCCTAAACCCTTGACTAACAATTGGATTCTTAAACTGTCAATACTAGTTCCCAAAATCCATAACAGCATAGCGAGTAACAGGTAAATTAATTCGATATTCTTGAAAATATAAATCAATTCAGATTTTTTAGTTCCCTTGGAGGAAAGAAGAAAAATGATCACTATGGTGATGATAGTAATGGTGACAAATATCTTAATTCCTCTTTTTATCTGGTCGGAGAATTTATTTCCCAAATTTAAATCCCAAAGTTAAATAAACCCGATAATCTTCATCGAAGCTGACCTCTTCCGACCAAAAAGCCAGGGAGACAAAGGCTGGATGATACTTCCAGGAAATTCCGGAGGTATAAGTAATATTGTCTTTTTCATCTATTCTGCCCAGGTTAACTGCAAAATTATAATATTGAAAACCCAGATAATAGTGATGAGAATATTGGTAAAATTTATCCCTGTACTGAAATTGATACCCCCCGGAGAAATACTTGTTATGAATATTCACCCCTCCCAGATATACCGGGGGAAGGGAATAATCAGCGCTGAAAATTTTCCCCCACAGATTTCTGGAGCTGATACCCAAAGTAATGATGTTGAATTTATACCCCAGCCCTAAATCGGTATATATTCCATGGGAACTGGTTTTTTCATGAATAATGTCAGAGGGATTTATGTTGTTCTGTTGGGGATAATAGAGATGGTCAGTGGATATATGGATATACTTAATATTAAATCCAATCATGAAATTGTAAAAATCAGCATCTCTGATTGCATATCCCAGCCCGAATTCATCAGCCCTTATGTTGAAATGATGAGTGGAATCATTTACTAAGCTATCTACTTCATTGAATTCAAGAATCCTCCAGAAAACAGCGGTATTACGTGAATAAAGAGTAGCTGAATTAATGAAATTTCCGGTTATATCGGATAAAGCCGGATAGGGATAGCTGAATATATTCTCCTGTTTACGCTGGTAGTTTACTACAGAAAAATATATTCCCTGGTAAGGATTAACCGCACAATAAGCGGGATTGTAGAATACCGGGTCAAGGACATTGGCTACTCCGCATCCTGCAGCCCCTAACAAAGCTGCATTGGAGGGGAGTCCGGTATATCCGTAGTCATTGACATTTAACTGTGCAATAATCAACAAAACTAAAATCATTTAATCATCCTATCATTTAAATTTAGAATTATCAATCTTATGTAGGAGTAAAATTAACATTCAGAACTTCAGAATTTTAGGTTATATTCCATAAAGCAGTCAATTAATAAAATTGATGAAAAAACTTAAATTATTAGCAATTATGAAATTTAATTAAAGGAATGGATTTGAAATAATATTTTAATAATTGTGGAGGAATTATGATTTCATTTTATAAAATAACCTTGTGCCTTGTATTAATCATTGGTTTAACCGGGGAATTTTTTGCCGAAACTTATATTCACCAGGTTGATTTAAATCTAGATCTAAATACTGTGCAAACTACCCTCAATGAATGGGAAACCTATGAATACTTTTACTCTCCCGGAAATCCCTGTATTGGTGAACCGGGAGACCCATTGGCATTCACCGTTCCGGTGATTTTCAAACTACCTGAAAATCAAAGAGTTACTGAGGTGGCAGTTGAACCGGGCAAGCAGGTTTTTAGCAGGGAGGGAGTAGTTATCCCGCCCTATCAAGGCAGTTACCCTTTATCCTTAGCTTCCCAGGTTGTATATAAAAGCCCTAATCAAACCATCTATCAAAGCTCAGAGTATTATCCTGAAAATTTTGTACAATCTTTCCGCCAGGGATTTTACTTGGGAAAGAATCTGCTGATTGTAAATATTAATCCCCTCAGATATCTTCCCGCTTGGGGCAGGATGGAGGCGTTTAATGAATTTGAGGTGGTAATTAATACCCGGTATCAATCGCCCCAGAATATATTCTATCAGCGTTTTAATCCGGATACCGCCATGCTGATAGTGACATCTTCTGCTTATCAGTCTCCTGCAGAATCTTTAGCTAATTGGCATATCAGCAGAGGATTACCATCGGTGGTTAAGACTACTGATTGGATTAACAGTAATTATTCAGGACGGGATGTTCCCGAGAAAATCAGAAATTGCGTTATTGATTATCTCAATCAGCACGGAATTAAATATTTACTGCTGTTCGGGGATTGGCAGGCTGTCCCCGGAAGAATTTGTTATATTGACATGCAGGGAACAGTGGAAGATATACCTACTGACTTGTACTTTTCCGATTTAAATGGTTCCTGGGATGAGAATGGCAACAATATATTCGGAGAATTAGCAGATAGTGTTGATTTTTTCCCGGATGTAATAGTAGGAAGATTAGCGGTGGAAAATAGCACCCAGGCTTGGAATATTGTGGATAAAATTATTGGATATGCACAATACAGCAATATCACCTATCCTCAGAACATTATCATGGTAGGGAATTTTCTGGATGCCAATACCAACGGGGGCATTGCCAAAGATTATATAGATTACGATTTAATCCCGGTTAATTTCATCGTCCACAAACTGTACACTTCCCTGGGCAATTTAAGTGTTAATGAATTTAAAGATACGGTAAATGCTTACGGATTTTCATATTTAAACCATATCGGTCATGCCTCCAGTCAAAGTATGCAGTGCGGATCAGGTGAATATTTAGATCCCTATGAGGTTGGCACTCTTAATAATCAGGGAAAATATGGTTTAATTTATTCAACCGGCTGTTTATCCGCAGCTTTGGATGTCTCCTGTATTGCCTGGAGTTTTTTAACCTGCTCCCAGGGGGGAGGAGTAATCTACATTGGCAATTCCCGGTATGGGTGGTTTACTCCGGGTTTTCCCGGTTGCGGTTCCTCTGAAGTAATAGATTACAATTTTTTCAAAACTGTATTTTCAGACAGTTTTCCCACTTTCGGTGAGGCATTCTCCTACCATAAAATCAAGTACATTGCCCTTGCTCAAGATGCCACTGATTACCGGTGGATTCAGTTTGCGCTGAATATGTTGGGGGATCCTGCCACTTACACGTTGAATCAGCCTCAATTTATTGAAATTACCGTGGATTTGCCCCATGATACTTTTCCGGTCAACCAGGGCACAATTCCCCTCCTGGTTAAGGATCAAAATCAAAATCCTCTGAAAGGAGTATTGGTAGCATTAACTTCTGATCATTGTTTATTTGGATTGGACAGTACAGATGGATCGGGAAGAGTACTGTTGACTTATCAAAACCTTTCTACAGGTAGCGGATATTTGTCAATTTCCTCCGGAGGCATTCAGCCCCAGCTGATACCAGTGTGGTTTGCCGATGTAGCCAATAGAGTTCAGATTGATTCCCTGGTAATTATTGACAGCTTTGCTTTAGATAACCACGATCACCTGTTTTCTCCAGGCGAAACTGCCGCTCTGGAGGTGTTTGTAACTAATACCGGAACTAATTCACTAGATGACCTTTGGGGAAATATATATACCTCATCTTCCCATGCCACCATTATCAGCGGAATTGATACCATAGGAGATTTAAATAGCGGTGGTCAGGGAGTGATGGAATTCCAACTGGCTGCGGATACATCATCACCAGATGGTGCTGATCTGGGATTGACTTTATTTATCCAGGGAACCAGTTATCAGGATTCATTCCCCCTGGCATTGGAAGTAAACGCTCCGGGAATGGTGGTTGTTGATTTAAGCTGTTATGATACAATAAATGGACAGAACAATTCTTATTTTGAAAAAGGGGAAACTGTAGATTACAGTTTCTGCCTGTTAAATCTGGGAAGTGCTCCCCTCTACGATCCTTCAGTAGAATTATCTTCCGATCACCCGGATATACAGGTGGTTGGGGACAGTGTCCATTTTACCGACACTATTGTCCCTGGGGATAGTTTAGTGGTAAATTTCAGGTTGACTGCATCAGTGAATGCCCCCGAGCACCTGAAATTCAATCTGATCTTCAATTTCTGGTCAAATCTGTTACCAGGAGGAAAAAAAGATACCCTGGAAGTTCAATTAGGTCAATACGGATTTTTTGATGACCTGGAGAGCGGGGAAGGAGAGTGGACCCACCGGGGCAATCCGGATATATGGCATCTAACCTCATTCCGTACCAGTTCCGGAGATTCTGCCTGGTACTGCGGATATGATACCGGCAATATTTATCCCCGGGATTTTGTGGATACATTAATTTCTCCATATTTTAAAAGCGGACCGGATATGGAATTATCCTTCTGGAACTGGTATGAAATTCAGGGAGGTTATGATTATGCCATGGTCCAGATTTTCGACAATAACCAGTGGCGTAATCTGGAAACATACTCAGGTTCGAGCAGCGGATGGAAACAGGAGATCATACCTCTATCCGCCAGTTCTGATTCAGTTCAGCTTAGATTTGTATTCTACTCTGAAGACAACAGTATCCAGATGGAAGGATGGTATATTGACGACATCTATGTTTACGGAAAGCAGGTGGGGGTTGAAGAAATTGTAAATGTTGTGAATGGTTATCAGTACCGGCTTTCCAGCCGTCTATTGTCACCGGAGTGGTATGCGGAAATATACATGCCTGATCAAAATACAGCGGATCTCAGACTTTACGATATTACCGGTCGAGAAATATTTAAATTTTACCAGGGGCAGCTGAATCCCGGTTGGCATAAGTTTAATATTACTACTGATCTGCCATCCGGTGTTTATTTTCTGAAAATAAGAGTTCCCCGGGATGATGTAAGTGTGAAATTGTTGAGGGTAAATTGATGTCTACCTCGGTTTAACTTAGGAGAAAATTAATGATTAAGGTGGGAGTAGTGGGAGCAACCGGTTTGGTGGGTAAAGTAATGATGCACTTGCTGGAGAAACTTGAGAAAAATATTGAAATACAAGCTTTTGCTTCCCGCTCCGATCAACGGGAGATATCCGGTATTCCGGTGAAAAAACTGGATTCAGTTCCGGATAATCTTGATTTTGCTTTATTTTCAGCAGGATCATCGGTATCAAAGCAATGGTGCCCGGAATTTGCCCAGAATGATATTATCTGCATTGATAATTCATCGGCATTCCGCCAACAACCGGAGATACCCCTGGTGGTTCCGGAGATTAATTTCCAGGATATATCCAATGAACACCGGATTATTTCCAATCCCAATTGCTCCACCATACCGGTGGTTAGAGTTTTAAACTACTTCATTGAAAGCATTGAGGGATTTAATGCAGTGACTTTTCAATCTGTTTCCGGAGCAGGGAGATCAGGAATTCAATCATTGATCAGGGAAAGATCCGGGCAGAAAGCGGAGAATTCTCCATTTGAAATAGGTGTTTTCAACAATGTAATCCCTAAAATCGGGGATGTTCTGAAAGATGGTGCAACTGCTGAAGAAAAAAAGATGGTGGAGGAAGCCAGAAAAATATTGCATCGGGAAGATCTGAAAATTACCTCCACCTGTGTCCGGGTTCCGGTGGAAATAGGGCATTCCATTGCCCTTACCGTGGATAGCAGAAATATCACTCCTGCTCAAATCAGGAAAAAACTGGAAGAGGCGGAAGATATTGTTCTCTGTGATATTCCCAATCCCTTGGACATTGCAGGAACTGACAATATTTCAGTGGGGAGGATAAGGACTGAGTGGGGAAATCCCCAAAAGATAAGTTTGTTTATCTGTGCAGATAATTTAAGAATCGGTGCCGCCACCAATGCAGTTCGAATACTTAAGAAGATGTTGGATTGATAAACAAGTAAACTGGGTAAACAGGAGGAAAAATGAAACTTTCAGCAATTCTTGTAGTGGTGTTATTAGTCTTTGCAGGTTTAGGTTGCAGCACTGATAGCAATACCAATGATAGTTCCAGCCAGAATGGTGAAGTTCCTGAGGTGGAAGTTGTTCAGGAGGTAAGTCCCCGGGAGCTGGGTAAGCAGATCGGAGAAGTATATTTCACCGCGCTGGAAGATGTAACTATTTTGCTTGCAGAATATCCTGAGATTGAAGAGGTGAGGTCCCAGGTTGAACATCTTAAACAGGAAAATATCCTGGTGCTGGTGGAGTTGGGGAAGATCAGGGAAGGATTAAGTGATCAGGACAAAGCGATAGTAGATATGGAAATAATGAGTGTTCTGAACAGCTTGAATGATGTGGAGTGGTACCAGACTTATTCGGATATCTGTTCACATTATGTTTCGGTTGACCGGGATTTCTACGACTTGGTGGTAAGTTTTAATATCATCGGACAATATGCCAATTTTGACCTGCTTAAACAACAGGAGCCGGAAGAAGCGGAAAGACTGGGAATTGAATAAATAAAGCCAGCCAGTATAAAGTGACTGGCTTTATTTATATTATCTACTCAATAATTAAGAATTTATTGCTGAAATTTAAATTTTCAGAACCAGTCATTCGGAATATATAACAACCATTATGTACGATTTGACCGGTATTATCAGTTTTATCCCAGCTAATGTTATGTCCTCCCGAAGATAATGAAGAATTAAGCAAATTAGCTACATTTCGTCCCTGAACATCGTAAACTGCAATATTAACATTTGATTCATGTTCCAAGTTAAATGAAAAATTAATATTATATTGATTATTTTGAACTGAAAAATCAGTTAATAACTGGTTTTCTTGTTTTACCACATAATCAGGTGGGTTTTGGTCTGGTTCAAGATTATATACGAATTTCAAATAAGGATAATAGCAATCTGGATTTGAATAATCAGTTGTGTAGGTTCCCAAATAAACCTGACCATTAGTGACATCAGCAAGTTCAACATAATCACTTGGCCCCGAACCTGACATGTTTAAATAATATTCCGACCAAGTGTTAAATGAAAAATCTGAATTTAATTTCATATAATAGGCACTGTGATATCCTGGTACCAAAGGATCATCAGGGTAATCTAATCCTCCGACCGCCTGATAATCATTGTAGTAATTTTTAATTGCATAAATTCCATCGCAAAAATCAACATCATCACGTGAATAGGAATTTAAAAGATAACCCCAAACATTTGTTTTAATTATGTTGGGAAAAAAATTGTCATTTTGCTCAACAACTGAACCAATAATTAACTCGTCATTATCAATGAAGACCGACTGAACATCATAGTAGCGGTACTGATTCAGAGGAGGAGTTAAATTTGCATCAATAATATAGCCACCAGTAAAAGAAAGAGTATCATAAACTTTAAGATTAATATAATTATTTCCATTGATATCTTCATGACTCATAGTCATAACATAATTTTCTACATCTATTTTTGCTAGCTTTGGATGTGATCCATTTATCCAAAAAGAGCATTGAATAATATTATTAATACTTCCGTCAAAATAAATTGGATACAAGAAAGCTAATGTATATCTAGAATTATGGCCATATCCTGATAAAACAAAGTAATTATAATCATAGTAGATAATATCGGAAGGATATAAATTATAACCTTGATCATAAGAATTTACCGGCAGAGAATTTATCACCCAGTTTCCTTGATTATTCTTTATAGCGATAACTGGCCATAAGTGCATTGCAGTATTTCCTTGATAATCACCGAAACCTGCAATCAGAAACATGTAGTGATTAGTACCATATTTATGGGAAGCAAAAACTATTTCATGACCTGGATCGCAGATTAGATCTTCATTAGTAATCTGCCATATTATATTACCCCAGTTATCAGCAGCAACCAGAGTTGTCGGTCCCCAAAAAGAATAATGTGAACCTTCAGAACCGCTTCCACAGGTGAATGCATATCCGAAATTGATTTTTTCCAGATCAGTAGCTTTCCCCTCCAAATTAGTGTAGATGTGGGACCAGTCACCACCTGGTGAGATTTGAGCTGTAATCGATGAAATCATCATTAGAGATAGCATAAGGAAAATCAGTTCCTTTTTCATCATAACCTCCTTTTAAATTGTGTTTATTAATAACAACATAAGAGTATTAATATATATAAATAAATCACAAGTCAAGTGTAATTTATATATTATTATTATACAATATCCAATCGGCAGAAAACAAATATTTATTGGTAAATCTGTTTTTTAAAATTTGATCGAGAGATGAGCTGGTTTCATTAACTAATATAAATAAAATTGATACCTAAATAAAATTATTTCAATGAATACAGGTAATCTAGTTCAACCCCCAGGCTTTGGCGAAAGCTTTCCTGGAGCGGTCATAGGTTTTTTCAGCTTCCGGGGGGAATAGACATCCGGGAAGTTCTCCTAAACTCCGGTGGTAGGCAATACATTCACAGCACTTACCTTTTTTACTGCAGGGATAAGTGCAGCTGCAGGTTTTAGCAATTTCTTCTTGCCTGCATTCCATAAATCCTCCTGTTTTCTATTAAAAATATAATTTATTGTTCAATGATAATATTTGGTTTCATTTTTTCCAGCAGTATTTCACCAATTCCTCTTACTTCCAGCAGTTGTTCGATATCCTCAAAATCGCCGTGCTCATTACGCCAGGAGATTATTCTTGCTGCAGTTACCGGTCCTATTCCAGGTATTCTGGTTAAAAGTTCCTGGGTTGCTTTGTTTATATCCAGGGGAAAAATGCTGGCAGTCAAGGTATCCCCAGCAAGAACAATCTGTTTTTCAGCAGGAGGAGAGTACTCAGATATTCTGTGGTAACCTAGAAATATGCTGTGAGTGTAGCCCAGTTCGGGATGGGAATTAACATTATAACCCAGATTTAAATTTTGGGGTGAATGAGCTTGAAAACCAGCCATGATCAGATTGGGATTGGTTTTCAATCCCAGCGAAAGATCTAAGTAGGGTACGGTTACTGTGTGGACTATGGAAAAACGGAAGGGATGGTTTTCCAGATTTTGGACGGCTAAGGTAGTCTGATGATTTTCCAATAAGCACAGATGCACGTATCCCTGAATAAACCGGTAGGGATGATGTTCTCCTGAACCGTAAGTACTACTGGCAATATTGTCAATGTTTATACTTATGATCAAATTATGGCTTATCTCCGCCCTGGAGCCGAAATCAATGCTTGCTAGTACAGTTTGACCGTAACCCTGGATGTAAAGATACATCGGATTTAATTCAACTCCAATATTTAAATATGAAAATCTCCGGGCATAACCCAGGCTGGAATATATTTCCCGGTACAAGTCATTTCCCAGCTGGCTAACCAAGATTGAAAATCCCTGATTGGACAGTCCCCAGCTGAATCCTGCGGATATCCTGGTCAGATCAGCCAGGGAGTAAAGTTGACTGCCTGAAGCGAAAAAATTTAACTGCTGATATCGGATATAGGAGGGATTAATTACAAAATTATAGGGATAATCATCCAAGATGGGATGATCAGTAATTAATTGCGGTCTGGTTTCAAAAGCAGATAGTAATATAAAAAATATTACATAAATTGACATCAAAAAGAAGATGGGGGTATAAAACCCCCATCTGAACTAAAATATTATTCTACGTATCTAAATCCCTGTACCGGCTGCCACCACCAGCTGAAAATGACATCTTTGTTTTGCGGTCCAACCGCCAAGCTGGTTACTGAAAGTCTCACGTAGTGTCCGTTTTCCAGTTCCACCCAGTAGTAGGTGGTGGTATTTAAAGGATTTTGAGTTCCGGTTTTCCAGTAATTATTTCCTTCCGGTGGAGCATAGGTAATGTAAGTGCCGCCGATATCTTCTGCCAGATAGGTATTTTTATAACCTGGATTGGTTGGGGCAGTTTGACCTCCGTAGAAGTAGAAATTGTTTGTATTATTGTCGTATAAGAAAATATCCACTAGAGCAGGATCATATCCGGATGCGATTTGAGATGACATCAAGTGACCGTTTCCATTGGCATCCCAGTAATAACAAGCCCAGGTGGTGCTGTGGGTCCATTCTCCGATTTGGATGCCGTAACCGTATTCGGGAGTGGTGGAATGAGATGAAGACCAATCTCCTGCAGTGTTATCATCATAAGCCCTTACTCTGTAAATACCCATGTTCGCAGGAGCATTATCAGTATAAGTGGTTTGATTTCCTGCTACTGTTACATCCGCATCAGGAGTCTGAACCATGTAAGAATCAGCATTTGCCACTGCTGTCCAGGTAATAATGATTCCCAGACCATCATTGGTTGTCTGTATGGTTACGTTGGTGGGAGCTGCTGGTCCACCACCACCAGGTCCGGTGGGATTGGAATCATCTTTGGTACATCCGAACACCAGCATAAATGCAATTAATGGCAACACCAGTAATAATTTTCTCATATTTACCTCCATTTTATTTTATGGGTACAACCGGAATGGTGGGATGAGGATCAGGAGCTTCCATTCCCGGATTTTCCAATTCAAATATTACCCCTTCTAAGGAGTCGTTTGAGTGTCTTAACGCTAAATTTTCTTCTCTAAGCCGTTCAATTTCATTCTGTATATTTAAAAGTCCGACACTGTCAATTTCAAATTCATCAAATGACTGGAGTTTTCCTTCTAGTTCGGTTATTTTTTCCTGATAAGTGGATATTTGGGTTTCGTATTCGGAAATTTTTTGGTTATAGGTATCAATTTCCTGCTGAAGTTGATCAATTTGTGCCTGATTAGAACAGGAAAATAAAAGAAATAAGCAAATTGGTAAGAATAATAATAAAATATTTTTCATATGTTCTCCTTAAAAGTCAGCTATTTTATTGTATGTACTGGTATAGTGGGATGACTGCCCCCACCAGTTCCCCCGGAAGAACTTCCCGCGCTGAGTTTATCTTCCAGAGAGTCAATAATGCCTTCCAGCTTTTCAATTTCCTCTTTTAACTCCTCATTTTCTTCCATCAACTCCTCAAATTCTTCTTCCATATCGCCAACGGGAAATTCCATATCTTCATATTCAGCCAGTTGTTCTTCCAGCATTTCAATTTCATCTTCATATTCCTCGATTTTATCATTAGCTTTATCCAGTTTGCCCTCCAACTCATCCAATGCTTCTTCCATTTCTGCAGCGTTTCCCTGCATCATAGAACAGCTGGATACAGCTAGAGCTAAAATAACTATCACTGGTAAAAAGTACTTCATAATTCCTCCTGTTATTTTCAATTTTAAATATTGTAAAGGAAAATACAAAAAAAGTTTACTATTT
>LKUE01000251.1 GCA_001412365.1 Desulfuromonas sp. SDB | reverse complement strand
TTTGTTTTTAGTAATAATTTTGATGATCTCATCCTGTAGTAAAGAAAGCAATCCTACTAACCAAAACCCTATCTCTCCCTCCCATCCTTGGCTGGTGATTTTAAATAATTTAGGATATGACATAACTATTCTGGATTTAGAAGATAATAATCTATACACTGCGGCGGTGGGAACAGGTGAAGTGCCCAATGATTTGATCGCAGTAAATTACGATTTATTTGTAGTTAATTCAGTTTCAAACAACATCTCCCGATACACCAAAAGTGATTCAACCTTGATCTTGGAAGAGGTGCAGGGAGTAGGGGTAAATACAAATCCTTTCAGTATTGCCTCCAAAGGTGACCGATTATATGTAAGCTGTTTGAATACCGGTGAAGTGGTAGTGCTGGTTCCAGACCCTCTTTATGAAGAAGCGAGAATTGATGTGGGAACAGCCCCGGAAGGAATACTATACTGCCAGGGTTTTGTCTATGTAGCCTGTACCGGTTACAACTTTCAAACCTATCAGTACGGGGATGGATATATTTACCGGATTAATACTTCCAACAACACGGTAGATGACAGTATTAAAGTAGGCATAAATCCCCAGCACCTGCTTAAGGTTGGAGATAAAATCCATGTGTGCTGCACCGGTGACTACGGGGTTACCTGCAACGGAAGGATTTATATAATTGATCCTTCATCTTTTTCAGTGGAAGACAGTATATTAATTGAGGGAACTCCCCTCCAGCTATGCTATGACGGATATGACACCATCTGGGCAGCTGCCGGCGGCTGGGCAACCAATGGAGAAGTGTACTGCTATACCGCCAGCGGTTCCATTGTCCGCGGAGTTTCCAATCCCATTGAAGTTCCCACCGGAGCGATGGACGTGGCATATCATGAAGGCAGGTTGTTTGTCTCCTGTTTCCAGGATGATTCCCTGGTGGAATTAAGAGGAGACAGTGTCATCCATGCCTGGGCGCCCGGAGACGGACCTCAAAGCATTATTGTGTGGTGAGATTTTTTAACATTATCTTTCTGTTTTAATCGTACATGCAAAAAGGGGTTTCGGTGAAACTGTATACAATTGATTCTTGTCTCCCCCTGTTTTTATCCAGCTTTGGGAATAAATGAAGCTCCGGTAACCGGTTCAGCTCATTGCTCTTTGGGACCCTACCGGGCGGATAAGTTAGGTAAACGGGAATTAAATGCGTTTCAGGCAACATCACGAGGAGGGCGGTTAAAATTAACTGTTCTGGAAAATCAAATTATTATCTCAGGAAAAGCAGTTACCACCATAAAAGGAGAATTGCTTTCCTGAAAAATTGAAAAACATTGAAAGTTGATGTGGTATCAAGATTTACCAGTGCAGCTGAAGAAAATTATTTGAAAAATTCTAAATTTTAATTTAAGTTAAACTAAAGGGCATATTCAAAGGTCAGAGAAGATGAGAGTTAAATGATTTAACCAGGATTAATTGATGATGAAAGAGAAAGATTCAAAGAAAGCAGATCAGAAAATTTGGATTATAGTGGCAGTATGTATCTGTATAAGCATTGTTCTAGCCCATCTGGTAATTTTTGGAGCAGGGATAATTATTGCAATAAATTATTTTATATTGACAGAACAACATTCTTCCCAGCAGGAAGAGGAAATTCAAGTAGATAAGGTGGAGCAGTCCCGTAGACAAAACTACCAAAAATTTTTGGACAGTTTAAAGGTTTCCGATCCGGATAGTTACCAGGTTTTAATCCAAGCGGACAGTATTTAAATAAAAAAATGGAATAAATCAATATTTCATTTAGTATAATAAGTTGAAAATAGAGACAACTCTCTATCCACCTTTCAGTAGCAGAGGGTAAAGAGACTCTGTGCCTCCACAGGGTCTCTTTTCTTTTTAAAAAATTATTTAATCCCTGAAAAAAAAGTGATAATATTTAGGTGTTAAATTCTTTTGTTTTTTTGAAAGGAGGTGTGTTTTGTTATTTGTGTATTTATTGCTTTTTTCAGTAATTCCTCAGCATCCGGAAAACAAATTTGACCCCCAACAGGTGTTTTATCCGGATAGTGTCATTGAGCATAGTTACAATGTTCTGCACTACGATCTGGAACTGGAATTCTTTGCCCCCTTTGACAGCTTGGCGGGTAAGTGCACCATGATTGCCCAGGCTACCCAGTCCATTGATTCCATTCCTCTTCACTTCGGACAGGCTATGCACATAGACAGCATTGTAATTGATGGCAGTAATTGCGGATACAATCAAATTGCCGATACTGTTTATATTGATATGCCCGGGAGTTATTCCAATGGGGACAGTTTTGTTTCCCAGTTTTACTACCAGGGAAAACCCAGCAACGGATTGTTCCCGGATAATGGAGGTTTTTACACCTTTAACCAGACTATTGAAGCAGCCAAACAATGGTATCCCTGCTTTGACTACTGTTGGGACAAGGCGGACAGCGGGGTGGATTATCACATCACCGTTCCCGACAACTTAACCGCAGTAGCCAGCGGTTTGTTAACTTCGGTGGATACCTTGTCCGGAAACCGGCTGACCTATCACTGGGAGCATAATTATCCCATTGTGACCTACAACATTGCCATGGCTGCCTATGAATATGTAAAATTGGAGAGAACCTTCCACGGTTATCCTCTGGAATACTACGCCCTTCCCGCTTATCAACAGTCTGCCCAGAACATGCTGGACAGTTCAGAGGTGGTTCTGGAACTATACGATACTTTGATTTGTCTGTACCCCTTCCATGAGGAAAAATTAGCTCAATGTCAAACCCCCGCTTTCGGGGGGGCAATGGAGCACCAGACTGCGATTATCTACGGCTTGGGAACCTTCAATGATGCCAGCACCCATGCCCATGAAATAGCCCACTCCTGGTGGGGGGATGCCTTAACCTGCATCAACTACCGGGAGATGTTTTTAAATGAAGGAACCACTTCTTATTTTGAATGTCTGGGAGTGAGGGCATTGAGAGGAGACAGCGGATTTGTAGTCAGGTTGATGACCATGAAAGGTTATGCCCTAAGTTTTGACGATACTTACCACCTTCCTATAATCAATACCCAGTTTCCTTTTGGAACTCATGTTTACTATAAAGGAGCATGGTTCCATCACATGTTAAAAGAGATGATTGGGGATTCAGTTTATTTTGCAGCGATGAAAGATTATTTTCAAACCTATAAGTGGGGTAATGCTTCGGTTACTGATTTAAGATTGAAAATGGAGCAGCACGCCCAGGATACCCTGGAATGGTTTTTCCACCAATGGCTGGAACTGCCTGATCATCCTAAACTTACCGTAAAGTGGGGGTTTAAAAATGATTCGGTATTAATAAATATCCAGCAGGTTCAAAATAACGGTATCATCTACACCTTTCCACTGGAAATTGGCTTTTGGAAAGATGACTCCCTTTACCAGGTTGAACAGTTGTGGTTTGAAGATTCAGTACACATTATCGAAGTTGCTTCCCTAAAGCCTGATTCTATTTCCCTGGATCCCAATTTTGTTCTTTATTTCTACCTGGTGGATAACTTCTGCTACAACAACCTCTTTTTGGTTGACGATGACCAGGGAACCAACTATCAGAACTACTACCAGCAGGTTTTAAATGATCTGGGAGTAAGCTATACCTACTGGGATATAAACACTCAGGGACTGCCTCCGGATTCGCTTTTGGAAATGACCTGCGGAGTGATGTGGTTTACTGGAGATGACCCCAGTCCGTTAAGTTCAGCGGATCGGGAAAAAATTAAATATTTTATTGATAACCAGATACCTCTGGCTTTGTTCTCACCCGGACTGGCTGCTCAGCTGGCGGATAGTTCTTTTCTCCAGGACACCCTGGGGTGCAACTATACCGGCAATACCTCTAATTTAACTGATTTTATCGGAGCAACCGGGGATACCATCGGACATGATTGTATCTGGTACAATCTCCCCGTTCACAACAGCAGTATTGTCTTCCCTACTTCTGCGGTCGGTTCAGCAATGTGGGGAACTTCAGGATACGGATTGGTGCACCAGGATAATTACAATATAGTTTTTTCCACCGTCAGCTTGAAATATTTCTACAATCAATCCGGATATTCCACCAAGCAGACCCTTATCAGCCGGATATTGAATTACATGGGAATACCATCTTCAGTGGGGGCGGAAGAGGTGTTTCATCCCCCGGTTACCGTGGAAGACAACAATTTAAAAGTAAGCTATCTGTCGGGAGGAGTACTTTCCTTTCACGTGGAAGCCACTAGACCCACTGAATTGTTGGTATTTGATGTGATGGGTCGGCTGGTCAGGAAATGGGATGTAAATAATGTAGTTGATATTAGATGGCAGGGACAGGATTTGTTCGGCAGACAACTTTCTCCGGGTAGATACTTTGTCATCCTCTCCGGAGATCAGCAGAAATCTAAAACTGTAGTTCTCTTTTAAATAATCAAGCCGGAGGTCTTCCTCCGGCTTTCTGTTTATCTAAACTAAAAAATAATTGAAAAAACTTGGAATAAACTTTCCCTTTT
>LKUE01000250.1 GCA_001412365.1 Desulfuromonas sp. SDB | reverse complement strand
AAAAACATTTATTTTTTTTTTGAACTCTTATATGATTATAAGCCATGAAAATAAAATTTCTAACTATAATATGTTTGTACCCCATCTTGATATTTTCGGGAATACCATTTGTTAGTGAATCCCAAACTACCGGCTATATGTACATTAGCGGGGGATTTAAAAGTCTGGATTTAAAAGAAATCAATCAGAGATTGGAAATTTACAATTATCCTCAATTTTCCGATAAATTTTATTCTATTTCCATCGGGGATCAGATCATCTACCGGAGGTTGTCCCTAAATACCGAAGCTGGATCGGTTCTAGTCAAGAACAGTTCTTCAGATAATTACTCTGCCTACATCAGCGCTGATTGGCTATATCTCAAAGGGGAGCTGGGATACATCTTGTTTAAACAGAAAAATTGTCATATTTACCCTTTTATTGGAATGGGGGGAGCACAGATAAATTTAAGCATAGTTGACCATTTAGATTCTGATTTCAACAGCAATCTGGATGATCCACATAAAATGATCAGATTTTCCACCCGGTGCCTGGTGTTAAATGTGGGATGGGGTTTAGATTATTACTTGAAATTAATCAATATCGGAGGAGAAGACAAAGGGATAATCCTGGGATTAAAAGCAGGTTATAATTACACTCCCTACCAGATGTCCTGGACGGTGGAGAATATCAATATTGATCATGGACCTAAAACCGGATTTAATGGACCCTATATTGAATTGATAATTGGTGGGGGAGAGTTGTAAATTGAAGTTATTTCAGTTCATTTTCCAATTCAATCCACTTGTTGATTAAATTATCATTTTTTAATTTTAACTGCTCAATTTCATCAAACAAGGTTTGAATTCTCTGATAATTATCACCCAAAGTTTCAATTTCCTGCTGCCTAAGTTCAATCTGATTTTCCGTCTGATAAATTTCAAATTCCAAATTTTCCAGCTGTTTTTTTAATTTTTTCTGATAATTGGTAACTGATTTAATTTTATTTTTTGTATATTTTCTATTATCATTATCGGTTTCACCATTTAATTTCCCCTTTTCCATAGATTGTTTTTTAAACAGATAATATTCATAATTACCGGGATAAACCTTTACCTTCCCTTCATTTAATTCTGCAACCCACTTGGCTACTTTATTTATAAAATAGCGGTCATGACTTACTGCCAGTAAAGTTCCCTGGAACTGCACCAGTTTCTGCTCAAGTATCTCCCTGGACTCAATATCCAAATGATTGGTAGGTTCATCGAGTACCAGAAAGTTTATGTCCTTCTGGATCATTTTGCACAACTGCAGTCTAGTCTTCTCTCCTCCTGACAAATCCCCTACTTGCTTGAACACCTGATCTCCTTTGAACAGGAATCCTCCTAAAATATTTCTAGCCAATCCTTCCTCCACTGGTATTTCCTCTCTGAAATTGTCAATTACACTTTGTTTCGGCTTAGAAAAATATATCTCCTGTTCTAAATAACCGATTTTAACTTTACTGCCCAATTTCACCAAGCCCTGATCAGGTAGAATGCCTCCAGTTATTATTTTTAGTACAGTGGATTTTCCGCTTCCATTTTTTCCAATTAAGCAAATTTTCATACCCCTTTTCAATTGTAAATTTAAATCGTCAAGTAATTTATGCTGATCATAACTTTTTTCAATATTCTTTAAAATTAGCACCTGCTTTCCCGAAAGGATATCCTGTTCAAGATTTAAATTCATAGTGCGAGTATTTACCTGGGGCTTTTGAATTTTTTCCATTCGCTCAATTCTCTTTTCCATATTTCTCGCTTTTTTAAACATCCTGGGATCATCGGATCTTCTCCCCCATTCCCTGAAACGATTAATAGCCTGCTGCATATTATTAATTTTTTTCTGTTGATCTTTGTAATTTTTTAATTCTATTTCAGTTATCTTAGACTTCTGCATAGAGTATTCATCGAAATTTCCCATATATACTTTTACATTATTCATTTCCACTTCTATGATTTTCTCCACCAGTCTATTCAGTAGATAACGATCATGGGATATAATCATTACTGTTCCGGAATAACTATTGAGATAATTTTCCAACCACTGCACTGATTCAATATCAAGATGGTTGGTTGGTTCATCCAGCAGTAATAAATCAGGTTGTTCCAGAAGTATTCTGGCTAGGGAAACCGTTGTTTTTTCTCCTCCACTGAGTTGATTGAATTTTCTTGATCTCATAGATGGATTTATTTTCAATCCACTGCATACAGCATCCAATAAAAATTCAGTGTTGTAACCTCCCTTAAGTTCAAACTGTTGCTGAAGCTGCCCGTACTTATTGACCAGTGAAGAACAGTGGGAATTATTTTCCATTTTTTTTTCCAGTACGGTCATTTCCTGTTTAATTTCCCTGGCTTCAGAAAATGCCAAATTGAGTACATCATTTACTGAATAATTCAGAGGGTATTCAGGAATTTGATCTAAATAGCCGATATTCATATCTTTTCTCAAAGCAAAATGTCCCTGGTCATAGGTTGTAATTCCGGCAATAATTTTAAAAATTGTGGTTTTTCCTGAACCATTCCGCCCAATTACACCAATTTTCTCACCGCTGTTAACGGTAATATTAACATCCTCAAGGACCAGATGAGTTCCGTAGGATTTATTTATATTTGCTAAATTTATATCAATCATATCAGCTACCTTTTAATGTCAAATGGAGTATAACCAAAAGTGATATCCTAATTAAGTTATAGAATTAATCCATATAATTGAATAGGTCTGGCAAAATCTGATATCACCTGTGGTTCTAGTTCTATTAACTGGTAATTTTTCTCTATCTTTAAATAATAATTTTGTCCAGTTAGAATGTGGTGATGGCAATCTAATTCCGGATAACTCAAATCCAGAAAATTTTCAGTTAACCGGCAACATTGACCATAATTTGTTCTTACTTGATGTCCATTGCAATGAACCCGGTATTGTATTATGTAACTTAATGCTATTCCTGCTTTAAAATTCATATTTATAAATTTCAAATCTTCCAGAAATTTTACAGGGTAATCATATTGAAAATTTTCGGGATTTATTTTAAACATTAAATTAAGTCTGACCCCCTGTTCAAAAAATCTAAAATAGCTTAATTCCGCTTTATAATGATCAGCATATTTCACTATTCTGGTAATATCATCTCCAAGTAATTGAGGATTATTAAGCCAAACCGCTAAATTCACTGCGGGATTGCTATATGTTTTAAATTCATTGTGTTCATATCTCTGATTGATTTTATTTTCTTCTGATATAGTGGAAACTATCAAATCAGCCGGGGGGAGTTTGTCATCATTCCCCCGGGGAGGGGCGGAGTCATAATAAATGGACATAATTGATTCTCTTTTTTCAATAAATTGGAACTGATCCCCGCTAGTGGAAATTAATTCGATGTACATTGGATCTATTAAGATTTCTCTTCTGGCAGCCAAACTCAGCAGCTTTCTTCCGTAATTTATTGCATCTGATCTCAAGTAATAAAAAAATTTGAGTTCAGGAAAATATTCCCAGCTAACTAGACCAAAAGTAATAGCTTGTATTTCATCAAGATAATAACTGCCAAATTTTGTTTTGAACGTTCTCTGATCATCAATTTTATTTCTGATCTCCAGGGCAGCAGAAATTACTGAAGAAACCTTAATGCAATCTTTAGGAAAAATAATTAAAAGCTGGTTATCCTGGAAATCAATAATCTCTCCCCGGTAATTTTCAATAATTTCAACCAGGGGAGTGAATATTTTATTTAAAATTTCATTGATGGCTGTTTGTTTACAATTTTCTGCAACTAATTTTTCAACCAGTAAGGGGAGTCCTAATATTTCAATTGACAGAAAAACCGCTTCAAACGAACCATTAACTTCAAGATTGTGGTAATGCTGAAAAATGAATTCAGGGATCAGCTTATCCATGAATATAAAAACTATATAAGCTTAGATGTATTTCTAAATCAGCATATATAGCTGATTTAGAAATACCTGATTTTTTTATTTATACTAATTCAATGCGGTGATTAGTTTCAATTCCCGCATTGCTGAAAATTACACCCACCGGGCACATTTTCATGGTTTGTTCAAAGCATCTATTAACTTTGTCTTCAGAGTCAGATGTTTTAATTTTAAGCAGGATATCTGATTTGGTAATAGTAGGGGCATCATCCGGTTTTGAAGAATCAACAGTTACCTCAAGGGTCTGGATATTAAGACGCATCTTTCCTGCAACTACTGCAAAAATAGTAGAAATACAACCTGCTAAAGCCATATTGGCTAACTCTAAGGCAGTGGGACCAAAATCATCCCCGTTTTTTCCAGGGGGCAAATCCACTACTAAGCTGTGAGTTCTACCATTGTCCACAACTGATTGAAAATTTTTTACCCATGTTGATTTAGCTATCATCATACCTCCTAATGTTTAGTGAAAATAAATATCCCTTTATAATATAAATAATAGAGAACAAAGTAAAACATTTTATATCAATTGCTGTTGACAAATACTTATTAAATTGCATATAATTTCACTGAGCATGCACTCAATTTTTTTAATTAATTTATAAATGAAAAATAATCAAAGAGAAATAACCAAAGATCAAACCCGAAAAAAAATAATAAGAACGGCGACCAAAATTTTAATAAAAACTAATTTCACCGCTTCAACTTTAATTATCGCCCAAAAAGCAAATATCGCTCACGGAACTTTATTTTTTCATTTCTATAAAAGAGATAGATTAATTTATGAAGTGGTAAAATTTATAGTCAATCATCTAACCAGCGATTTCTTTGAAAACTATCGTAAATGCAATGAAATTAATGATTTACTCAGCAATCACAAAACAATAATGAACAGGCATTTTATAACCATATCCGCACTGCTCAAAGGTTATCCCGATTTTAAGAAAGAAACTAAAATTTTAGTTATTTCTCTTTGGACCTCCATTAACTATTATTTAATCCAGGTTTTTCAGAAAATATCTGACTTTCCCCTGGAAAATACTGTACTTTGGCAGGGTGCTTTGATTTATATTCTTTTTTTCAGCAATTTTTATAAAAATCAGATATTCACTGATAATTTAATTGAAAAAGTATTATCATATCTCCTGAACACAAATACCGGATTTGTAAATTCAGATAATATCCCCTCTCCGACCAAGCGAATATGCCGAAGTTGTTCCATGCTGATGACTTTCCCTCAAGATTATCCTGAAAATGATCCCCAATCCACATATTGCCGTTATTGTTTAGACAAAAATGGATCCATAAAATCATTCGATCTGGTGTTAAAAGAAATGGCTGATTTTCTGGGAAATACCCAGGGATTGAATTCTAAAGCAGCTTATTCTGCTTCCACAATATTACTCAACCTTAACCACCACTGGCCAGGCAGTATTGATTAAATTTAAAAGATTTAGTATGATTTAACTTTAAATTAGAGGAGGATTATATGCAGTTCTTGTTGATGATTACCCTGTTAAGCAATCTATTCACCTCAACCGGTGATATAGATTTCTACGTTGTATCTTCAAGATATCTTGATGGTAGCGGCATCACCTGGGATGAAGTATACATAAATATACCCGTAAACCAGGAGTTCAGTTTACTGGAAATGAATCTGATCATTGAGAATATGAGGGGTGAGGAAAAATATAACGACAAATGGCCAATGGAAATTCCTCCCAAGGAGGAGAATTACTCTTTAATTGACAAATTTTCTTTTGATCTGACTGATTCCATGGAAGTAATAATTTTAATCACTGACCCTGCCTCTAACCTTCAGGGATCAGTTTCCTATACCACATCTCCTATTGAAGCCAATGCCCTTCTCTCCGATGTTTTATTTACCACCAGCGTTTCTCCGAGCAGCGACAGCAGTAAATTTGTAAAGAACGGACTTTTAATTTATCCCGCCTTTTTAAATGATGTATCAGTTAATAATCCTCAATTGCTGGCTTATTATGAAGTTTATCCTCAATACGACAGTCAAACAATTTCACTGAATGCCGCCATTCTGGATGAAGAAAATACTGAAATATGGAATTACCAGTCTGAAATCAGCGATCAACCTGAAGGCATTGTAATTGGAAAATTGTTAAATCTTCCGGTAGGCGAATTATTAAACGGCAATTATCAATTTATAATATCTGCTGGAGATGAAATTCAGAAAAGCAACTTCAAGGTTTTTTGGGATTTAACCGCAGGAGAATTTGCCCCTCCTGAATTAGTTATGTCTCCCATCGCTGAAAAATATTACATGGAAATTGATCTGATAATGAATGTGGAACAGCAGAATTTCTTTGAATCTCTTTCTGATGAAGGCAAGCAGGCTTTTGCTAAAATATTCTGGAATTCCCGAGATCCAAATCCTCTAACTGAAGAAAACGAAGCTTTAGAGCTATTTGCTGAAAGAATTCAATATGCCGACGAACAATATTCCAGCGGGTTTGAAAGAGGGTATGAATCTGACCGGGGTCGCATCTACATTATCAACGGAAAACCTGAAGAAGTCACCATAATCCCTGCAGATTCGCAGTATCCTCCCAATGAAATATGGAATTACTGGAGTTCAGGATACAAGTACATCTTTGCAGATATATATCAGCACGGGGAATTTGAATTAATCTACTCTAACGACCCTGATGAAAGAAATCATCCCAATTATGAAAAATACACCAATCCTTCCCTGGGTGGTATTTGGTAGAAATCAAACATTGGAAATTGTTCCTTTAGTAAAAGCTGAATTGTCACATTCAGCTTTTACTTTTTTTTCTATCCCGGATATTTACTGTTGACATACTCAATATATTCAGGGACATTGAATTTCCTTTTGCACCCCTGTAAACTCATATATCTGACTTTTCCGAAAACACTTCGCTCTGGCCAAGGACGGTCATGCAATCCTCCTATACTCCAAAGAATTCCCGCATAGCCATTAGGATCTCTGCCATCCAGTTGGTATTTATTATTTAGATATATTGCAATATCAATAGCCTGGGAGGGTTCAGCAGTCCACTCCAATATTTTTTTTGCCCAGTACATCCTCAAATAGCCGGGCATGGTACCAGCCATGGCTACATGTCGCTGGGAAGCATTCCATAGTTGATCATGAGTCTCACCGTTTTCCAGCTGATCAACGGAATAGATATAAGCTCTCTTATCAACTTTATGTTCTTCCAGAGTTTTTCTGGACCAGGAGGGCAATCCCTGATATTGATCGAATTTTTCCTGGTAAAAACAATAATTCTCCGCCAGCTCCCTTCTCGTCAATAATTCATCAACCCAGTTTTTCCTGACTTCAGGTGATATTTTAATCAAATCCAGCAATAGTTTCTGTACTGATATCTGCCCAAAGTGAATATAGGGAGACAAACCGGACTGGGCATGAGCATTAGGATCCCTTGATTTAGCCTGATAGTACTTTAATTTTTTTTCATGTATAAACAAAGATGCCTGATTTAAACCTTGATCGGAACCAGGAACAATATCTTCTACCGGAGATACCGAACGGTCCAGTTTAATGTCCCTGTAAAGAACATCCCCATTCAGGTTGTTTTTAATTTTTTTGTTCTTTCTCAGATGAACAGAGGGAATGTCCACCAGAAATTTATCTAACTGCTTTTCAATTTTCTTTCTTATAAAATAGGCATTGTATTCCTGGTGATCGGACAATATCCAGGGGGGTATTAGGTTGTGGGCATCCACTTCAATTAAAGGTATTTTGATGTAATTCAACAGATCTTCTTTCCATTTTTTTTTTGACAGGCAAAGGATCAAAATCGGTGACGATCAGTCCAATATTTCTGCGGCTGATTTCGGCAATTAATATTTCAGGGGGATAACCGACTACTAAATCAAATTTAATATTTAATCTGCTGAATTTTTCACTTACCTGTTTTAAACCTTCCAGCATGAAATGGTAATGACGCCAGGGAGCACCGAGAAAATCTTCCTGTAAACAAAATATTACAGTTAAGTCAGATTTATATTGATCTGCAAAATATTGGGCGGTAACTAAACTCCAATTGTTTTCCACCCTTTGTTCTCTACTCATCCAGTAGAGAACATTGCCTTTTTGATATGATATTTTATTTAAGCATCTGTACCTGGATTTAATTAAATTGATCATTCCTGATAATCTAAATCTTCAGGCAGACTTTCAAACAAATAAATAAAAAAATCCATCATGGCTTGATCACTGAATTGAGTATTCATTAACTCTTGAAATTTTATCTTAAGCTCAGGATCTTCAGATTGTTCAATTTTATCCGACCATTCCAAAAACATCTGAACTGATTGAGATTCACTCATATTATCCAATTCTCCGGTAATCGCAGGGACAAAAAGACCAGTGATCATATCTGCTTTTGCCTTTGCTGTTCTCATGTTTAGTTTCAACTGCTGGTTTTCCTGATTGAGTTGTTCAATTTCCTGTTCTGCCTGCTCAAATTTCAGCTGTAGTTCATCATATTCGCTTTGAGGCACACCTGAAGAACAACCAGTGGTTATGGAAATCAACAATACCGCTAAGGTGCTTCCCAGAAACAATTTGCACATAGACGACCTCCCTGTTGAATTAGTAATGGCTGAATATCTTCATTAAAATTATTATACATAATTGAGTAACTTAAGCATCGTTAATTTTCTAATTGTTAACAATTGAGGGACATTCTGATAATAGCATTTATAAGCTTTTTAAAACATTCTGGGGCACAAAAGTTTAACTGGATACCCGGGGTTTGAATAACAGCATCTTAATGGAGAAATAAATCAAAAATATTATAATTACTGCAACTATTAGCGGCACCACAATAGCCATAATGGAAAGAGCAGCAGAACCCAATGCTTCTGCAGAGGAGAGGTAGGCATTAGTCCCCCCCCGGGTAGTAAGAGAGGAGATACCTCTGGCTACTACAGTTAATCCTTGAACTAAAGCGGCTGAGCCACCCCCTGCCACCACTACCAGCACCCATTTAAGGAAGGGGCTCATTCCGCTGAAACAGGAAGCAGAAACAATAATTCCCGCCACTATGGAAGCAGGTATAGCAATGCTGTCAAGTAAATTATCCAGCCAGGGAATATAATAGGCAGCTATCTCTAAAGCAGTAGCCAAAGCAAAAGCAATTAAAGCAGGATAAGTTCCGATCCACTGAAAACCCGGATTTAAGGAAAGATGACCAGCCAGGGAGGCTATACTCATAATTAACAGAGGAACAAAAATTCTAAAACCACAGGCTGCACTTAGGCTGATCCCTAAGATTAAACTCAATATCACTTCCATAGCCATAATTGTAATTATAATAAAAATTTTACAAAACATAAACAGAAATTTTGTGTTAACATAATTTGGGATTTATATATGCCGAAATACAAACACTCCTGTCCAAAAAATTATGAAGTTGATTTTTATTCAGGTTGCCCATTTAACTGTATTTATTGTATTGCTCAGAACAGACATGAATCAAATTCCACTGCAATTTACTCAACTGCAGAATTAGACCAGGAAATAAAACGCAGTGACCAGTCCGATATCCCCTTTTACCTGTCCCCCTGGACTGATCCTTACCAGGAATTGGAAAAAAATTGTAAGTTAACCAGACACGCCTTATCTAAACTATTTATGCTGAACCGGAAATATTTTGTAGTAACCAAAAGTTGCCTGGTGGCAAGGGATGTTGAATTTTTCCGGAACAATCCCCGCTGTTTTGTTGCAGTATCATTGAACAGTTTAGATCAGTCTGTTCTCGATTGCACAGAACCAAAATTGCCCACTGCTGAACAACGTTTAAATTTAGTGGCGGATCTTATAAACGATCAGGTAAAAACTGTTGTTAAAATTGATCCGGTTATTCCAGGCATTACCGATGGGATATTAATGGAAGCATTGATAAATTCGATTATCAAAGTAAAACCATTTGCAGTGACTACGGAAACGGTGAGAATAAATAAAAAAATTGCCGAAAACATCAAGTTACATCTGAGTTCAGTGCAGTATAAAAAATTCATCAGCTACTACCCCCCCCTTAACCACCGACCCCAGCACCCCCAGCTGGAATACCGAATAAAATTATTTAATTGGATGAAACAATTGTTCACCGTCCAAAATATACCAATTTCTTTCTGTAGGGCAAGTTTTCCCATCAAACTAACCAAATATGACTGCCGGGGCGGGTTTTAAATGCTCAAATGCCTATACTTTATGCCCACCTTAAACTGTAACTGCAGATGTACTTACTGTTACATACCGGATAAGAAATATAATTCAATTCTAACTGAACAAGATTACTGTCAAATTATTGATAAATATAAAAAATACAGTGCCGGTTATCTTCCTTACCCGGAAAAATTTCAATTAAGATTTACCGGAGGAGAGCCATACCTGACCAGTCCGCTGGTTGAAGATTTATCTAATTATTTCCTGTCCCAATTTCCCCAAGGGCTGGTAGTTATCAATACCAATGGAACTTTAATCAATGAACAGAACCTATCCAGATTCAATGGTAAATTTAAATCTTCTCTAGTTCATGTACTATCGGTGGACAGTATTGAAAAAATACATAATATCAGAAGACCCTTAGTGAATGGGCAGAACAGTTTTGAAAAAACCATCCAGGCATTTAACTTATTACAGCATCAGCAATATCCTGTTTATATAAACAGTGTAATAGACCAACAAACCTGCGATTATATTGATGAATTCTTTTATTACCTAAAATCTGAACTGCGCACCGGAGATATTTCCATATCTCTAAGGCAGGATTCAACTGATTCCCTGAGCAGAAATACTAAATTTAATTTTTTGACCCGCATATATAAGCTAGCCAGCCAATTCAATATCAGGGTCTCCGGTCATCATAGACTATTGCTGGGAAACCAGATCCCGGAGCTGAAGTGTCAGGCGGGGAAGACAACTGCAGTTATTACTAGCCAAGCACGAGTATACCCCTGCCAACGTTTTGTAGGAACTGATGTTTTTAAGTCTATCTCCACCCACCGGTTAGATTTTAAACGTGCTGATAATTTTACAGATATCCAACCCCACTGTTATTCACCAGATAATCTCTGGCTGGGGGAAAAGCTATTTGAATTATATGAAAAGCATTATCCTTACTATCTGAAAATTAATGAACTGGACAGAATTTTATTTGGCGTAGTTGACTGAACTTTAAAAATGAAATTGCTAACCAATTTAAAACAACTTCAGCATAAAAAGGTACTGATCATGGGTTTGGGAACTAAAGATGGAGGGGTAGGCGCTGCTGTTTTCTGTCATCAACATCACTGCGAAATCACCATTACCGATCTGCAGGATAAACCAGCACTGCAGTCATCAATAGAAAAGCTAAAAAATTTTAAAATATCTTATCATTTGGGAGGACATCTGGTTGAAGATTTTATTGTTGCGGATATAGTAATTAGAAATCCAGGAATTAAGCGAAGTCATCCTCTGCTTAAAATCGCCCAGTCATCAGGGGCAACGATTGAAAGCCCCCTAGGCATTTTCTGTGCACTTTACAAAAAACCCTTTGTGGGCATAACCGGAACTAAAGGAAAGAGTTTAACCACCCATTTGGTTGAACATATTCTCCTCCACTCAGATATACCTGCGGTGGCGGCAGGAAATAACTGCCGCTCTCCATTGAGATTCATGGAAACCACTAAAAAAATAATTCTTGAATTATCTTCATGGCAACTAAAGGAAATGGGACTGCACCATCGTTCACCTAACCTGGCCTGCTGGCTGAACTTTTTCCCCGATCACCAAAATTACTATGCGGATTTAGATCAGTACTGGGAAGACAAAATGCAGATAAGTAAGCATCAAAACAACAAAGATTGCCTTATATTACCCTGGTCCGACCAAACATTCAAACATCTAAACAGTAACGCCAGAACATTTTATTTCGACACTAATTCTAAACCAAATAATTTTATTGAGGGGGTATGGATTAACCAATCCCGAATTGAAATTAATGAACAGGGGCGACAATTTAATTTGTTGAATTGTAAATATCTCCCCCCCTATCTAAAAACTCCTCATTACCTCAAATTAACTTTAGCTGCCATAGCCTGTTCATATCTAGCCGGAGTGCCTCCGGAAAAAATCACCAGGGCATTGACGAAATTCAAAGGGTTACCTCACCGATTTGAAACTCTGTACTGTTCTGATAACTTTTCAATTATCAACGATTCAGCAGCTACAACTCCGGATTCAACCCTGGCGGCAATAAAAGCAGTGAATCAATGGCCCTTAATTCTTATTGCGGGAGGGGGAGGGCATAAAAACCTTGATTATAGAAAATTATCCCGGGAAATTGAAAAATCTGTAGCCGTTTTAATATTATTCAATCAGGATCAAACATCCCCTATAATAAAAAACCAACAAAACTACAGTCATTTAAAATTGATTGAAGTGGATGATATGGAACAAGCAGTGGGGGAAGGGATGAGCAGATTAAACAAACAGAAAAGGGGAACTTTATTGCTATCCCCGGGATGCAGCGGTTCTCCATTTTTCCGGGATTTATTCCAACGAGGTGAACTTTTCAAACAAAATGTCACTGAAAACATCAGATTATTACAAAACTAAAAGCTGTTGGAAGATAAGGATATTTGATCTCATTTTTTCAGCAATATTGTTGATTATTACATCTCCATTGATTATACTGGTAGCTGTAATCGTCTCCATTGATCTCGGTTTTCCTCCCCTGTACATATCGGAAAGAGTTGGAAAAAATAATCAAAAATATTATCATTTAAAATTTAAAAGCATGAGACCAGGGAAAACAACCGGGAGAATTTTTTTTGAGACAGAACGCCTGTCCAAACTGGGTAAATTCTTAAGAAATTGTCATATTGACGAATTACCTGAACTGCTGTTGATTTTTATGGGTAAAATGAGTTTTGTAGGTCCCCGACCTCTCCCCCTTCAGCTGCAGCCGGTGTTTATGTTTAACTACCGTACTTCAGTAAGACCAGGATGGACCGGTTTAGCTCAACTCAAGTTGATTAGAACCGGCAAATTAACTAAAAAATTACAATTTAAGTTTGACCGATATTACATTCAACACCAATCTTTGACCTTCAATATAAAGATTATTTTATCCACCTTAATAACGGCATTGAATTCAGTGCCTTTGGACTTAGACCCTCAGGGCAGTGAAGACCGGATTCAATTTCAAAAGAAATACATTGATGATAACCAAGATCATTAATTGTTCAGAACTTTACTGATCAATTGCAATAAATCAGCAGTTTTATAGGGCTTTCTGATAAAAGGATAATTTAATTCATTGATTTTATCCAAAGATGATTTTTCCCCGGTATAGCCACTGCTGAATATAATCTTAATATGAGGACAGATACCAATTACCTCTTCAGCAAGTTTTACTCCGTTGCGGTCAGGAAGTATTACATCTGTCAGCATTAAATCAAAAGATTCCGGTTGATGTTGAATTATGGAAAGGGCTTTGGCTGCATTTTCAGCAGAGGTAATTTTATAATTATTTTTAGTCAGGAATTTAATTAAAAATTCTCTCAGTCCCTCTGAATCTTCAACTAATAAAATATTCTCCTGATTGCCTGGTACAATTTCTGACTGCTTCTGTATATCAACCTGCTTAATTTTTTTTCGGTCGGATAAAGGCAGATAAATCATAAATTTACTGCCCTGTCCAGGTTTGCTATCCACCTCAATCCATCCCTGATGCTGCTTAACGATGCCATAAACTACTGCCAACCCCAGTCCCGTTCCCTTATCAATTTTTTTGGTGGTGAAGAAAGGTTCAAATATATGCGGTATCACCTTGCTGTTTATGCCGCTTCCATTGTCCTCCACAGTTAGAAGAACATAATTACCAGGAGTAGTTTTATGGTTTTTTTTATCTTGATAATTCATCACCTCAATACTGGAAGTAGTGATTTTAATTTCACCTCCTTCGGGCATAGCATCTCTTGCATTGATACAGAGATTGAATAATACCTGTTCCAGATTTGAGGGGTCTGCATGGATAAACCCCAGATTCTGCTTTAAATCAGTATGAATTCGGATATCTTCGCCAATCATCCTCTTTATCATGGTTAAGGAACGTTCTATCAGATCATTGAGATTTAACTGCCGAAAAGATTTAACCTGTTTTTTACTGAACAGTAATAATTTTTTAGTGAGACTAGCTGCTCTTTCCGAAGCTTTAAATATTTCTTCAAGATCATGGTAGGCAACGCTGTCCTGTTCACATTCCTGCATCATGGTTTCGGTATAACCTTTTATCACCGTGAGAATATTATTGAAATCATGGGCAATACCTCCCGCCAGGGTTCCAATCGCCTCCATTTTCTGCACCTGGAGAAGCTGCTCCTGAAGTTTAATCTTCTCTTTTTCCATAATTTTCTGTTCGGTGATATCCAGCTGCAATCCCAGGGATCCATTGTAGTTGCCCTCATGATCATACCAGGGAGAAGCATAAAGCAAGATGTGCTTGAGTTGGTTTTGCTTGTCCACCACCGTTATTTCATATTTACTGGTTATGCCCTTTCTCCTTTCCTCATTACCTTTTTCAATTTTTTCATACTCTGATGGCGGAATTAAATCTCTGATATTCTTGCCCAATAATTCTTCTCTGTAATAACCAATAATTCCAGCGAAAGCTGGATTACAAAATACAATATTATCATCAATATCCGCAATCACCAATCCTTCCTGGAGGTTTTCTACTAATTCACGGTACTGTTGTTCACTTTTTTCCAATTGCTGCTGATATT
This sequence comes from Desulfuromonas sp. SDB, assembly GCA_001412365.1. Taxonomy (GTDB): domain Bacteria; phylum SDB-A; class SDB-A; order SDB-A; family SDB-A; genus SDB-A. Next base: position 2,631 of record LKUE01000250.1, on the reverse strand, counting down.
TGGTTCTATCCAAAGCCAATCCCAGCTGATCTGAAATGAATTCCAATAATTTTTTTTCTCTTTCCGTATATGCATTTTCATCATCATAACTTTGAACTACCACTGCCCCCACCACCTCGCTTCTGGATTTTAAAGGTACACCTAACCATACTTTACAGGGGGTTCCAATTGTACTAATAACATTCTGATTTTCCAGTGCGTGTATTTGGTCCCGGTTCACCAATAATGACCGTTCATTTCTTATCACATAAGCAGTTAAAGTCTTTCCCGCGGGAAAAGTTTCAATATCATCATGTTCATCTGAAATATAGGTTAAGCTTATCTGATCTTGATGGTGATTATAAAGAGCAATAAAAAAATTCTTAGTGCTCATAACCAGGGATAATTCCTCTTTTATCTGAGTAATTAAAGTACGGATATCATTTATTGACAGTACTTTACTGGATATTCGGTAAAGTAAATTTTGAGCTTCTTGAATTCTTCTTCTTTCAGTAATATCCCTCCCCATGCCATGAATTGCACTCACTGAGGAATTTTGTAATATGGGGCGTAGCTTCAACCATAATATCTTTCTGGTATTGTTTTTGGTCAACACTGAACATTCATATTCAACCTGCTGCCCTTCAACTACCCGGTGGTAGTACTGCTTAGATAATTCTCTATCTTCCGGAGCAATTAATTTTAAAGATTGAGCTCCAATTAATTGTTGTTTAGGATATCCCAGAATATTTAAAAACTGTCTGTTGACTGAAAGATAATGCCCATTTAAATCCGAAGTCCAAATTATGTCATTAGCGTTCTCGAAAAGATCCTGAAATTTTTCTTTTTCCCGTTTAAGCTCTTTTTCAGAGTTCAAAAAAAACTCCTGCTCCTCTTCCTCCACCGCTTTAACCATAACCTGATCAAAAAGAAGATAATCCTGCAAACTCATTAAATCCAGATATTTAGAGCTTATAACCTTTGCCTTTATACAGTTTGACTCAGTTATTTCAAAGATAATTAAAGGTTTATTTATACAGTTATAATTAATATTGGTTACAACAGAATTTATGTCTTTTAAAAATAACTGCCGGTCCACCAGCATTAAATCAAATTTTTCTAGAAACTCTACATTATGATTATCTGAATTGTTAATTAATTCAGTTCTAAACTTGTGGGGAAGTTGCTGAAGATTATCTACAATGACTTTAAATCTTTGTTCAGAGTTGGTAAAAACTAAAATATTCAAACATTTTTTCATTGTTCAGTTAAACCGGACAAAATTTCCTTAACCGCTGCAACAACCTTGAGGACATCTTCTTTACTGATATCCTGGTGAGTGACCATGCGGTACTTTGATTTCCCTAAATACAGAAATCTTATATTTCTCTGATAAAATGCTTCTATAACCTTATCCGGTTCGATTAATTCGGCATTGAGGTTAAAATAAATTATATTTGTTTGCACAGACTCCCGGTTTATTTTTACCAGGTTAAACTCAGCCAAGCTATCTGCAATCATTTTAGCATGTTGGTGATCTTCAATTAACCTCGATCTCATTTCGTTTAGGGCAACTATACCTGCAGCTGCAATCAAGCCGGTTTGTCTCATCCCCCCTCCCAACATTTTTCTGTTTTTTCTAGCTGCTTCAATAAACTGAGTGCTGCCGCAGAGAACCGACCCTATGGGGGCACTTAAACCTTTAGACAGACAAAACATTACTGAATCCACCGATTTACATAATTCTCTCACTGAAACATTTAAAGCTATGGAAGCATTGAAAATTCTAGCTCCGTCCAGATGAACTTTTAATCCAACTCGATGGGCTAATTCACATAACTGTTCAGTATAATCGGTAGAAACAGGCAATCCCCCGCAATAATTATGAGTGTTTTCCAAACAAATTAAACCAGTACGGGGAAAGTGAATATTTTCAGTTCTAATACTCTCCTCAACATGGTTTAGGTCCATAGTGCCGTCTTGTAATGTGGGTAAAACATGAGGGAACAATCCCCCCAGGGCAGATATCCCCCCGACTTCATAAAGAAAAATATGACTCCGGTCACCTAATAATACTTCGTTTCCCTTACTGCAGTGGGTAAGATTAGCTATCAAATTACCCATAGTTCCGCTAGGGACCAGTAGTCCATTTTCTTTTGCGGTTATTTCCGCTGCTAGATTTTCCAGTTTAATGGTAGTGGGATCATCTCCAAAAACATCATCTCCCAATTCTGCCTGCTGCATAGCCTGATACATTGAGGAGGTGGGATGGGTTACAGTATCACTTCTAAGATCAATTATTTTCATAATTTACTAAAATGAAAAAATATTACATTTTTATTATATTACAATGTAGATAAATAAGCCAGTACAGAAAATTAATGACAAAAAGGTCAAATTAAATTTTTTGAATACAAGCTAAAATAATATCCCCGGCTGGTTAAAAGTTGCTGATGTTTTCCAGTTTCCACCACTTTCCCCTTCTTAAGCACATAAATTCTATCCACATTTTTTACCGTGCTTAACCGGTGAGCAATAATTATGGTGGTGCGGTTTTCGCTTAACTTGAACATCGCCTGTTGAATCTTTCCTTCGGATTCATTATCTAAAGATGAAGTGGCTTCATCAAAAATCAATATGGGAGGATTTTTT
>LKUE01000249.1 GCA_001412365.1 Desulfuromonas sp. SDB | reverse complement strand
ATATTGGTGATTATCCTCAGCTTTTTTTTTCTGATATAGTTATCGGAGATGGGGATAATGATGAACAATTAGATATTTATTGTTGTGCAAAAAGATATAATGATAACCATATCTATCAGTATAAATGGACAGGGAATAACTGGGAAATTTATGTTGTTGGATATGGAAGTATTGATAAAGTAATGCTATCAATAACCATTGGAGATGGGGATAATGACGGAGAATTTGAACTTTATGGACTATGCAGCGATGGGATTATTTATCAATTTGAATGGAACGGGAGTAATTGGTTAAAAGATACTGTAGCAAGTGGTTTAGGTGCAAAAATTATTGTGGGAGATGGTAATAATGATGGGGAATTTGAATTATATAGTATGCATAATAATTTGATATATCAATATAAGTGGACTGGGAATTTATGGGACATAGATACTGTAGGTTATTATGGGGGAAGTGAAATTATCATTGGAGATGGAAATAATGATGGGAATATTGAAATATACGGTTTCCATTGGTGGACAATATATCAATATGTATGGAATGGAAATACTTGGGATAGAGATACTGTTGCTTATGACAATAAAGATGTTATAGCAATAGCAATTGGAGATGGGAAAAGTGAAAATAAACTAAAAATATATGAACTTAATGAGTATGGATGGATTTATCAGTACTATTGGGATGGTTATAATTGGAATAAACAAACAGTATTAAGAGGAAGTAGTAATCCATTTGAATTAACAATTGGAGATGGAAATAATGATGGAGAATTTGAACTTTATACGAATTATTGTGAAAATCTTTATCAATTAAAATGGATCAATACATATCCATTTGAAATTACAGATTTGGGAAGGCAAGGACCACCAGGATATGGAGTAAAAGGTGTTTATATTGCTGATATTGATAATAATGGATTATTAAACATATGTGCTGTTTTTCAAGGCAATAATGAATGTAATATATATCATTATCAGACTATCCCAGCATATTTATCTGATACTTCATATAATTTTGATATAATAAATGTTGGAGATTCATCAATGTGGGTATTATATTTAAACAATGTATTATATAAAAATCTTATTGTTGACAGTATAGTTATTTTATTGCCTGAATATTCAGTATTAAATTACTCTATCCCGGATACTATTCTTCCAGGTGATTCATCTGCTATTAATATTATGTTTAAACCGCAAAATATTGGATTTTATCCCTGTTCAGTTCAAATTTACTGTAATGATCCAGTATTTCCAATAATATCCTTAAAATTGACAGGGATGGGTGATTATTTAAGTTCAGTAACTGATATTTATCCTCCAGCAGCTACTAATAATGATATAAAAACAGTTAAGATTTTCGGGAATGGTTTTAACTCAGGAATATCTGCTGTAGAATTGCAAAAATTAGGATATACTAGTATTTATGCAACTAATATACAAGTACAAAGTGATAATTGTCTTGTATGTGATTTTGATTTAAACGGAGTGTTTCCAACCACTTACAATTTAGTAGTGAATTCAGATACATTGGATATGTGTTTTACGGTAAATTACTTTCTTGGATACAGCGATTACTTTTTTTATCATACCAATATTGAATTGGGTATATCAAGTGAACATGGAGTATCAATCGGAGATGGAAATCATGATGATGAGTTAGAGGTGTATGGTTCCCGAACAGGAGGGCATATTGACCAGTTATTTTGGAATGGAACTAATTGGTCAATAACAGAAATTTGTTTTATTGATGAGTATAGTTTAAACCGAACCAGAATCGGAGATGTTGATAATGATGGGATAATAGAAATTTACGATTATACAACTTATTCAAATATATATCAAATTAAATGGAATGGATATTCATGGGATACAGTCTTTGTAGGTTATTGTGGTGGGATTCATGATCTTGAACAAATTGATTTTGGAGATTGTGATTATAACGGTCATTTAGAACTTTATGCAATTACTGAGTCGGGACATTTATATCAATTCAAATGGGATGGAATAGCTTGGAATAAAGTTGATCTTGGAGTAATAGTAGATGGCGATTTAAATGATTTTGAAATTGGAGATGGTGATAATGATGGTCAGCTAGAAATCTACATTGCCTCTGATAATGCTCATATCTATCAGGTTGAATGGGGTGGTAGTAGTTGGATTTCAACTGATATTGGTTATGGCAATATTCCTATGAGGGCATTGGCTTTAGGAGATGTAGATAATGATGGAGAAATTGAAGTTTACGGAGCTGGTGGAAATACAACAATTTACCAATTTGATTGGAATGGTTATTCTTGGACTAAAACAATTTTAGGATCTTTTGTCAGTGATCATTCTTATGCTATGTCAATAGGAGATGCAGACAATGATGGAATTGAAGAAATTTACATACCTGCTCAATTTAACTATACTGATGATTATATCTACCAATTCAGGTGGATTGATAATAGTTGGATAAAAACAAACTTTGGTTATGCGTATTGCGGTATTGGCGACATAGGGGATGGAGATAATGATGGTTTGTTAGAAATTTATGGTGGTGGTGGTAGAAATATTCATCAATTAAAAATTGTCCCTAAATATTTATCCGATACAATACACACAATATATTCATCTCCCGGTGATTCATCTATCTGGAATTTGATTGTCAAAAATGTTAATACTCAGGAAATTATCATAGATAGCTTAATAATCTCCTTATCGGAATATTCCCTGGTAAATAATGAATTACCTGACACTATTGTTCCCGGAGATTCAGCTGAAGTTAGTATTATGTTTAAGCCGGATTCCATGGGCTATAGTCAGTGTTCATTGCAGATATTTCTAAGTGACAGCCTTTTTCCAACTCACCATTTAAGCTTATTTGGGATATGTGATTCAATATGTCCTACCCCAGTGTATCTAATCTATCCTGAGAATGGAGGATATAGTAATAATACAGTTAATTTCATCTGGCATCCTTCCCTTGATACAGTTAGTTTGCTTTGGTACAGATTACAGTATGCTTTAGACAGTAATTTTACTATTTCTATGTATGAGTATCATATAACGGATGACACTACTTTATTCTTGGAGGATTTACCCGAATCTTTATATTACTGGCGAGTGAAGATGAGGGATTCATTGGGTATAGAGAGTCCATGGTCGGAGGTGTGGAGTTTTACCGTAGATTATACTGGAGTGGAAGAGGAGATTTCCTCCATTCCTGATAAATTTTCCTACCGGCTAACTTATACAGAAAGGGGGAAGGTTAGTTTTATGTTTTCAATTTCCACCAGGAGTGAATTGACTATAAAGGTCTACGATCTGACCGGAAGGTTGGTAGATACTCCCCTTTCCGGAACTCTTTCTCCCGGTATCCATCAGATCCCCTTCCGATCAGAAAGATCAGGCATCTACTTCTATCGACTGGAATCCGATTATATAACTGAAACCGGGAAGTTCATGGTAGTGAGATAATTCTTTAATTTAAGATATTGCATTTATTGATATATTTTAAATAAAGACAGATAATTAAATATAAGTGGGAGGGTGGTATGAAATATTATTTAGTATCCTTGTTAATCTTAATACTATGCACTTTTAATATCCATTCCTCAGTAACCCATATCTGGCCCCAGTCGGGGACTAATGATGGGGTTAAGCCGGTGAAGATATACGGGGGCGGCTTTAATTCCGGAGTTAGTTCTGTAGAACTGCAGAAATCTGGTTATCCCAGTATTTATGCTTCAAATATCAATGTCCAAGCAGATAATTACCTAACCTGTGATTTTGATTTAGATGAAGTTTTTATGACTACCTATAATCTCGTAATTAATTCAGATACATTAAAAATGTGCTTTACGGTTAATCACCGGTATTCTGAAACAATATGGAAAATTATTGATATTCATGAATATCAAGATTATTGGTTTGGTGTACCAAATGCACAAATTGGTGATGCAGATAATGATGGACAACTGGAACTTTATTTCCTTGCTCTAACTCATATTTATCAGTGCAAATGGAATGGTTCAACCTGGGAAATTAATGATATTGGCTATGGTAATGATTTAATGATTTCTTTAGCAGTGGGAGATGCAGATAATGATGGACAGCAAGAAATATATGCCGGATGTGAAGATAATTGTATTTACCAGCTTAAATGGGATGGGAATTATTGGAATAAGTTGATTATTTGTTTATGTGATTGGTCTCCTAAATCATTGACCATTGGAGATGGAAATAATAATGGAGAACATGAGATTTACTTTAAGAGCTACTCATTCTCAGAACAACTTTATCAATTAAAATGGGATGGCGGTGGTTGGAACGTTGATAGTATGGGAGGTGTTTATCATGGGCATAAAAATGACGGAGTAGTAGTTGGTGATGGTAATTATGATGGGGAATTAGAAGTTTATGCTTGTGGTGGACGAATAGACCAAAATAAGTGGAATGGGAGTGAATGGGTTAGAACCACAATTGTTGGTGGAACTGACCATTGGAGAATTTCATTTGGGGATGGGGATAATTCCGGATCAAATGAAATTTATTCAGGTGATTATATTTTAAGCCAATTTCAATGGGATGGGGGTAGTTGGAATCAAACTGTAATTGCCAATTCGGATTTTATTACCATAGCGGATGGTAATAATGATGGTGGCATGGAAATTTACAGCTCTTTAAATGACAGTCTATTTCAGCATAAGTGGATTTCAGAACAATGGAATTCAACTAATCTTGAATTAAGGGATTGTTATGAAATTGCAGGAATTTGTTCAGGAGATGCTGATAACAATGGTTTTATAGATATTTATGTTTTTTTTAAAGATGTTACTTCTGACCGACGCTTATACCAATATCAGATTCAACCAGCCTATTTAACCGACACAATTCATGATTTTGGTAAAATGTGTATAGGAGATTCAGCAATTTGGGACATTTATATAGAAAATGTATCCTATCAAGATCTTATTGTGGATAGCATTATTTTTCCAATCTCAGGATATTCTTTATTAAATTACTCAACTCCGGATACTCTGTATTCCGGAGATTCAGTATTAGCAAGTATATTATTCAAACCTCTGAATATTGGATTTTATTCCTGTTCAGCTCAAGTGTATATTAATGATCCTTATTTCCCGGTTATATATTTAAAATTAACCGGCAGGGGAGAATATTCTTGTGCAGTAACAGATATTTATCCTCATTCTGCCACCAATAATGGAACCAGTTCAGTTAAAATTTTCGGGGATGGATTTTACCTGGGAGTATCTTCTATTGAATTGCAGAAAGAAGGATATCCAAGTATTTACGCTAATAATATTTCCATTCAAAGTGATAATTATCTCACCTGTGATTTTGACTTAACTGGTGAATTACCAGTTACCTATAATCTGTTAGTTAATTCAGATACTTTGGATATGTGTTTTACAGTCAACCAATTACTGGAGAGTACAGATTATTGCTGGCAGAGAGCAGTAATTGGATCATATACCTCTTCTGCACAGGGGATTACCATAGGCGATGGTGATATTGACGGTGAAATGGAAATTTATTGTGCAAGAACCAGTTTAATTGATGGAAGTTTCATCGATCAATTAGACTGGAATGGAATTGCTTGGGTTTATACTGAAGTATATTTTTGTTTATCTCAGCATGCTAGAAAAGCAGTTGTTGGTGACGGGAATAATGATGGTAAATTAGGTATATACAGCGCATTTTCCCACGGGCAGGTATTTCAATTTCAATGGAATGGTATAACCTGGGATACAGTAAATTTCGGGATTTTATCAAATTCAACAATTACCGGGGTAGATTTAGGAGATTTAGATTACGATGGAGTAACAGATGTCTATGGAGTTCATTGGGATCAACAGATCTATAAGTTCAATTGGAATGGATTTAGCTGGGATGTAGATTATTTAGGTAACCTAGGAGTTGATCATCTTACATGCATTGCCATTGGAGATGGTAATAACGATGGAATTCTGGAAGCATATGTTTCAGATCGCGATGGATATATTTATCAAGTCAGGTGGATAAATCCTAATTGGGAAATCACTGAAATGGGATATGGTGGAGATAACTGGGTAGAAGTTGGAGACGGTGATAATGATGGATTGAATGAGATATATGGAGCTTCTAGCAATGGAATGCTATATCAATTTAGATGGACAGGATCTATCTGGATAATTAGTGAACTCAACTCCCCTATTGCTGATATGAGTAGTGTAGATATTGGAGATGGTAATAATGACGGGATGAATGAGGTTTACGGAGCTTGCAGCAACGGTCATATATATGAATTAACATGGAACGGTATTAGCTGGATTATTAGTGATATAGGATCAGGCAGTAGTCCGATGAGAAGTGTAGAAGTAGGAGATGGCAATAATGACGGATTCATAGAAGTTTACGGGTCCAATGTCGATTGTAATATCTATCAATTTCAATCAATTAGGCAGTATTTATCCGATACTTTACTGGATTTTGGAATATTAGCTCCTGGAGATTCAAGCACATTGAATTTTAAAATTAATAATGTCTCTTATCAAGAACTTATCGTAGATAGTTTAATTTTACCCCTGTCTGAATATTCAATAATCAATTATGTAAATCCCGATACTATCCAACCTGGAGATTCATCAGTAGTTGAGATTATGTATAAACCGGATTCATTTGGCTATTATCAATGTTCATTGCAGGTATTTTTAAGTGATTCATTTTTCCCATCATATTATGTTTATTTAAATGGGATCTGTGATACTACCCATCCAGAGAAAGTTGTGTTGATATCTCCGGACAGTGCAGGATACAGCAATAGTACGGTAAATTTCTTTTGGCATCCATCTTATGATAGCTTTCCCGGAGTTGATTATTATCAATTACAGTGGGCACTGGACAGTAATTTATCAGTATCTTTACACCAATATGATGTTTTTGATACCACAAAATATATATATTATACTTTCCCTGCAGACGTATATTACTGGAGGGTTAAGGCTTATGATCATATTGGTTTTGAAAGCTCCTGGTCAAATATATGGAGTTTTACAGTTGATCCTACCTCAGTAGAAGAAGAAATATCTTCTGTTCCCGATAAATTCTCCTACCGACTATCCTATGAAGATAGGGGAGAAGTTAGTTTTATGTTTTCAATTCCTGCTGGGAGTGAGTTGATCCTTAAGGTTTACGATCTCTCCGGAAGGCTGGTGGAGACGCCTATCTCCGGAACTCTTTCTCCCGGCATCCATCAGATTCCCTTTAGATCAGAAAGATCAGGCATCTACTTCTACCGCTTGGAATCCGATTATTTAACTGAAACCGGGAAGTTCATGGTGGTGAGATAATTCTTTGATTAAGAATCTACCCTTGTTATAATTCTTGAAAATCTAAACATTGAGGTAAATATTGTTATTGTTATTATCACTGATATGTAATTTTCCCCAGTCTTATTATCTATATCCGAATGATTATCTAGATAATTTCCGGGACCAAAGGAAATATAATATTGTATACAATAGAACATTAACCAGTCAATGTTTCCCTATTGATCTACTTAGATATTCAAATAATTTTTATTATGATTCAATTCAAATCAATTATTTAACTGGAATCAATTTAAAAGGAATCTATATTGATGAAGATTTCAGTTATCAAATTGATATTCCAGTAGCTTTACATTTAAGACCTTCAGAATATTATGGGGCAGTAGGATTAGGTTATTTTCATTTTGGCCATGAAGGGGGGAAGACCGATGAACAGAAGATCGTAGGCTTTACTCCTGGTTTTGAGATACCTTTGGAAAATTTCTATGTTTACTACCATAATGACAGACTGAAAATTGAATTAGGCAGAAATAGAATATTTTGGGGACCGGGAAATTTTTCTTCAGTGTTTTTAGCGGAGAACCTTTCTTATGATATGCTGAGAATTTCGTATCATGGAGATAGAGTACATTTTGAAAATATAATAACCCCTCTGTATTCAAAAAATAAAAAGTACTTAGCTGCTCAAAGGTTAGAATTTTCTTTGTTTTCAGGTAAGATATTATTTGGATTAAATGAAGCAGTAGTATGGAGTGATAGAACGGGAGAATATTATCTAACACCGGTAAGTCCTTATTACTTAATTCAAAGGTACTATGGGGAAAGACCTGATAATGTTCTGGGAGGAGCCGATGTTCAACTCCTTTTGGGAAATAAATACCGGTTTTATATTCAAGGGATGGTAGATGATGTTTCTTTTACTCCCCCAGAACCTCCTGAAAAACTTGGTTTTCTTTTAGGGATAGATGTTTATAATTTAGCAAATATTGACAACCTTGATTTATGCTTTGAATTATCCGGAGTTTCTCCATATACCTATGCCCATTACAGTTATCATCTAAATGAAGAAATTAATGGATTTTACAGAAACGATACCTGTGTAGGACATCAATTAGGTAATAATTTTTGGGATGGTAAGTTTGAAATATCCTATAGATCTGAATCTTATCATATATCCAGTTTATTTGGTTATACCGAACAAGGTCCCCATAATTTATCAGATCCCTGGACGTTTGAACATAAACCTAATCCACCCTGGCCTTATGGAAATATTGAAAAGAAATTTTATCTAATTGATGAAATCAGGATTAAATTTCGGAATATATCTTTTGATATCGAAGGTCAATATGTAAAATATCTAAATAATTTTGATGGTGTAAATTATAAAGATAAATTATTACTAGAGATGAACATTTTTTATCTTTTCTAAGGAATATATTGATTATTTTTTAATTTTGTTATTTAATATTAACAATGATTCATAAATAAAGTGTGATGCAAAATATTAAATTATTAGTATTATATTTATTTTTTCATTTTATAATTACAACTCAAAACATAAATTCCAATACAGAATGTCCTTTATTTTTCAATATAATTTGGCAACCCTATGAATTTTATTATGATTCAACTTTTATTGATAAAAAATCTCCTCATCCGATGTGGTATAATCATTTTATACCTAAATTAGATTCATTAAAAAGTATTAATGCAAATTGGATACATGTCAGAATAGGAGCCAGGGAAGATTTACAAGCACTTGCTTATAGAAGTGAGCATCCAAAATTTTGGGAAACAGGCTTACTTAGATTTGATGCAGCAATTAAATGGATACAAGATAGAGACATGATCCCTTTTATCTGCACATATCCAATAGGATACTATAATGATAATATTACATCGATCACATCTCGTAATGATACAGTAATAAAGTATTTCGGATGTGATTCCGGTTATTATTGGTATTGGCGAGTTTTAGCTGAAAGGTATATTAATTTAAATAAATTTATAATGACCCCCTGGGGGCAAGTTTGTTCATTATATACTTCATATAATGAGTATGTAAATTTATTAGGCATCTATCCATTAAATGAACCAGTACTATATTGGGAAATATGTAATGAACCGGAAAATTTAGAATTTCTTGGGTGGGGAGGGTACATTGATACTTTCCGCGTATATAATGGTGATACGATTTTTTTTGGCGAACATATTTCAATTGATCAATATGCTAGATATATTAAAATTTCTGCTAAATCAATTAGAGATGCAACTAATTATAATCAAAATGTAAAAATTGTTGGTCCAGCAGTATCTACTCCTTTATGCCAAAGATGGGATACTGCTTTGATTTTTGATATTGAAAATAAGAAATATATTCATTTATTCCGCGATTTTAACGCACCAGAAAGTTTCTGGGGATATTTAAATGACCTTGGAGTATTAGAATGCTTTGATGTAATTTCAGTACATGGTTATATTGATATATTTAATCCTGATAAGCTTAATCGAGTTAATATTGATACTTTAATGGTAGAATTAGATAGACTTAGACAAATTCTAGATTCACTTGGATATGGTAAAGATGGCGATTACAAACCTGTATGGTTGACAGAAATCGGATGGCAAAGGAATTGGTTTAATTATAGGATAAATTATCCCTATAATGATAATTATGAAAATTTTGGTGGATTTGCTGATTCAGTAATCATATCTAGAATGGCGAAATTAATTGAGGAATCTTCAAAAGAGTCGAGAGATTGGTTAGAGAAAATATTCATTTGGAGTTTATGTGATTACAATTATCCTGATCATATAACCCCAATAACCGATTACAGTCATATGTATCGACCTTGTTCAGTATACAAAGGTAATATAATTCTACATGATCCAATTCCATATAGTTCTTTTATTTATTTTAGGCAATTTACAACTGATAATTAATCAATTTATGAACAATTTAAATCTTTCTCAATAAAAATCAGGAATAAATATATTTTATAATTTATAATCCGGAAATATTCAACAGTTAGGAAATTATTAATTTTACATTGATTAAATTAGATTAATTCTTTATATTAATTCCTTATAATTATGAAGAAAGTTGCTATTACCTACAATACATCCTGGTACATTTATAATTTCAGGAAAGAACTGATTGAATTATTACAATCTAATGGTTATCAAGTTATAACAGTCGCTCCAAATGATTATTTTACAAATAAATTAATTGGTTTGGGATGCATTCATTATCATTATAGTTTGAATCGTAGAGGATTTAATCCTTTAGAAGAAGTAAAATTGTTTATAAAATATCTAAGCATTTATAATAAAACAAAACCAGATTTAATTTTACATTTTACAGTTAAACCCGTAATATACGGATCAATTGCAGCTGGATTATTAAGAATTCCAACAGTGAATAATATAACTGGTTTAGCTACTTTATTTATAAGACCAAATTTATTAACTGCAATATCCAAGAAACTATATAAATTTTCACAGCAATTTGCTTCTATTGTGTTTTTTCAAAATTCAGATGATTTAATATTATTTACTGAAAAATTAAAATTATTAAATGTGAATAAGGCAGATCTTTTACCTGGTTCAGGAGTAAATTTAAAAAAATTTACTCCAATACCAAAGGAAAATATAAAATCAAATTTTATATTCTTGTTAATTAGCAGGATGATATATGATAAGGGAATTAAAGAATTTGTTGATGCTGCTAAAATATTACTAGATAAAGGTTATTTAGCCGAATTTCAGTTACTTGGTCCTTTGGATTATGAGAATGTTTCTGGTATTAGGTATAACGATATTATTAATTGGGAAAAACATGGGGTGATTAAATATCTAGGCACAACAAACAATGTTAAAAAATATATTAGAGATTCAGATTGTGTTGTTTTACCATCTTATAGAGAGGGAACTCCAAGATCTCTTTTAGAAGCAGCAGCAATGGGAAAGCCACTGATTACTACAAATACTATAGGGTGTAAAGAAGTTGTAGACAATAATAAGAATGGATTTTTATGTAAATTAAAAGATCCTTTAGATTTGGCTAATAAGATGGAAAAAATGTTAAAATTAACAAAAACGCAGAGAATTAAAATGGGTGAAAATAGTAGGAAAAAAATTGAAGATCAATTTGATGAAATTATAGTAATTAATAAATATTTGGATGCTATAAATCAGCTTATAGGTAATTAGAAATGGTATTATTTCTATTATTTTTTATTAGTAATTTAACAAATGAAAATTGTAATATAAATTATAGTTTTTATTATATATTAGAAGCTGAAAAAGAATACCAAGAGCTATCAGATAATTCTAAGCAGGAAAGTTTTGAAGATTTTTATGGAGTCTTTAATATTAATTTTGAAGATGTCTTAATTTCCCTCAAGCCAATATATGAAGAGCCAAATATTAATCTAACATTGAATGAAATTTATTATAAAAAGAATGGATTTTTATTTGGTTTGATTAATCCTGAATTTGGAGGATATTTTCCTTCAATTGCTAGTGCAAAGTATCATATTTTCCCATATTGTGGACGATATAATCCTGGGAATATTTTTGGATTTAATTATAAATGGAAAATATTCAGTTTGACCTTCGGAGGGAGAAGTCAAAGAAAGTTCTTTGGATTAATAAGATTCAAGCCTAGTTTAGGAACAATTAAATATTCTCCTTTTTATATTTTTTCCGGTAGAGATGATCAAACATCTTCATATCATACACATATTATGGGATTAGAATTAGAATATTGGGCAATTAAAACTGGCATGGATTGTAAAATATGTCATTATGAAAAAAAAATTATTTCTAATGATTTATGGATAAGAATACAATTACCTGTTAATTCATTAAATTTCGAAGGAGATTGTTACTATTCAAATACAAGCCCCTATTTTGAAGGTGAAATGAGAGAAAATGATTTTTTATATTCTTCTTCTAAGATTAACTATAAAGTTAATGATGAATTGTATGTATTTATTGGGGGGAATTATTATTTCAGAGAAACAGTTAAAAACTTGACTCGATATTCATTAGTATTAGGTTTTGTTTATAATGTTAACAGAAATAATGTTTCAATATCTAGTGGATATGAAAATTCAGAAAATTTACTATTAAGATGTCAAGGTTATATAGAAAAAGAATATTGTTTTTAATCCTATTTTTTATTGGATGTAGTCAGCAACAGAAAACACCTCATTTAAAAGTTGTTTATATGTTTGATGATAACAATATAACTGATTATATAATTGTTTTTAATTTTTTTGAGTCTTTAGAGCAAGAATATAATATTGAACTTTCTGCAACTACTTTTGTTATTGTAAAAACAATTAATAAAGATTCAAACTACTGCAATTTAGACCAATTGTTGGAAATGCAGAATAATAACTGGGAAATTGCCTCTCATACTATGAATCACCCGATTATGACTTTATTAACCGAACAAGAGATAAGATACGAACTTAAAACTTCTCGAGATTCTTTATTTGAAATGGGATTTTATCCTTCAAATTTTGCCTTTCCCTGTGGAGTTTGTAATGAAAGAATTCGAAATATTGCCAGTGAATACTATAAATATGTACGAGATACTGATGATAGATTTTGGGAAAAACCCTTAGACTTTACTCATTTGGGTTGCTTTGTGGTTCCATCGAAAAATAGTGTCGAGTCTACAAAAAGGAGAATAGAATTAGCATTGATCAGGAACGAAGATTATGTTTTTATATTATTTCATAGGTTAGGATATAATGATAAAGAAGTAACCCCGGAAAATTTTAAAAGAATAACTGAATTATTGATAACTAAGTATAATTTGTATCCAATGTCTTTTAAAAGAGCAGTTTTAAGTGATTATTGATATGTTTCATTATAAACATCAATTGTTTTAATTACATTTTTTTCCCAACTAAATCTTTTAAGATTATTTTGTGCTTTAATTTTTAACTCGTTATATAATGAGTTGTTATTCAATAACATTAAGATTTTACTTTTTATATCTTCTGTATTAAATGGATTAAAATATAACACAGCATCTTCACAGATTTCGGGCATAGAAGAAGTTTTGCTTACAGCACTAGGAATACCAAATATTGCTGCTTCCAAAGGAGGAAAACCAAAACCTTCATAGATTGAAGGAAATACAAACACTTTTGCATTTTTATATAAAATATTCAAATCATTATTATGGACAAAATCTAAATGAATAATGGAATCTTTATTTTTGTTTATTTCATTTAAAATTTTTTTATATTTAAAATTTTTTTTACCCACGATAACTAAATAATCAATTTTATCACAAACTTTTCTAAGTTTTTTAAAAGCAATTATTAGTCTCAATAAATTCTTTCTAGGCTCTAAGTGTCCAACTGTTAGTATATAATTTTTTTTATTAAGATTAAATTTATTTAGTAATTTATTCTCATAATCTTGGGTAATATTATCAATATTAAATCTTTGATAATCAATACCTTCATGAATTGGAATAATTTTATTTTCAGAAATATTATAAAATTTAATCAATTCATCTTTTGTGAATTCTGAAACAGTAATTATCTTGTCTACAATATTTAATGATTTTCTAATAGCATATTCAAGAAATACTCTTCTTCTAAATTTATATGTTTCAGGAAAATTTTTAAGCCTTAAATCATGAAATGTAATTATTTTTTTACATTTTATACAATGAGGTAAGTGGAAAAAGGGAGAATGAAAAACATCAAATTTTTCTAAGTATTCTTCTTTTTTCCAATAAGAGTTTTGAAATAAAGATCTTTTAGTTCTCTCATGTATTTTAAAGGGAATAATTTTATAATTTTTTATAAATGGTAATTTTGTTTTCCAATATTCTTCCTGATCTAAAGAGATATAAAAGATATATTTATTTTTTTTATCTAAGAAATAAAGATTTTTACATAAATTATATATATATTCTCCCAATCCTCCACTTTTTTCTCCATAATATGCAAAGTTTACTGCAATTTTCATATTATTTTAAAATTTTTAAATAAAGTGATTGAATAGATTTTACATTTTTATCTAATGTATAATTTTTTAATACTTTTCTATAAGCAGATTCACCTAGATATCTTGCTAGCTTAGAATCTTTCAATAGTTTAATTACAGAATCAGCTATTTGCTTATGATTATAAGGTTTTACTAAAATACCCTGATGATTATTTTTAATAATTTCATTTATTCCAAAAATATCTGTAGTAATAATAGGTTTTTTTAAAATCATTGCTTCTAATAGAACATAGGGAAATCCTTCCCAAATTGAAGGTAAGATAAAAATATCTAAATTGTTAATATAGTTTGCAACATCAGTAATATATCCGGAAAAGTCTATTTTGTTTTTAATTTTTAGATTATTAGCAAGAAGTACTAGTTCTCCTTTTTGAGATCCAGTACCAGCAATCTTAAAATTAATCTTAGAATTATAATTTAAAATTCTTGGAATTGCTTTAATAAAATATTTCAATCCCTTCTGAGGCATTAATCTTGTTACTGTACCAATGATAATTTCCTTACTTTCTTCTTTTTTTACATTATCAATAAAGGAAATATCTATTCCGTTAGGAATAACAGAAATTTTATTAGGTTTAATCTTGAAATACTTTATTAATGTATTTTTATCATTTTTAGTTAAAGCAATATAATGATTAACACATTTATCAACCACTATTGAAGAAATTTTCGTTTTAATATTTAGATTATCAAGTTCTTTTTTTGTAAAACCAACTCCATGTTTTGTATAAATAATTCTTCTTATACCTGCTATTTTACCCGCAATACAAGCATATCCTCCAGAATGAGAATGAATAAGATCAAAATTAGAATTTCTAAGAAACTTTATAAGTCTATAAAAATGTATAAATCGTTTTCTATATGAGATTACTTTTGTTTTGATATTTATATTTTTTTTTAGATTATTAACTAAATCACCATTTTCAAAAGTACAAATAGAAGTATTAAAAAGATTGTTATCCAGATTTGTTGCTAATAATAAAACATGTCTCTCTGTTCCAGCTATTTTTGCATGATTTAATATTTCTAATAATTCTATTCTTTTATTCCTTTTATCTGTGTGCATAATTAAATTTCTTTTCTTAAATTACTATTTAATGTGAAAATTAAATTAATTCGAAAAAATTACTTAATTTTTAAACATCAACTTTGAGAATTTGTAAATACAAAAAGTTACAATTGAACTAAAAATACAACCACTTATAATAAAATATTGTATATTACTAACTATCAAATTATTGAATATAATGATGAAAATAAACATTAATGCATATATTGATATATAAGAAAAGAATTTTATTTTATCTAAAAAATGAAT
>LKUE01000248.1 GCA_001412365.1 Desulfuromonas sp. SDB | reverse complement strand
ACAAAGGTTATTCTCTGGGCTATGGTGCCCAGGGGAATTAAACTGAATACCCTCCCTATCAATATCACCAGGGGGGTGCCCGGAGGATGGGGTATGCCCAGACTGTAGCTGGCGGCGATAAATTCTCCACAGTCCCAGAAAGCTACAGTGGGAGACATGGTGTAAAAATATATTATCAATGAAAAAATAGATACCAGAGAAAATCCGAAAATTTTTGCTCGATTTGAAATCATGTTTTACTCCATATTTTCTTTAATTCTTCAGTCCAGTTATTCCCCTTGGATTCCAGCCCAAGGGCAATAGACAAATTTGCGTGAAGGGTGTCAGCATCAATTTTTCTGAGTAGTTTTTTGCCCACGGCGATAGATATTTCTCCTCTCTGTTCGGAAACAACAATGGTAAAGGCATCGGTTTCTTCGGCAATGCCCATGGCTGCACGGTGACGCATTCCCAACAAACTTGATTCTCTTCCCAGATACCGGTTGGTCCAGGGAAGTCGGGCTTTTGCCGCTACTACTCTAGTTTCTTTAATAATTACTGCTCCGTCATGAAGAGGGGATCCTTTCCAGAAAATAGTCTCTAAAAGCGGGGCGGAAACTGCAGCATCCAGGGGAATGCCGTCTTCCCGTAGAATGTCTCTTAACCCCACATTTCGTTCAATCACAATTAATGCCCCAATATAATTATCTGCAAGCCATTGGCAGGCTTCTACAATTTCCTTTACCATCTCCAGCTCACTGCTTCTCTCCGTTCTCAAAAAATGAAGATGGGGGTTTTTACCCAAAGATGTCAATACTGCTCTTATCTCAGGCTGAAAGACAATAACAAAGGCTATCAGCCAAACTGTTTCCAATCCTTTCAGCAGCCAGGACAGCGCTCTTAATTGCAGCATATTGGATATAAAACCTAATATGAATACTATTAGGATACCTATAATCATAGAAATAGCTTTGGTTCCTCTGAAGAAAACCAAAATAAAGTAAAATATAACTGATACTAAAATAATGTCTAAAATGTCTATGAAGAATAGAGGAATTACATCCAAAGTTTACCCCCAGTTGCATTGAAAACAGTTTGCAAACATGTTCTAGTCTCCTCAACATCATGAGTTCTGAAAATTCTGATGCCCTGAATTAAGCTTAATACAGATAAGCCGAGACTTGCCGGTAATCGCTGTTCAGCAAGTTCTCCTCCCCCCAGTAATTTGATCATTGATTTCCTGGAAATTCCAACAAATACCGGACGATGCAGGTATTTCTGCATATCCCCTAAATGGTTTAAGATGTTGAGGTTATGCTGAAGGTTTTTCCCGAATCCGAAACCGGGATCTGCCACTATTTGCTCTGTGGTTATATGATGGCTTTTTAGATAACTTATTCTCTGCTCTAGATAGTCTGTGATTTCCACATAAGGGTTTTGATAGAAGGGATTATTCTGCATGGTTTGGGGGTTTCCCTGCTTATGCATTAACACCACTCCTGTAGAATATTTTTTTATTATTTCGATCATGGCAGGATTTTCAACTCCGCTGATATCATTAATTATACTACATCCCAAACTGCATGCAAAATCGGCAGTTTGAGGATTTCTTGTGTCTACGGATAAAGGTATAGTTATTTGATTTTTCAATTTTTCAATAACCGGCAGAATCCTTTGCTGTTCCTGACCGGGATCAAGTGGAGTGCTTCCGGGACGGGATGATTCGCCGCCGATATCAATGATATCCGCCCCCTGTTCAGCCATATTCAAAGCATATTCTACTGCCTGATCAGCTTGGTTATGTTTTCCCCCGTCGTAAAATGAATCCGGAGTTAGATTTAATATACCCACAATTACGGGGTGATCTAGTTTTATCTGATATCCTCCCAAGTTCCATTGATATATTTTATCCTGATCATCTAATATTTCTATTATCTGTTGGGAAGTCTGCTTGAGATTAAATTGCTGTATTTTTATTTTTTCCGCAATTTTTCTCAGCTGAACCGGAGTCCCGCTTAGCAGCACTTTGGAATGGGAAGCTGTTCCATTGATAATTCCACCGTGTACCGCAGCTTCTGCCCCCTGGGACAGAGCGGTTTGTTTGAGTACATTGCTGCCGGCCATGGAAAGTTGATCAATGAGCAGACATTTTGATTTTGTCTTATCGTTCATCAAATCCCAGGCTTGATTATCTACTCCTATTTGTTCAAACAGCTGATTAACCTCCTGGCGGTTTCTGAATGTCCAGGGATAAACTTTAATTTTTTTGGTCATAACTCCGGTTCATTCTCCTTTTTGGGTATATCAATATTATTACGGAGTAGAATTTCATTAATATCTTCACCGGATATGGATTCTTTAGCCAGGAGCAGATCAACCATTTCATCCAGGATCTGGCGATGCTGGGAAAGAATGTGGTAAGCTTTTTGGTAAGCTTCCTCTACAATTCTTTTGACTTCCTCGTCAATGATTTGAGCTGTTTTTTCAGAATAATCACGGTTGTAAGATATTTCCCTTCCCTGGAAAAATAATTTTTGTTCCCTGCCGGAATGATTAATTGGTCCGATTTTTTCACTCATTCCCCATTCACAAACCAGGTTTTTAGCAAGTTGGGTGGCTTTTTCCAGATCATTACCCGCTCCGGTTGTGGGTATTTTAAATACCAGCATTTCAGCAGCGCGTCCTCCCAGTAGTTGAGCCAAGGTTGCCTGGAGATAATCTTTTTTGTAAATCCTGCGGTCATCAAGAGGGAGGGACTGAGTGACTCCCAGGGCACGTCCCCGGGGTATAATGGAAACTTTATGGATGGGATCGGATTCTTTCTGCAGCTTGCCCACCAGGGCATGACCGGATTCATGATAGGCAGTGACGTTTTTCTCTTCCTTGTTGATAAGCAATGATTTTCGTTCAACTCCCATCAAGACTTTGTCTTTAGCCCACTCAAAGTCAGACATTTCCACTTTATTTTTATTTAATTTTGCCGCCTGCAGCGCTGCTTCATTAACCATATTGGCAAGATCAGCTCCTACGAAACCAGGAGTCCCTTTGGCAATTTTCTTTAAATCCACATCATCGGAAAGGGGAAGGTGACGGGTGTGCACTTCCAGAATTCCTTTTCTTCCCCGGAAATCAGGCATATCCACAATTACCCTGCGGTCAAATCTTCCCGGTCTCAGCAAGGCGGCATCCAGAACTTCCGGACGGTTGGTGGCGGCTATTACGATAATACCTTGATTGGGTTCAAAACCATCCATTTCTGAAAGCAGGGCATTCAAAGTCTGCTCCCTTTCTTCATGGGCTCCGGATACCGTATTCCCCCGATGTCTTCCCACCGCGTCAATTTCATCTATGAAAATGATACTGGGAGCGCTTTGTTTTCCTTTCTCGAAAAGATCTCTTACCCTGCTGGCTCCAACTCCCACAAATATCTCCACAAAATCAGAACCGGTAATGGAAAAGAAGGGAACATCAGCTTCCCCTGCTACCGCTCTAGCCAGCAGAGTTTTACCGGTCCCCGGGGCTCCGATTAATATTACCCCTTTGGGCACTTTTGCACCTAATCTGGTGAATTTCTTTGGATCTTTTAAGAATTCAATAACTTCACGAAGTTCCTCTTTGGCTTCTTCTTCTCCTGCTACATCTTTGAAAGTTACTTTATCCTTGTTGGCGATAAATCTTTTTGCTTTGGATTTGGCAAAAGAAAATGCTTTGCCTGCTCCCCCCCCCTCCATCATCTTTTTCCAGATGAAAAACCAGATGACGAAGATGAGTACGATAGGAAGCCAGGGGAGGATGTACTGCCAGAAATTAGATGAAGTTTTTGATGAAACTAAAATTGTTGAATCCTCTACTAACTGTCTAACCAAATCTGGATCAGGATAAGGTATGTGAGTTTTAAAACTGACTACATCTTGGTGCTCTCCAATTTGAGCCGGGGCGGTGAGTTCGCCTTCAATATCCTGTTCAATAATTACAATGCTTTCAATTCTCCCGTCCTGCCAGAGATTGTAGAACTGGGAAATGTCAATGTCGGTTCTTTTGTTCCCGCGAATACTCCAAAGTTCACTTAATATTAAACCTAAAGCAATAATTGCTATCCAGAACATTAATCCTTTGAGAAAAGATAAGTTAGGTTTTTTTGCCAAATTTCCTCCTATAAATTCTATCTCAACCCACTACGCATATGTGGGATAAATATCTATATTGTTCGTTCCAATCTAATCCATAACCTACTACAAATTTATCAGGGATCTTTATCCCCAGGAAATCTACGTCTAAATCCACTTCCCTTCGGGAGTGTTTGTCCAGTAATGCGCACAGTTTTAAAGATTTCGGTTTTCTAGCCATTAGTATTTCTTTAAGATATTTAAGAGTGAGACCGGTATCTACAATATCTTCAACCAGTAAGACATTTTGATTTTCAATGGGGGTATCTAAATCTTTTAAAATTTTTACCACTCCGCTGGTTTTAGTGGAGGAACCGTATGAAGTTGCCGATATAAAATCCAGGGTGATGGGGAAGTTTAATTTTCTCATCAAATCAGAGGCAAATACAATTGCTCCTTTCAGGATAGTTACAAATATAACCGGTTGGTCGGTTTTATAATGTTCATTTAGTTGCCGGGCAATATTATCTACCGCTATTTCAATTTCTTGACTGGTAATTAAAATTTCTTTTATCTCCATATTTACATTCTCCTAGCCGGTCTTATATATAAAATATTGTCATGCCGGAAAGCGTATATCTTTCCGCAGTTAAGTTCCGATCCTGCCTGGTTATAACTAAGTTCGAGCAATCTTTGAGTTTGCAGATGCGATAAAAAACCCACTCCTGATTTAAATGAAGCTAATCTCAAAACCCTCCTGTGCAGTGAAGTTGGTAATTTCATAAATTTTTTAAGATCAATAGTATAACCTTCTGAGTCTTCGGTGGCAACCTTGTTTAATACCTGTTCCTGGTAATTTTCTAAAATTTCCAGGTCTTGTTTAAGTAGATCAAATGTTCTTCTGATCAAACTGTAAAAATCAGCAGTTGACAGTTCTTTTAATTTTGGTATCAATTCAGCCCGGATTGAATTACGCTTGAATTTTGTTGAATAGTTAGTATGGTCTTCATTATAACCTATTTCCTTTTCCTTTAAATATTCCCTGATTTGAGTTCGGGTAATGTTGAGAAGAGGTCGGTAAATACCGGTTTCCTTGTAAAAAGATATGCCGGACAGACCTTTTAACCCCGCACCCCTGGTTAAATTTATGAGAAAAGTTTCCAATTGGTCGTCTAAATTATGCCCGGTGAGCAGGTATATTTTCTTTGTGCTGATGAAATTTTGGAAATAACTATATCGGGCTGACCGCATTTGATCTTCGCTAGCCTGGTGAACAGGTTGATCCCACTGTCCAATTTGCATTTCAATATTCAACTCCCCGCTGATTTTTGAGACAATATTGATATCCAGTTCAATTTCCGTCGGAGTTCTCTGCCCATGATTGAAATACAGCAATCCCTGTAAAAGCGAAGGATTGGTTTCTGTGATCAGGTAAACCAGACCTACTGAATCTCCCCCCCCGCTGCAGGCTACCCACCACTTCCGGTCGGTGGGAATTTTTTTTAAAAGGATAAGAAAATCCTGTTTAATATGTTCCGGCAGCACTGTTATTTAACCTATATTTTATAAATTCGGTAGAATTCATTATTGACTATAATATCAAGTTTATAATTACTTCGGTAATAATTTTCAATAACTTTAAAATCTTCAAGATAATGCCATTGATTAAATATAATCATACAGCCTGGTTCTAGTTCAGGTAGAGATGAGTTCGCACTTGCGCTTGGATATATTCTGATAAATGTATATTCCTTTCCTGTTAATCCCCGGTCTATTCCATTGAAATAATAGTTTATCTGGGGATTAGTTATTGAGTTTTGGTTATCTACGTATATTAAGGTATTGTAATTATGTTGGAAAAAAAGCTCGGAAGCAAATTTTAAATTACCCTGGTAATACAGTCTGGTTTCCGAAGTGAAGCTGGTTAACACCGTGATGGATAGAAAGGTCAGCACCCATTTCTTCCCGTCCATTTTCCGGTTAAATACAATTATCGCAGCGGTTAAACACAACCATAAAATATCCACAGCTATCACTTGATGTAACCAATTTGAACTAAGATACTTCAACTGATACCGGAATTGGGGAAATTGAGACCAAAAGATAAATAATAATGCAAACAACGGAATTAGCGTGTGTATCTTTTTTTGACTCCACATAACCAGCAGCAGTTCACCCCCTAACAGAGACATGAAGGGAAGCATTACCAATGAATAAGTTCTTAACTTTGTCTGGGATAAACTGAATATAATAAAAGGCACAATGAAAAAACAAAAGTACAATAACATTTTATTTTTACGGGGGGGGGAAATTAACTTCCAATAGTATATTATAAGTACAGTTATAACTGGCATTAAAATAATGATTTGGTTGATGTAAAAAAAATATCCTAATGACTGTGTGTTGGATTCAACTCCGGTTAAGGTTCTTTCAAAAATGTGAAAGAATAAGAAAAAGTTAACAAAGGAATTTCCGTACTTAATCAGCATGAACAAATGCCAAGGCAATGCAGTCAACAAGCCAACTGAAAAAATTACCAGCAGATGGATAAAACAGT
>LKUE01000247.1 GCA_001412365.1 Desulfuromonas sp. SDB | reverse complement strand
AAGATGATGACATTTCTTTTTTCATCTTCCGGATTATTTTGAATAAGTCCCCGGTAAAACCATTGAGACTGTCCTCCCATCCCTGAAGGTTTACCTAACTCATCTCTTACTTCCTGTTTGGTCATGCCGTATTCCATGATTTGATTGAATTGAGTTTCAGTAATAGGTTCAATTTTTACTTTAGAACAATTTTGATAAATCAATAAGAAAACCAGAAAAATCAATCCTAAACCCGCGCCAACGGTCAATACTCTTAAATTACGCAATCTGACCTCCGGTTATGAAATTATTAATTTTAAATTCATTATTAAATCTTCAACCTAAACCCTAATATTCCATAGTTCAACAAAGTAAAATTATAAACTTCCTCCACATCTGCCCCCCCCTCTAAAAGACGATAGCCACCTCTAATGGTAAACCGGGGATTTAGTTCCCAGCTCAGGGAAGCGGATATATCTTCCGCTCTTCCCTGGGGAGCAGCAAGGGCATCCCCTTCTATTGAAAAACTCCACTGGGGGTTAAAATAATAACTGAATTTAAATGCGATCAGGGGGACAAACCCCAAATTATCTTTTACTGATTCCAAGCTGTCAGATTTCAATCTTATTTGGGCATCTCTAATTTTTGCAGTAACCCCCAAGCCAAATAGTATTCTCGGAGTCTGGTAGAAATCATAGCGGTAACTCAGCCGGTAGGAATTAAAACGATACCAGGCATCAATATCTGTTTGAGGAGGAAATGTTTTCTTTTCAAAAATTAAGGAATCATCAAAGCTGCCAGAAGCCTTTATGGATAAGGGAGCAATGAGGGCATAGAATTTATGTCGGGAATTTAGTTCATATATTACCATGATACGGTAGAATAGCTGATTGTCAGCGGAAAAGTCATCGGTCAAGGAAAAAAAAGTTCCCCCGTCCGCAGGAACTTGTACATCACAGTAACCTAAATTCACTAATCCCGATTCAACATCCACCAGTAGATTTGAACTGTATAGTAAATTAAAATTAAACATCAGAGTTGCAGTAATAACAGTGCAAATCATAAAGCTCCGGTTCAAAGAATAGTTGAATTTTATTTTAGAATTCGAGCTAATGTTTTTCATAAATTACCTCCCTTTTTCCCTGGTTAGATGAATTTAAAATTATAGTTTAACTGTTAATCTGGTCAAATTGTACTGCCTGAATTAAAATTTATTTAAATCATCGCCAATAATTACTTCACCACTGTAATTTTCAGTAATTTCCTTCAGCAAATCATCTGGTTTAATCCCATGGTAAAGACAGTGGTACAATACTAATTTTCCCGGTTTTACTTTCCGGGCTATTTCAGCCAGCTGTTCTGTGGAAGTATGATAACTGCGGTGATATTTTATCCAGCTGCTCTCTCTGGATTTTAAACCCCGGGCTGAGTAAACTTCATGCACCAATACATCGCAGCCCCGGGCAAACTCTGCTAAATTTTCACAGTAAGTTGTATCTCCGGAAACTACAAAAATTCTTTGTTTGGTGATAAATTTAAACGCATAAGCAGGTAAATTTCCATGGTCCACCAGCAATACTTCCACTGTTACCGACTCATTCCGGTAAATGATACCTTCGCCTATCTCACAAACCTTAACTTGATATCCCATCTCATCAATAGGTTCCGGTCTATTCAGTCGTTCCTGGATATCTTGCTGATAAGCTTTAATAATATTATCAGTCATCTGGGCGGTACCTTCAGGACCAAACACCTCTAACTGTTTATCCCGGTGCAGAACCCAGGGAGTTAAAATCAAGTCAGCATAACCTGCAGTATGATCTGAATGGAGGTGGGTTATGAATAATTTATTCAGAAATTTTGGATGCAGACAGGTTATTCCCTGATTAAACGCTGCCTGTGCTCTTCTCACCAATCCCGGTCCGCAGTCAACCAAGTAAGATTTGCCATCAACAACTACAGCCAGGGAAGGACCGGAGCGATCCGGTTCAGCATTGGGGGTTCCGGTTCCCAATAAAATCAGAAAACATTGTTCACTATTTTTTTTCATAATGTTAAAAATAATGACTATTTTTCACCAAGAGCTTAAAATAATATTTTTCCGATATTAAATATGAAGCTCCACAATATCCTTATCGTGGAGGATGTGATTACGGGGAACATTTTGCCCGTCAAATACCCCTTCTCCCCACATTCGTACCATTTTTAAATTATCTACAAAATCATGATGTACATTCTGGGCAAACTCCTCCACGGTGGAACCTTTTTCCAGCACAAAGGGAGAATCCAAGGCGGGAGGTTTGCCGGGAACTTTAGAATAAATTCTTATTATATCCAGTTTATGGAAAACAATTTCTTTAAGCTGGTCAAGATTCCTGCAGGTTTGGGCAGATATTGGCAGTAAGGGCCAGGGCTGGGGCAAGAATTCACAGAAAATATCAAACTCTTCATCTTCTTCCTGACCATCATATTTATTGACCACCAGGTGAAAAGGTAAAAATTTAAATCCCTTGGTTTCTATTAAACTGTCTTTTAAGTGCTGTGGATAAATTCTTTTGTTTTTCAATAAATCAAGACATTCATCAAGCTGTCCTCCCGGATCTTTGTGCAGACTCAGCATCAGCAGGACCAGATCAACTCTTTTAATCAAATCGTACAACTCATGCTCAATATGTTCTGAAGTCAAGGGGGGAGTATCAATTAACTGAATCTGGATGTCCTCATACTTCATCATTCCGGGGGTGGGAGTCCAGGTAGTCATGGGAAAATCAGCAATATCCGGGGTAGCATGGGTCAATCTGGTCAGTAAGGTTGACTTCCCCACGTTAGGAGGTCCCACAATAGCCACCTGCCCTGCTCCTTCCTTATCAATGACAAAGGCAGAATCATGCCGGACAGCTCCTTTTTTCTGCTGTGCCTGACTGCGTAGCTTAGACAGACGCCTGCGGTAATCCGCCCTGATTTTATCGGTACCCTTATGCTTGGGAATAGTCCCCAGAAGTTCAGTTAATCGTTCTATCTTTTCCTGAACAGTTTGAGCTTGTTTATACCTTTTCTCCGCATCAAAGTATTCAGGCGGCATATTAGTGGGCATATCTACCTCATTATTTATTATCTATTAGATAAACTAAAATTTTATTATTTGTCAACTTGATCAATTTATACCCAGAAGAATGCCTGTTATCAAATGATTTTTGAGGTTGACTTAAATAGATAGAAGGAGGTAGGATTAAATTTATGTATACCGATGGTGTAATAAACTATAATTAGGGGGGAGGTAAAATGCTCCTGAAAGTTCTTACAATAAGTTTTATATTCATTATCATTTTAACTTCACCGTTTTTTTCCGATAATGGCTTTTCTGAATATCTGGTGGACGGAACATTCAGCTCGCCCTCCGGTTTAAATACTTACGATATCAATGAGGATGGATGTCCGGATATTTTGGGATCATCCTGGAACGGAGGATTGATAACTATCTGGTACCACCAGGGAGATACTCCGGTAAGTTGGAATAGAGTAGATATAGACTCCGGGTTTACCGGCGCTTCCTTTGTCAACTCTGCTGATCTTAACGGGGATTCAGTACCGGAAATACTGGGGACTGCCTGGTATGCATATGAAGTTGCCTATTGGATAAAGCAAAATGATTCTCTTTGGATAAAATACTGCATTGATTCAAGTTTTATTCAGGCGCATGAAGTCCAGGCAGAAGATATTGATAATGACGGCGATATTGATGTACTGGGAGCTTCCGCTGGATTAAATCAAATAACTCTGTGGTTAAACCAGGGCGGAGAACCTCTGGTTTGGAATGAACAGGTGATTTGTTCAACCATGACCGGTGCCCGTTCAGTATGGCCGGTTGATCTGGATCTGGATGGGGACTTGGATGTAGTGGGGGCGGCAGCAGGAAATCATGACATCCGCTGGTGGGAAAACGACGGTCAAAATCCTCCCGGCTTTACTGAACATTTAGTTGAATCAAATTTCTACGGAGCGCATATGGTCAGAGCCGGAGATGTAAATAGCGACAGTTATCCAGATATTGCAGCAGTGGGATGGCAGATTAACCAGGTGGCAGTATGGATTAATGATGGTAATAATCAGAGCTCCTGGACCCAGGTGGTGGTAGATCAGTACTTTAACTCCGCTTTGGGAGTAGGATTGGCAAATCTAAATTCAGATAATTATTTGGATATTTTTGCCACTTCCGAAGGATCAGGAGATCTGGCCTGGTATGAAAATGACGGTTTAGATCCACCGGGGTGGAACAAACAGACCATTGACTATTCATTACCCGGAGCCTGGCCTCTCGCCTGCGCAGACATAGATGCGGACGGATATATTGATATAATTTCCGGGGCAAATTATTCAACCTATATTAACTGGTATAAAAACACAACCTATACCGGGATCAGTGAGTTTATTGAACCGGTTTTAATTTCCACCCCGCTCAACTGCTTTATCCATCCCAATCCCTTCTCCGCAACCACCACTATCAACCTTAGTCTTCCTGAATCCGGAAATATCGAGATTTCGATATACAATATTTACGGTGCAAAAATCAACCAGCTAGCCAACCAATTTTTAACTTCGGGGAGTTACCGGTTTACCTGGAACGGCTTTAATCAATTTTTTAAACCGGTTGTACCCGGTATTTACTTTATCCAAGTTAAATTCAAAAACACCTGTTTAATCAATCAAGGAATACTGTTCATTCCCTGATTTTTTCCGGTGTTTCTGAACATATTGAAAACCTCCTCTCCTGACCTCAATTTGCATCAGAAGCACCAGGATGATTTTTAATTATGCGATCTGCCCAGAAAAAGAAGAAAATTCCCAAAGATACAGTCACTGCCGCTACCAAAAAAGACAAGCGGTAAGAGTAAACCTGGGGAAATCCAAACTTAATCATCAAGTCAATTAACGGACCGGTAATAAAAGTTGCAGGTATCCCCCAGCTTAAAAATCGGGTGGCATTGTAAAGGGCAAATTGTCTTCCCCTTTTTTCAGGGGGGATGAGTCGGGCAATATATGAATAAGAGGAGGCAAATAAAATTACAAAGGTAAAGCCATTTAAGAAACTCGCTACAAACACAAAAAACAAGTGATTAGCCTGAGAGTACAGGGTCAGAGTGGTAATTGCTGAAATAATTCCAGTTAAAAACAAACTGCGGTCTGATAATTTCCTTTTAAGAACTCCCACTGAAACACCAGTTAAGATCACCGAAATTGAGCTAGCATTGACAATATAACTTAAAGTTGAAGATGAAACATTAAATCCCTGGGGCAGGGTGAGATACTGTGAGATTATTATGGCTACTGAATTTCGACCAAAGTTCACAAAAACCAGGGATATTAAAAATAATATTAAGGGTTTGGAATAGTTAGCTGCCTTTTTACAATTTCCCATAAGAGCTTGCTTCATCTTATCTCCTGCCCCAGTCAATCCCACTCCACCTTCGGGTACAAAAAACATGGGGATTGTGGAAACTAACATTACTCCGGAAGCAATAAAAAACAACAATCCCTGGTGGAATCCCCATCCCGGATAATACCGGGATAAACCATCATAAGCCAATCCTCCAATCCAAACTCCAATCACTCTTCCCACTCCACCCAGACTGGTGAATTTTCCCTGTATTTCCGCCCTTTTTTTATCCGGGTAAAGATCTGAAACCAAGGCAGTCCATCCAAGATTGGACATAGACCAAAATATTTCCAGAAAAGTTAAACCTAAAATAACCACATATCCGGCTGCCCTCAAGCTGGGGGGAACAAGATGGAGAACCCAGATAAAGAAAGTTATAATCCCCGCAGCCAGTTCGCCGAAAACGATAAGAGTTCTTCTTTTCTGAAGGCGGTCGGACAGCTTACCCCACACAAAAGTCTGAAATAGGATGTTAACCAGCATGGGGAAGGTAGCAAATAAACTGGTTTCAGTAACACTGAGATTTAAAAAATTTCTAAGGTAGATGGAAAGGTAGCTGTAGAACAAACCCCTTCTGAACATAACCAGAGCTTGAAAAGAAGATATACAAAAAAAATTTTT
>LKUE01000246.1 GCA_001412365.1 Desulfuromonas sp. SDB | reverse complement strand
AAAACATCAAATCGTTTTTTAGATTAAACTTAAGTATTTCAGACAGGCAATTTAAATTATTCTCCAGTTTATTGATCACATTCTGCCGGGAGTAGTTTTTCAACCGGAAGGTGGAATTAGCCGTACAGCCGATTGATCGGTTAATGCAGGGGTAACCAATTTTCAATGGTTTCGACCTTTACCCGAATCTGAAATTTCAACTAATTTAGAAGGAAATGGTTTTAAAAATGTCTGGTGGAGAAGGTATTCTAAATTAAACCGGATAGCCCATGACTGCAGCAGAGAAAGGGGAACACTTAGAGGAATCCT
This sequence comes from Desulfuromonas sp. SDB, assembly GCA_001412365.1. Classification (GTDB taxonomy): domain Bacteria; phylum SDB-A; class SDB-A; order SDB-A; family SDB-A; genus SDB-A. Next base: position 14,838 of record LKUE01000246.1, on the reverse strand, counting down.
TTCATCCCGGTATTCTTCCACTGCATCTAAAAAATATTTTCTTTCCTGGGCATTGAGATGTTTAGAAATCCCTCCGAAGGCATGCAGCATGGTGTTAATCCAATGGTTAAATTTAGGCAGAGAGTTTATTATTTCCCAAAGGTGAGTTTGATAAAGTTCAAAGACTACATCTGCCGTATATTGAGGATGATTAGCTACAATTGAACCCATAATCCGGGTAATTTTTTCATTTTTAGCCAGAAACAGCAATTTGTTTCTGGTATGAAAGTTTACTAAATCATTTATCCGGGGGGAAAGTCTGATTTTATTAAATTCCGCCAAGCAGAAGATGTTAATATAAAAATTTTCTCTGATGGTGAAGTTTTTAAGTCTTCCTTCATCTATTTTGGGATGGTGAGGAAATTTTTCAATAACCGCTTCTCCGAAGAATCCGCTTCCCTTTTCCCCCATAGATTGGGGATCAATACTACTGTAAATTTTTGCATCGTAAAGCGCGCAAGAAGGCGATTTAAATTTTAAAATGAATCCGTCCACTTTATCCAGAGAATTTAAAAATTTACTGGAAAAATTTTTCATCTGGTCAGTGAAATATTTCCCGGTAGCGGGTTGATAGAGAACTTTATTATTATTTTGCCTGGCGATTCTTATGGGATTACGGGGAACTCCCAGACCAATTTCTACTTCCGGACATACGGTGATAAAATCAACTTCACTTTTTAAAGCTGCCACATAATCATCATTTATGACAGCTCCGTTGTAGCGGCAGTGGTCAAACCCCAGGCATTTGCTTGCTACTAAAACTGGTTTGGTGTATTTGTTCATTTTAGCTGAATAAATAACTTTTAATTTTATTTAAATAAAAGCCCAAAATAAGTGCTTATGATTGTTCATCTTTTTTTGATCTCTCACTGATGAAAATAAGTTTTTTATCCGGTGAAAGTACTCTTATTCTGCCACCATAACCCAACAGGAAAATATATCCGGACGGAGAAAGCAATACAAATTCTTCCTTTCCTATCAGCCCTCCCCCTTTAATGCTGTCCACATAGGTCTCCGCCTGTTGACCGTCCGGAGATATCCGGATCAGGGTATTGCGGTCATCAGATTGACCGGTCAAGGCGTAAGCATAACCGTTTGAATCCCCAACTACTTTTCCCCTCAGATAATTACAGGGAATTTCCATATAATAAATTTTTTCACCGTAGCGGTTGTATTTAAGTAAATAATTATAATAACTGAAATAATAATTCCCATCTGAACCGATGTTAATTTTTATTTCAAAATCTTTAAGTTTTTCGAACCGGTTTTTAACTCCGCTGAAGTAGGGAATTCCGCAAGTTCTTTTGAACAGGTCAGTTATCCAGCTGTACCATTTAGGTTTTTCTGATTTTTGGTCGGGCCAGGTGGGGAGGGGATTTAAGTCCAGGTCGAATCTCAATAACTCATAGTATGAATATCCTTCAGCATCTTTTTTCTCAGGATTCAGGTAAACCAGTAAACTGTCGTCAATATCACAGGCAACTGATTCCCAGTATTTGAATTTTAATTCAGGATGCTGCTCCAGATCGGGGATGGAACAAATGACTGATCCGTCATTGCGGTCAATTAAAAGCAGGTGATCCTGGTCATAACTGTGCAGGATTAGATTTTCATCAGTAGTCAGACTGAGTTTAATATCCCCCCGGGTAGTATGAGTCTTGAAATCCAGTTTATTTTTTATCCATGTGGGCTTGTATTCCTGGTTTAAACAGACCAGTTTGAAATTTCCGTTAGATGATTCACAAACCAGATAAAGATTGTTTTGTGAATCAACCACCCCATCCCACAGATCTTGTTCCCAGCGGAATACCCGGTCGTACTGATCAAACCAGATATACCAACGGGATACGGTTTTAACCGGATGCAGGATGAGCCACAGATCATCAGGAATATAGGCGGAAGCATGGCAGAACCTGCAGTTTACCAGACGTTGGGAACCGTCAATTTCCAAACCTCCTCCGCATTTCGGACAGTTGAAATATACCGGTTCAATTTTGGACTTAGTTTCAATCTGGTCTTCAGTTAGTGGGGAAGTGGGCAATAGTTCAAATTGCTCGCAAAATAAATACTTAATCCCCGGGAATTTCAACTGGTATTTTTGGGGAACTGCTCTAACTGAAAATTTCTTGCCGGTAAGGGGATTGGCTATCCATCCCTGATAAATTTGCTTGACCGCCTGGTCGATGTCAATCTTCTGCTTATCGTCGCGGAAGGAGGGATGCTGGCGCCCGTAAACTATTTCGTAGTTGTAGTTTCCGGAGAAGATGGTGGAGCTGGAACCTTCCAGTTCTTCCATATAGGGAACTTCTTCCAGGGCATTTCCAAGTATGGATTCCCAGTCATCCAGATTGAAATTGCATATTTTTCCACAGGCAGAACAGGTGATTTTTGACACCAGGGCATTTATGGGAATGATACTGCTGCAGGAGGGACACTTGGTCTTTGCTTCTATGAGTATTCCGATCATTAATTGAAATTACTCCGGAATTTTATCTACTACAAGAAAAATTTTATTAATATTATGGAGTAATACAAAGAAAATCCGGAGGAAAGACCTCCGGATTTTACATTGATTAATGCACAATCTGGATTTTACCGGAATGGGTAAATCCTCCTGAAGTAATTTTATACAGATAGTTACCCGCTGGCACGGTTTGGTTCCAGTTGAAACTGTAATTACCTGCAGAAAGATAACCATTCACCAGCTGATTAATTTCTCTTCCGCTGGCATCATATATTTTTAGAGTAGTTATACCACCGGTGGGCAGGGCAAGATTGAATATAAAGTTATCTGCCTCTCTGCTGTAGTTAATCTGGTATCCGGAGGGTGCAGGATCAACCGGTTGTTCTTCTACTCCTACAGTATAAGGTCCGGGAGTAGGCAAGCCCAAGTCGTTAACCACGTCTAAACTTATATGGTACATATTTAAATGATCCGTGTCGTTGTGAGTTCCTTCCTTTATGCACACTACATGAACGGAATTGTTACTGCCCAGATAATAAGAAACACTGGGAAAGTACCAGTTAAAACTGTCGCTTAAGAAGGGAGAAGCGATTTGAACATCCCAGGTATTGCCTTCATCAGTGGAGGATAATCCCATCAATGCTGCCGGAGTTGAACCCAGGGTGTCCACAAAAGCCAGGCAGAATCCGTATAGCACAATATTTGTATCAATATCGTAATAATATCCAATAGTGGGATAACCGGCAAGATGCTCAAAGGTATTGGGGTCATTATCAATGACTGTCACCGGATTTGCGGAATCAAAGGTCCAGGCTCCCGGACTGCCTCCGTTGGGTTTGGTGAAATATATTTCCCCGAAATTGTAGCTGTAGTTTGGATCTTTATGATAATCTAGTTTTGCCAGTGCGTAAGGGATTTTAGTGTGGTAATCTACAATCACGCTGTAACCTTGCCAGGTTAGAGATAAGGTATCCACATTGCCCAGGGTGTCCACATAATCCACAATCATCATCTGATGGGGCGAAGACCAGGTTTGACCGTAATCGGTGGATTCAATGTAGTGGTTGTCAATGGCGCTGTTGGCAACTTCCTGTCTTCCGTAGTACAGAAAGATATATCCGCCATCTCCCCGGTCGCACATAGGAGAAACCTGTCCGGTGGCTGAACCGGCGGGAATTAGTAGCGTTGAATCCCAATTACTCCCCAGATCAGGAGAAGTAAAACCGTAAATATCATGACTGTTCCAGTCATATCCGGTTCCAAAGCAGTGGCTGTCCGCCCATACCGTACCGGAGACAAAATAAGCAATGGCATTGATGGTCACTACCGGGGTGAATAACTGGAAGGGGGTGAGTTCATCGTAGGCGAAGTAGGTTGAAGCAACCGTTCCTGGATAATATCGCTCCATCCAGTAGACATAAGCAGTTGCCGAAAAGGGACTTTCATCCCACATCTGCATCTGGTGAGGATAAGTTCTCATACAGTTGCCGGTACCCACTTGGGCGGGAGTCCAGTTTGCCCCCCCATCGGTGGAGTAAGCATGGTACATGATCTGGAAATCATTGGGATCGGTGGTGGTTTGGGAAAATACTACTGAAACCGTATCCTCTTTTACTATAATATTCCTTCCCGGCTGAACAATTCCCCTCCAGTTTGCATCGGGAGTGATCAGCACGGTATCCGTAGCTTTATTGGGCAATACTGAATAATTTTGGATGGGAGTGATCCCCTCAGGATCAAATAATACCTGATCTGCCCATAGAGCAGTTCCAGTGACTAAAAACAGCAATACAACTGCTAAGTTGAATTTCATTAATACCTCCTTGAAGTTAATTTATTCAATAATCTGCAATTTGCCGGAATGAGTAAATCCTCCTGAAGTCAAACGATAAATATAATTTCCCCCAGGAACCGTTTCATTCCAGCGGAAGTTGTACTGACCGGCGGAAAGATAGCGGTTAACCAGCTGGTTAATTTTTCTTCCGCTGGCATCATATATATTAAGAATGGTGTTTCCTCCTGTGGGCAGTGAAAGATTAAATGTAAAGTTGTTTCTGTCCCGGATGAAATTTATATTATAGCCGGTAGGAATTGTAATGACCGGCTGCTCTTCCAATCCCACAACATAGGGACCGGGTTGCGGCAGTCCCAGATCGTTGACCACATCAAAGCTGATATGATAGAGGTGGAGACTGTCGTAGTCATTTTCGCCTCTTTCTTTGGTTAAAACTAAATGTACGGAATTATTGCTTCCCAGGTAATAAGAAACGCTGGGGAAATGCCAGGTAAAACTGTCATTTAAGAAAGGAGATATAAACTGTACATCCCAGGTATTTCCTTCATCAGTGGAAGTCAAGCTCATCAATCCATAGATATCAGTTCCGATTGTATCTACTTTACCCAGGCAAAATGCATAAAGGATGATATTGGAATCCATATCATAATAATAGCCGATAGTAGGATAATGGGAAATTTGATCAAATTGCATTGTATCTCCAACCACTAGCGGAGTTGGATTCAATGAATCAAAAATCCAATTACCCGGATAACCCCCGGATGGTTTTATAAAGTAGATTTCTCCGTACAATAATGTTGTGAATGCATTTGACCACAAGGTAGCCAGGGCATAGGGTTTTCGTTCAGAGTAGTCTATTATTAGAGAATAACCTGACCATCTTAAGGATAGAGTATCTGAGTATCCCAAACTGTCTCCTAAAGCTTTTATCATCATCTTGTGGGGATCACTCCAGGTCTGTCCGTAATCGGTGGATTCACGGTAGTAATTAAATATTGGATTGCCTGTTTCGGATTTTCTGCCGTAATACATAAAAACATAGCCGTTTCTGCCCCGGTCGCAGATAGGAGCAATCTGTGCTCCGCCAGAATCAATGGGGATGATCACCGAAGAATCCCAGGTTACTCCGTAATCAGAAGAGCAGAAACCGTAAATATCATCGGTAGTGGCATCAGTGCCGGTGCAGAAACAGTGCCCATCTTTCCACACTACTCCGGTGGGTAAATAGGTTATAGCCTGGGAAATCTGTACCGGGGTGAAAATCTGATTGGGGATATTCTGATCAAGGGCAAAATAGGTTTGACCATTTAATGAAGGATAATATCTCTGCAGCCAGAATACATAACTGGTGGCGGAATAGGGAAATGTGCTGTTCACATCATCCCACATCTGGGCTTGATGGGGATAGGTTCTCATGGAATTAGCGGTACCTAGTTGGGCTAAAACCCAGGAATTTCCTGCATCGGTTGAATAAGCCTGATACATTATCTGGAAATTATAATAATCGGAGGTGGTCTGGGAAAATACTACCGATACTGTATCCCCTTTTACCATTACATTCCTTCCCGGCTGCAAGAGTCCTCTCCAGTTAGCTTGGGAGGAAATTAAAGTGGTATCTGAAGTTCTGGCAGGAGAATTGATATAATTATGAGATGATTGAAATGTATTTGACAACAGGTATGAGTTAAAAATGAGGAGGGGTACAAAAAGAGATAATACTCTGGGGTAAATCATTTCAAACCTCCTTTTTCTTGTATTGTAAGATAGTATTCCTCTAAAATCAACTCTAATAATAAAATCATAATAGAAATAGTAATAATTTGAATTATCCCTATACAGGTAAATTGTGGTAAACTGAAAATTATCACAAAATTATCCGGTTGAATAAATTGTCATAGAAGTAGTATTATATATAAATAAATATAGGTGGAGGAAAATTTGATTTTTATATTAATAAGCCTGGTAAGCTTATTTATGTCTTCAACATCATCTGTCCAGGAAATTCCTGATTCACTTTCCACCCCCCTTATCAGTTTTTCCTTTGATGATCCCCATGCGGTTTCAAATGAATTGATGAGCTGGCAAACCCGGGATTTACTTATCCGTCAAACTCTGGAAAATTACGGCATTCAGGCGATATTATTTGTGTGCGGTAAAAGAGTGGACAGCGATTCAGGTCAGGAGATGATAGAAGAGTGGGACAGGGAAGGTCATCTGATCGGCAATCATTCCTATTCCCATTATTACTACCATTCTTCCCAGTTGACTTATCAATTATTCAGGGATGATATTTTAAAAAATGATTCTCTGATCAATGATTTTTCCAACTACATTCCACTGTTCAGATTCCCCTATTTAAAGCAGGGGGATACCCGGGAGAAGATTGACAGTATTAATAACTTTTTAAAGCAAACAAATTACCGGATTGGTCATGTTTCCATTGATGCCTCGGACTGGTATGTTGACCAGAGAATGTTGGAAAAGTATCAGCAAGAGGGAGAAGTTGATTTAAATACTTATCGGGACTTTTACCTTGAATATCTTTTAGAACGGGCAAAATTTTATGATCACTTAGCTACTGAATTGACCGGACGTAAAGTGAATCATGTCATTTTACTGCATCATAACACGGTGAGTGCATTATTTCTGGATGATCTTATTGAAGCGTTTATTGAACAGGGTTGGGAGATTATACCTGCCCAACAAGCTTATCAGGATCCCATATACGTGTATGTTCCGGATATTATCCCCGCCGGGGAAAGTATCATCTGGGCAATGGCTAAAGAATCCGGGCGATATCAGGAAATATTGCGATATCCAGCAGAAGACGGAAGGTATGAACAGGATAAAATGGATTCACTGGGATTGTAAATATTAGAATTAAAAAAGGGGGCAATGATGAAATTTATAAGATTTATCGGTTCTCTGGGGTTCGTGTTGGGTTTATTCACCGTAATATTTATCGGAGTCCCCTGGCATGTAATCACCAGTAATGATCCGGTTGTGCCTTTTTGGCTGCAGATTGCTATCTTCGCCTTATTGGGGGGAATATTGCTGGTGATGATAAGTGTAGTTCTGGAGCAGCCATTTAGGAAAAAACCAGCTAAACTGCCGGAGATAAAAACAGGTGAGCCGGAGATCATTGTTTCCAATTCTCAGGAGATACCGGGAAAGAAGATAGAAAAGATAATTGGTTTGGTGCAGGGGCATACTGTATTTGCCATCTGGCTGGGAAATGATCTTTCCGCCATGGTCAGGTTAATACTGGGGGGAGAGTTGACTGAGTACACCCAGATGATGGGCAAAGCCAGAACTCTGGCTACTCAACGGATGCTGGATCAAGCAGTTGAACAGGGAGCAGATGCAGTTATTAACATCCGCTATATGACTACCAGCGTGGTGGGGAATGCTTCAGAAATACTGGTTTACGGAACTGCAGTTAAATTATCAGACTAAATTAACTGTTTAAGAAAGATGATAATGCAATATCAAAAAAATCTGGTTTATTTAATTTTATTAATGGGAAGCTGCAGCATGATTTCTCAGTGTGATCAAGTGGAGTTAGGAAAAGAGTTTGTGCTTGCTGAACAGGACCAGGTTCAACTGAGTGATGCTGATTTAACCATCAAAGCGGTTACCATTATTGAAGGTCTGGACGGCTCAATGGAAATTGGAGTAGGTTCGGTTAGTTTACTGGTAGCTGCGGGAGAATTCCCAGTACGTGATGTTTATATGGAAACCGGGGATAAGAGATCAATAAACGGTTACCGTATTGAATTCATCGAAGTTATATACGATCATGGTGAGCATAAAGTTCGTTTACTGATTAACCGGGATCAATAGATATTGTAATTACTGTTTATAACATCTGAGTTAGAATTATCTCAGATTTATAATTATTTGTATTTAAAAAAGGGGTGAAAGTGTAACTTAGAATTATCCGTAAATTGGAGGAAATGATGAAAAGAAAGGGAAGTATTTTGGGGGCATTACTTATTATGTTGATTTCAGGTTTATATGCCCAGACTGAAGATTATGCAGTTCAAGTAAGTGCTATTGCTTATGAGAATCCAACTCAATTGGTCTTTTCTTGGCCGGCTGATCCTGCTGCTGATTATTATTATGTCTTTAAAAAAGCAACCGAAGACAGTAGTTGGGGGCAGTCAATTGCAATTCTGCCGGGCAGCAGTGTTGAATTTATAGATTATAATATTAATTCCGGGGAAGGATTTGAGTACGGTTTCTATAAGAATCTGAATTTTTTTCAGGATACTATTTATATAAACAGCGGAAAATCATTAACTTTTAGAATTTACGATGCCTGGGGAGATGGAATAGGACCTCACCATGGACTGGGTTGGTTTAAAGTTAGGGGATATAATCAGATTTATGCCCAGGGAGACAGTTTTGGACATGTTTATTCAGTTACTTTCACCGTGGATGGCGGAGATACAGTTAATCAGGACCGAATTATAATAACTATTCAAACCGATATATTTGCCGATGAAACTTCCTGGGCGATTGAAGATAATTCTACCGGAATTGTATTGGATACCGGAGGTCCTTACGAACCACCCCGGTTCGGTCATATCTTTGCAGGGATAAATTATCCGGCAATTGAGTGCAGAGGAACAGTGCTATTAGTAATAGATGATTATTACCTCACTGAACTTGAATACGAACTGAGAAGGTTAAAAGTTGATTTAGTAGGAGATGGATGGAAGGTAAAGCAGATAGAAGTAAATAGAAATGATCCGGTTACAGCCGTCAAGGATTTAATTTTAAATCAATGCCAGTCCGATAGTTCTATTAATTCATTGTTTATTATAGGTCATGTTCCGGTGCCCTATTCGGGGAATGTCCAAAGCGCTCACAGCAACCATTGTGGCGCTTGGCCGGCTGATTTATACTACGCTGAACTGGATGATCACTGGACTGATTCTGTGGTAAACAATACCACCGCTTCCCGTCCAGCTAACCACAATGTCCCCGGGGATGGAAAATTTGACCAAACCTTAATAAACTCGGGAGTTGACCTTTGTATAGGAAGAGTGGATCTTTACCACATGCCTGCGTTTACTGAAACAGATATTGAGTTGCTTCGAAAATATCTGGATAAAGATCATAACTACCGCCAGGGATATTTTCTGCCGGAAAGAAGAGGTTTAATTGATGATAATGTGGGAGGACTGTTCGGAGTTGCACCGGCTGCCAATGGACTTAGAAATTTTTCAGCAATGTTCACCGCGGATAGTGTATTTGAACTGGATTACTTTAACACCATGCAGAGCCACAGCTATCTATGGTCTTTGGGGTGTGGAGGGGGAAGTTATAATTCCTGCAGCGGGGTAGGTACCACTGCTGATTTTGCTACCCGGACAGTTCAGTCGGTGTTTACCATTTTATACGGAAGCTACTTCGGTGATTGGGATAACCCTGACAATTTACTAAGGGCACCATTGAGTTCAGATAATGCTTTGCTGACCTGCTGTTGGGCGGGAGCACCCAATTGGCATTTTCATCACATGGCCCTGGGATTTACCATTGGGTACAGCACCAGGTTATCCCAAAACAACATCAGAACTTATGCTCCTACCGACAGAGCTTATCAAATACACACTGCTCTTATGGGGGATCCCACTCTCCGGCTTCATGTAGTTAGTCCGCCTTATTTGCTGAATTTAAATGCCATGAATAACTCAATACAATTATCCTGGACGGAAAGTGCGGACAGCATTCTAGGATATTACATCTACCGGTCTGATAATTTAGATGGCACATTTGTCCGGATAACCAATCAATTAGTTGAAACTAATCAGTGGATAGATTCTAATCCTTTATCCGGCAATAATGTGTACATGGTAAGGGCAGTGAAACTGGAATGCTCCGGAAGCGGGACTTACTATAATTTAAGTCAGGGCATCATTGATTCTGTGGATAATTCCGGTACGGGAATTGAAAATAATCAGGAAACTGATTTATTTCAATCCACCTTATTATTAAATAATGTTCCCAATCCTTTTAGGCAATTTACAGATATTAATTTTCAACTAGATCACCCTCAATATGTATTTGTGGCAATTTACGACATAGCAGGAAGAGAAGTTATGGTAGTAAAAGATGAATTCATGAATTCCGGTGAACACTCAGTTAGGTGGAATGGCTGCAACCGCTGTGGTCAACCGGTGGAATCAGGTATCTACTTTTACCGATTGAATTGCCCAGATAGTTATCATTCATCCCGGAAAATGATGTTGATGAGATAAGTATTTCTATTCGGTTGATTTTAATTATTATTTAAGTTATTGATTATCTGTAATGTCTGATTTAAAAACTATCAAGATATACTGCCTGAATTGCCGTACTTTGCTTTACCGCTATTATAAAAGAGGAAAGGGTTCCCTGGTTAAATGCTATGTGGACCGGATCAAAAACGATTACACTGCCGGAGATCTAAGATGCCCTAACTGTGGCATTGAGTTCGCCAAACCCAGAATGATCCACGGTAAACCGGCTTATAAGATCATTGGAGGAAAAGTATTTATTAAGTCTTAGATAATGTATTTTTCTACAGAATTATTTTGAATAGTAAAATATTTTACTAATTGCTAAGCTATAAACATGATTGAAATTAATATACCTTCTAGGGAAAAGTTAAAAATAAATCATCTGGTTTGTGATTTCAATGGAACATTGGCGGTTGATGGTATTTTAATGGAAAATATTATCCCCTTGTTAATGGAACTGTCTAAAGTACTTAAAATTCATATAATCACTGCAGATACTTTTGGCAATGTAGAGGAACAGACTGGAAAGTTAACGGTAGAAGTTGTGGTAATCCCATCAGAAAATCAGGACCAGTCTAAACTTGATTATGTAAAAAAGCTGGGGGCAAGTTCAGTAATCGCATTAGGAAACGGCTATAATGATAAATTGATGCTAAAACATGCGGCTATAGGTATTTGCCCGAACCAAACTGAAGGATGTTCAGTTAAAACTTTAATTAATGCCGATATTGTGTGCAGTTCAGCTGAGGATGCACTAAACCTCTTGTTGAAGCCTAAAAGATTGATGGCAACCTTGAGGAATTAATAATAACAATTAATTTTGAAAATGAATCAATGTGTATTTTGTCAAATTGTTGAAGGGCGGTCTCCGGTCAGTATTATCATGGAAACCGGTAAGACCTTGGCTTTTCTTGATCTGACCCAGCTCAATCCCGGGCATGTTTTAGTTATTCCTAAACAGCATTATGTTGATATTTACGACATTCCTGAATTAATTCTACAGGAGGTTATCTGTACAGTAAAAAAAACAAGCACTTTGTTGAGAGAAAATTTAAAGGTATATGATTTGTCAATTTGGCAGTCCTCCGGAAAATTAGCCGGACAGGAAATAATGCACTTCCATTTTCACCTGTTGCCCAGAAATAATTCTTCCGAGGTAAAAAGTTTATATTCTAAAAAACCTTTTTATCCATCAAGAGATAATCTTGACCAATTAGCCAGTAAAATTAGAGGAGAGTGAGAAATCGATTTAAAAAATTTTGGATTGAATAATCTGTACAATTTCAGGGATATAGGAGGAATTAGAACTGCTGAGGGAACAGAGGTGAGAACAGGTCTGTTGTACCGGTCAGATGAGCTGACTAAATTAAAAAGGCATGATATAGATACACTGCTTCATCTAAATATTAAAACAGTGTTGGATTTAAGAACAGTTAATGAAGTGAACTTAAGACCAGATGATTTATCCGATAATCATCAAATCAATGTAATCCACATTCCATTCACTTATGATCAGAAGGAATTGGGCTTAAAAAGATTTTTATGGTACTTGATTACTAAGTCCAATAAATTCAGTTTTTCCGATATGATAAAAAATTACTACCAAGCCATTGCTTTTGACAACACCGAACAAGTTCACCAGGTGTTTGAGGTAATTTCTGAAAAAACTAACCTTCCCGCATTAATTCATTGTGTCAGCGGAAAAGACCGAACCGGATTTATTACCGCAATTATATATAAATTACTGAAAGTTCCGGAGAGATTAATTTTGAAGGATTATTTATGCTCCAATAAAAATATTAAACCTGAACTTGATAAATTCATCAGATACACCCGGTGGACTAACCTTTTCCAGTTCTCCCCGCAAAGAGTTTATGCCATGCTGGCTCAGCCGGAATATTTAAATTTTGTTTTCAGAGAAATTGAGAGGAGATATAAATCAATTGATCAGTATTTAGTTAAAGGGTGTAAAGTGGAGTATGAACAAATTAACCAATTAAAAAAAATTTTGTTGAGCTGAGACCATGATTTTTCAGTATAAACCAGTCAGACCTTTAATTGTAACATCTGTATTTATAGCAGTAGCAGTTTTCCTCGGGTATCTGATGAGAAACGACAATATTTTATTTAAGCTGGCTATGGGGATAGTATTCATAATTGCATTGATTAATTTAGTTTTTAGAATTGCTTATGTGAGAATTGAAATTAAAGATAATAAAATGCACTACCACTACCTTTCACTGATTAGAAATATCAACAAAACCCTCACCCGGGATGATATTGATCAAATTTATTTAGATCAGGTTGCTTATCACCGGGGAGTAGCCAGCAACCAACTGGTTTTGGTGACTAAACAGAAAAAGAAATTAATTATTCATCCTTTCTATTCTCCAACTGTTGATATTGAGTTACTTGAACAGAAAATTTATCAGATGCCCACTGCCCAGGAAATTGAGGAGGAAACAGAGGAAGATGAACAGACAGAAATAGAAAAAACACCACTGCATCAAAAAGTATGGATGTTTGTGGAGATGAGTGTTAAATGTCCTTACTGTGATGGAGCAGTAAATATAAACGGACCCTATACAGAATTTATCTGTCCAAATTGTCAGTCTGTAATTGACTTCAATCCTCAGAAATGGACGGATATGTTTGAGGATATCCGGGAAGAAGTAGTGGAGGAAATTGAACCGGGACATGGCACTAAAAGTACAGTGATGGGAGTTTTTGACGCCAGGATGTTCTACGGAAGAATGGTCCCCTATTGTAAGCAGTGTAAACAGGATTTTGAAATTGAGCAGGAGTTAATAGATCAGAAATTTATTAAATGCTCAAACTGCGGAAAGAAGACATCCTTACAACCCCCCCCATCCTGGTTTAAGTCGGTGATACCGGGCAGTTTTATCATAATTGACAGTTTTCAGGGACAGCAAGACAAACAGCAGAATGAGTTGGAACCAATCAGTATTAAATGTCCAAAGTGTGGCGGTAATTTTATGATAAAAGGGGAGAACAGAATTAAAAAATGTATTCATTGCGGTATAAGCTATTACATCCCGGATGATCTATGGAAAAAATTTCATCCAGCTCCGGTTAAAAACCGCTGGTTTGTCGGCTTTGAAACTTGAAAATTTAAGAAAATAAATTAAAATTATTTAAACATGCAGAATAAATTTAAAATAAAATATATCCTTCTGGTAATCATAACGTTGACTGCAGCAAGCAGTTGTCAGCATACCCGATATGTCACCGATTCATCATATATTCCTCAAGTAAGTACTTACCAAGTAAGTGCTTACCAATTAAGTAGTTTACTTAGATATCCATTGGAAAATTATCAGATAATTCAGACCTTCGGCAATAGAACCAGCAGCGGCAGATATCATGCTGCTGAAGATGCTCTGGGGGAAGGAGGCACTCCGGTATACGCTATAGCCGACGGAGTAGTCAGCTATTCCGGTCAAATGGCAGGATACGGCTGGTTGATAATTATTGATCACCCCCAGTTAAATATTTATTCCCTGTACGGACATCTCAGCACCCGAAGATTTAAAGTAACCGGGGGAGAAGTTTACTGCGGTCAGTTAATTGCTCATTTAGCTGATGATGATGAAGATGGAAGCGGAGGAAGTTATCCCCATTGGACTCCTCATCTTCACTTCGGCATCCGCAGGGGGATCAAGGACGATTATCCGGGAAATGGGGATGACCGCTGGATGGCTGGTCACACCTGGAGTTATCCTTCCACCCTGGGGTGGATTGCCCCTTCTGAATTTATTGAATAATCACCAGCAATCCTGAATATTAATTATAATTTAGCCGGACATCCTGATCAGATAAAGTTGGGGCAAGGTATTTTTGCCAAAATTCATCATTCCATGTGCCCAATTTCTGGTGGGTCAGATAGTACTTCTCCGGAATAGGATGAGTCCCCACCACCACTTCGATTTTAAATTTTTCCTGTATATAATTTACAAAGTAACTTAAATAAGGGCAGGGGGGATAACCCACCACCAGCCCGGTAGCCAGGTGTATTTTCTTTGCACCGTTTTTAATCATCTCCTCAGGACAGTACTCGATATTTCCTCCCGGACAGCCGTCGCAGGAAGTGTATCCTGCTATATCCAGTGTTTCATTTTTAGGGTAGATGCTGAAAGCTCCTTCCCGGTTGTGCATAGCCCGGAAACACTTCCCTCCAGTGCAATCCTTGTAACGTTCACAGATAATTATGCCAACTTTCATTTTTTCTCCTG